>DATJVB010000146.1:0-17802 GCA_035502055.1 Thermoplasmata archaeon | reverse complement strand
ATCCATGGGGGGATTGGCTGGAAGACCCCGGTCGAGGTGTACAACGACCGAAGGCTGATGAGCCGGGCAGGTCTCGGGGTCGCCCGGAACCGGTCACATGTGTTGACAGCTTAACCGGTCACATGTCCTGACACACTACAGTTAATCACGTAGCTCGGACCGGGGCCGTCGGGCTGGTGTCGAAAGGGGTGCCTTTCCAAAGATGGGGCGGACTACTCCTCCGACCTGACCTTTCCCAACGCCGGAGATTTCCAAAGCCCGCGGACGAAGAGAGAGTAGGCGTACGCACAAGTTCCAGTAGGGAGACCGACGCGCTGCGCCACGACTCTCCAGGCCATTCCGGAGCGACGAAGATCGACAATCCGCCGTCCTTTCTCGTCGTCCAAGCGCCGTGGGCGCCCCGGGGGGCGACCCGACCGCGTAGTCCGACGACCCGCCTTGATCTCGTTCATGGCTAGGCGGACCCGTTCCGACCTCCGCTTTGACTCGAACGCCGCGATAACTGGGAGGAGGGCTAGGAGCACGTCTCGCCCCAAGTTCGGCTTCTCATCGTCGGGTGTGTCGAGCGTCGGCTCCTTCAGTGAATGAAACCTCACCCCCTGCCTCTCGAGGTCGAGGACATTCTGCGAGGCCCTCGTGAACGTCTCCTCTCGGGAGAATCGATCCAGACTCCAGACCAAGAGGTGGGTCCAGGGCCGATCCGCTTTCGCTGCATCGCGGAGAAGTCGATCGTACTCCTTCCGCTCGACCTTGCCCGTTCCGGAGACCTTTTCGGCGTATCGAGCCCCCACGATCCAACCCCTTCGTGAGACTTCCTCTCGAAGCTGGCGCTCCTGCCCAGCAAGATCCTGCACCTCTGAGCTCACCCGGAGGTAGAGGGCGGCAGCCGAGGGGTCGCTCAACCGATGTTCCTCCTGTCGAGAATCCGTAGCAATCGGGACCATTCGCCGGCGCGAGTCAGCAGCTCCATGCGGTCGATTGAAGGCGGCAGCTCGCGCACGAGTGCAGCGACGGGGTGCCCCGGCGGCAGATCCCGTTCCGCCCAACTCTTCAAGAGAGAGGTTGGGACCGCAGGGTCACAGGTGAAGGGCGAGACCGCCCCGGGGGCGCGACCGGCGACTCGCTTCTGGCGGACCCGAGGGCGGCGGGACGCCCGTTCCCTAGTGCCGGTGCCTGAGGCGGTGACCATGCGAACCCCCGTCCCCCTCCGGCTGGGGAGGAACGCTCGGCGTCGCAATTTAAGGGCGCGAAACTGTCACGGCGCTACGGGCCATGGTCGAGTACGACCCGCTGTACCACCACGTCGAACCGCTCGTAGCCCAGCGTCTCGATAGCTGGGTAAACTCCCCTCCGCGGGGACCCACCTCCGGCACTTGGGCCAACACCGCCCTGGCCGATCGGCGCGAGCTCGTCTGGGCAGTGGCGACGCTAGTCGGCGACCACGCGGCCCAGCAATTGGAGGATGAGATGCCAGCTTCAAGAATCGCCTACGTCTCCAATCGCCTGGTCACCGAGCATTCGGAGGCATGGCGCGGACTCGCGGAAGCTTACGCGAACCTAAGTCCGGGTGCCCTCCGCCGGAAGCTCTATCGTCTGACCGAGGTGGTCTCCGGCGTAGTCACCACCGAGGTTCAAGCGCGTCCCGATCCCGGCTCTTATAACACATCTCCGAACGTTTAAACGTTCGAATCCCCTCGGGCCCGAGCCGGCGTCCGAACGACCCGGTCACCGGGTGAGCCGCGTGACCAGTTCCTTCGCCGAAGTCACGGGAAGCAGGTTGCTGGACTTGACGAACGCGAGATCATGCGTGACCACGAACTCGGCCTTGCCGAGAACTCCGGTCGCGACGATGATCGCGTCGGGCAAGCGCAGACCCGAAACGGCCCGGATTCGCGCGGCCTCCTCGGCCACGTGGAGGTCCACCGGCACGAGCTCGAAGACGTTCGCGGACCTCACGTAGTCCAAGAAGACCTGACGACCGTTCTGGTCCTGCTCGGCATGATACCCGACGCAAACCTCGCTCACACTGACGGCCGAGAGCAGAGGCCGGAATCGATTCGTGTGGGCGAGTTCGAGAACTCGCGTACAATCCGCATGCTCGGGTTCGTTCGGATTCTTGGCTCCGACGACGATGCTCGTATCAACGACGACGATCGGCCCACTCATCCCGCAACTTCCTCTGGAACTTCACGGCCGGTACCGACCAGGGCTTCTGGCGGCGAAAGAGAGCAGCCAAGCTCTCTCTGGGGGCCTTGCGGAGGAGGACCCGATCCCCTTCGGTCTCGAAGACGAGGCGGTCGCCTTCGCTGGCTCCGAGCGCCTCGCGGATCTCCTTGGGGACCGTGACCTGCCCTTTCGAGGTCAACGTTCCGATCCCCGCTTCAGTCATACGAACAGGTAAGGAGATCCACGGACCTAAGCATTCCGAGGTGCCCGATGGGCTGGCAGGGTCGGGCGCGGCTCCGGCCCAGATCGAGGGCCTCGCCTCCAACGGATTCGAAACGCCGGGCGTTGCGAATCCCCTCGGGCCCGGGGGCTCGAACCGCCCCCCCTGCGTGGAGGCAGCCCTCAGCCGCTGGACCTTCGATGCCCTCGCTCCGGTACGGTAGCAAGTTCTATTTGGTAGAGTTCTCTACTTGGCCTCGAATGTCGACCTCGGTCAAGATGCTGGAACGGGACAAGGAGCGATTGGATCGCCTGCAGGGGGAGATCATGGCGCGGCAGGGACGGCGGGTCCCCCAGCAGACGATCCTGTCTTGGCTCCTGGACCTCGGGGAGGCCGAGAAGCACCGGCTGGCCGAGGACGCTTTCCGGCCCATGAGCGGAAGGGAAATCGCGGGTCTCAAGCGCCTGGCCGTGCGGACGGGGATCGTTACGCGCGAAGAAGAGATCGACGCGGTGGTGGCGAGCGAGGTACGATGACGGTCCTCCTCGATACGGGCGTCGTCTTCGCGTTCCTTCACGCGAACGATGCCCGGCACGCGGAAGCGGTCGAGCTGATCTCCCGGATCGCCCGGAAGGAGTTCGGCCAGCCGTTTGTCACCGACCACGTCATCGATGAGCTGTTCGTTCTCGTCCGATCAAGAACCCGATCGGCCGGCCTCGAAGAGGCGGTCCGACGCTTCCTCCCCATGCCCCACCCGGCCCTGCGAGGACTCGCGGCGGTCTCCCTGGGAACCGCCAGCCTCGTCCCCACGTGGGAGGCGTTCCGTCGGTACCGCGATCAAGGACTAAGCTTCACGGACGCGAGCCTCATCGTGGCCCTTCGAGAGCTGAAGCTGGACAGACTGGCCACGTTCGACGAACGCTTGGGGCGCATCGTGCCGCGGGCGGGATGAGAAGGTCGGGCCGGACGCGAACGCTTCGAACCCCCTTCGCAAAGCCCGCCCTTCGGGCCCGGGTGCGAGTTCGCCAGGCCTCCAACGCCGAGGGGCCATCGCAGAACGTTAGGTTCTCCATCTGTGCTGTCTATGGACGCGGGCCATGGAGAACACCCCCGTCGCGCTGGACCGCGAGGCCTACGACCTTCTGCGCCGTCAGAAGCGACCGGGCGAGTCGTTCAGCCAGGTCGTCAAACGGCGGGCCGGTCAGCGGCGACGCCTCGCGAGTTTCGTGGGGGCGTGGAAGGAGTTGCCGGACAAGACTCTCCGGGAGATCCACGCCGAACGGAGACGGCTGCGCGACCTCGATTAGGAGCGTTTCGAGCGGCTGATGAAGGGCGGAAGATAGATCGTTCGGACCCTCGACACGCCGTTCCCTATCGAAGTTCTGCGCGGCCACCGAGGGGCGGCCGCGAAGGCGAAAACCTTCGATTCGGAGCAGGAGGTCATCACCATTCCGGCGCCCGCGCTGGCCGAATTCTTGGACGGCGCCTGTTTCGCGGGCGGCGTCTACCTCGCCCGGGCGACGCAGTTGGTCGCCGGACGCGATGTGGTTCCCTTTGACAAGGTGTGCGGCCTCATCGCCGGCCAGCTGAGGGCGGACCTACGGGCTCGGGGAGAGCCCCTCCCCATGCTCGACGCCATGATCGCTTCGACCGCGCTGCGCCACCACAGCACGCTGGCGACTGGGGATGGCGGGTTCCATCGAATCCCCGGGCTCGCTCTCGAATCCTACTAGTCCCGCTCCCACGGGCCCGGGGCCTCTCCCGCCCGGCGCCGGTCCGGGGGAGGACGCCCGTCTCGAGGCGCCCCGTTCGCCCGCCGCGCCGACAGCGCAACCCCTCCCCGGGGAGGGGGTTTCCTCGCCTCCCGGAGCGGTTGACCCTCCGGCGGGGCGACACGACACCATGGAACGCTTGACGTCCGACGATTCGCCACCGGTCCAGGGACTCGACCGGACGCGGACGGGAGCCCACGCCCGCACCGCCGCCGCCGACCGGAGGACCGCCCGGACCCGTCTCGAGGCGGGCTGGGCGATCCCCTATCGCTTCCGTGGCCCAAGGGCTCGGTCCCGCCTGGAACCCGTCGTCGGCGAGGGAGCGCGCACGGCGCCCCTGCCTCTCTCGTTCGCGGAGGTCGATCGGTGCCCCCGATGCGGCGTGTGGTATCCCACGGCGTGGTTCGTCGAGCCCCGCACGAAGCGGCGATTGTGCCTCACCTGTGTCGAGGCCGACCCCCATCCGGTGGCGGGCTGGGGCAACCCGCCGGGCTGATAGGGGACCGTCGGGCGAGTCGGCCAACCCGATTCGGGAGCGGGCCCGAGACCGACCCGGACCGAACGGATCTCCGCCGTCCCCCCTCGCCCGGTCGTCGGAGGCCGAGTCGCCGTGGACGTTTCCGCGTCTCTTCCCGTCGTGCGCCCGGGCCCCGGCCAATCGTACCGGGGATCCGCGGCTCGCACCGGACCCTCGGGCCGTGGGGTTCCCCGTTGAGTTCTCCCCCCGCGACGAGCCGGTACGATCGCTTGAGACGCGCCCGCCCTTGCGGCTCCCGCGCGAGGAGTCCTCGATCAGAGCGCGCAACCATGCGCCTGAGACTCCCAAGATCCGTGTTCCGAACGCGCTGACACGCCTGGCGTCGCGGTTCGGTCCCCCGCGGAGCCGATCCGCTCGGGCACGTTCGACCCGCCTACGGAGGCTGCTCCGCGGGCGGATCCTCCCAACCGCGCTCGGCCGGCGGGGCGGGAGGTGTCCGACGACGCATCACCAGGACCGCGATCGCGACGGCGGCCACGATCGCGGCCGCGAGCAGGCCGACCTCCAGGTCGACTATCGGGACGCCGGACGATCCGGCCGGGGACGTGGGGGGCACGGAGACCGGGTTCACGGTGAACGAAAGCGTAGCGTTCGCGGTGTCGCCGATGGAGTCCTTGACCTCGACGGCGATCGGGAACGTGCCGGCCGCCGACGGAGCGCAGTGGATCGCCGACCCGGACGACGCGCCGCACCCGGTCGGGAGGCCGGTCCAGAGGTACGTGTAGCCGGGGAATCCTCCGCCGGCGCTCGCGGTGAACGCGACCGCGCCGCCCACCTGGGCGGACGATACGTTCGCCGCGAGGGAGGCGATGAGCGCCGTCGCCACGTCGACCGACCCGTTCCGGTACACCGTATGGCCGGCGGTGTCGGCGACCACCAGCTCGACGGAGTAGTTCTTCGCGAGCGTGTAGGTGTGGTTCACCGTCGCCCCCGCCGTCGACGACGAGCCGTCGCCGAACGACCATTCGAACGAGTACGGGGCGATCCCGCCCGACCAATCGGCCGCGAACGTGACCTTCGCCGGGGTCGTCGCCTGCGTCGGCGTCGCCGAGAAGCCCGCGATCAGCGGCCCCGCCACGAGCACCGCGAACGGCTGGACGACGACGTCGCCGAACGCGTCGGTGACGGTGAGGTTCGCGGTGTAGTTCCCGGCGAGCGTGTACTGGTGCGCCACGTTCGTCTGGGTCGACGACCCCGAGCCGTCGCCGAACGTCCAGAGGAGGCTGTACGGCGGCTCGCCCGCGCTCGGCGTCGCGGAGAACTCGACCGTGAGCGGGGTGATCCCGACCACGGGCGTCGCGTATCCCCCCGCCTCGAGCGGGGGGACGACGTCGACGGTGAGCTTCGCCGTCTTTAGCGATCCGAGCGCGTCCGTCACGTTGAACCAGACGGTGTACGCGCCGTGCGTCGAGAAGGTGTGCGAGCAGCTCGACGCGTTCGGGCCCGTCGTCCCGTCGCCGAACGACCAGCGGTAGACGTACGGAGCGAGACCTCCGCTCACGTTGCCGGTGAAGTTGACGGTGAGCGGCGACTCGCCATCGACCGCCGTCGCCGCGAGCCGGGCCGAGAGCGTCGGCACCACCTCGACGGTCCCGGCGCCCCACCCCGCGTCCCCGTACGAGTCGGAGACGGAGAGGTTCCACGTGTAGTTGCCCTGGGCTGTGAAGGTGTGGGAGACGTTCTGGAGGGAGCTCGAGTTGCCGTCGCCGAACGTCCAGTGGAAGGTGAGCGAGGACGAGCCGCCGACGGTCGTCACGTGGAACGCGACCGGCAGCGGGGCCGCCCCGAGCGTCGGCGTGACGGACGGCGTCGTCCCGATCGGTCCCCGTACCCTCAGCGCGAGGAGCCCGAGGCCAAACCGTCCCTGGACGTCGCTCACCTTGACCGCGATCGAGTACGATCCGCCGTAGACGAAGGTGTGCGAGGCGTTCGCCGTCGTGCCGTTGGGGCTCCCGTCGCCGTAGGACCAGTTGAAGCTGTACGGGGAAACCCCTCCGTACGGACCCGAGACCGTGAAGTTGTCCTCGAGCGGCGAATTGCCTGAAGCGGTCGATTCGCTCGCGTTGACCGTGAGGCCGTCGTCGAACTCCCACGTGTCGGTCCCCAGGGTGTTCGACCCTCCCACGTGGTTCTCGTTCCCCCCCCAGACGATATCGCCGCCCAGCACGGGATCGAAGGCGAGCTGGCCCTCCCACCGGGGGATCGGTTGCGTCGGCAGCGAACCCGAGATGTTGTACCAACTTCCCCCCTGGAACAGCCAGGTGCCGCCGGTGACGATGCACGAGGAGCTGTACCCGCTCCACATCATGACACCCCGTTCGATCGGATCGAAGCCGAACGCGCCCGCCCCGGTGTCGTCGTCGGGGTGCCCCGCCGCCGACGTGACGTTCGACCACGTGCCAGCCCGGTAGGTCCACGTCACGCCCGTGCCAACACAGTTCGACCCGGCGCCGACGAAGTCGAGCACGTACCCGTCGGCCGGGTCGTCCGCGAGGTGGGTAGGGCCCGTGGGCGGCGGCGTGTTCGTCGAGACCGACGACCAGGAACCGTTCTCGAACCGCCACGTATCGGTGAGCTGAGTACCGGTCGTCTGGTCGAACCCGCCGTGGAGGATGAGAAAGCCGTCCTCGGAGTCGTAGGCGATGCCGTTGTCGAGGTTTCTCGCGCTCGGCGAAGACGACGGCGTGATGTTCTTCCAGCCGGCCGAGGTGAACAGCCAGGTGTCCGTGAAGTAGTGGCCGAGCTGGTCGCGGCCCCCGAACACCACGACCCCCTGCTCCTGCGGGTCGTACGCTCCGGCCACGCCCCAGCGGGCCGAGGGGTGCGTCGTGAGGCTCAACTCCGTCCAGTCGCCGTGCACGAACTCCCAGGTGTCGCCGAGCGCATCCCCGGAGCCGTCCTGCCCGCCGAACAGCACGATGGCCGGGATCAACGGGTCGTACACCATCACGAACGACTGCCGTCCGCTTGGGGGGGAGGATACGTTCGCGCTCAGATCGTCCCAGGTGCCCAGCACCGCGGGCCCTGTCAGAGGGACGGACCGGCCAGCCGGCCTCCCCGGAACCGGGTGTCCGACGACCGACGACGGCGCACCGTTCGGGCCGCGGGGCGCTCCGCCGACATGCGCCCCGTGGGGGGACGCCGCCCCCACCGGAAGGACCGCGAGAATCGCGGCCACCGCCACGACGAGGAGCGCGGGGCGGGCCCGGCGTCGGAACGCGAGCCCACCTCGGGCCTGATCAGGCCCCCGGCGGACCGTCGCCGGAGCCGGGCCGGCGTGGGAGGGATCGGGTGCCGGACCGGAGCGCACACCCATGGGGCGGCCTGTTGGGGGCGCCTTAGTACCCACGTTTCATAACACTACCGCCGCCGTCCGCGCCGGGAGACTTCGCGACGAGATGTCTCGCGACCCCGCGTCATTCAAAGACCGAGCGGTAGGAGGAGCCGGGCGAGGAGGAACCCCGCGACCAACCCTGAGGCCGGACCGACCCCCCATCCGAGCAGCAGCCCCCGAACCGGCCGCCAGTCGACCGTTCCCGGTCCCCGGGCGAACCCGACCCCGATCATTGCGCCGACGAGGGCCTGGTTCATCGAGGTGAACAGCCCGACCGATACCGAACCCAGGATGATCGCTGCCTGCGCGAGCTGGGCCGTCACCGCCATCCGGGGGTCGAGGCGGACGAGGCCGAACGCGACCCGGCGCAGGATCGGTCGGCCCCAGCTCACGACCCCCACCGCGAGCCCGATCCCTCCGATCACGCCCGCGGCCACGAGGCCGAACAGCCCGGTCATCACGAGGGACCCGGAGGCGTTCGACACGTCGTTCGCCCCCATGGCGAACGACGCCGCCGCCCCGACCGCCACCAGCCCGACGACGGCCGCCCGCGTGAGCGCGGAAGGGGCGGACGGATCGGCCCGGCGCCGGTCCGCGAGCCGCATGAGCCCCCAGCCGAGGGCGACGGCGACGAGCGGCGCGATCGCCCACAGCAGCACGAGGCGTCCGACCGTTCCCCACAGCACGGGGGTCCCGGCGGCGAGACCCGCCCCGACGGTGGAGAAGACCAGGATCTGGATCGTCGAGGTCGGCAGGGCGAAGAAGTTGTACGTCGCCGTCAGCAGGAACGCCCCGAGCACGATCGCGAGGGCGAGGCCGATCGACGCCGTCCCCGTGAGGAGCCCCCGACCGACCGTCGATTCGACGCGCTCGCTCGCCACCGCCGCGCCGACGAACGCGAGCGGGGCCATGAGGAGAAGCGCCGGGAGCGCGCGGATCGCCCCGGCGGCGACGGGCATGCCCATGCACGCCCCCGTGTAGTGCGCGCCGATGCTGACCGCGAAGGCGAAGGCGACCGCGATGAGGAGGTAGGCGCTCTCCGTCTCCGGCGTCCCCCGTCGCCCCCGTCGGGCGGTCGTAGGGTCCCGGCGGGTTAAGCGCGTCGCGGACGCCCCGTCAGGCCGGCTTGACGGCCGTCCTATAACCGAAGGGCCCGATGGCACCGCAATGACGCCTCGTCGGATCGTGATCCTCGGTGCCGCCGGTCGCGACTTTCACACGTTCAACATGCTGTACCGGGGCCGGTTCGACGCCCACGTCGTCGCGTTCACGGCGGCCCAGATCCCCCGGATCGCCGGGCGTCGGTACCCGCCCACGCTCGCCGGACCCGGCTACCCGGACGGGATCCCGATCGTCCCCGAGTCGGAGCTTCCGGACCTCATCCGGCGGGAATCCGTCGACACCGCGGTCCTCGCCTACTCGGACTTGGCCCACGTCGACGTGATGCACAAGGCGTCGATCGCGCTCGCGGCGGGGGCGAGCTTCCTTTTGCCCGGCCCGGAGGCGACGATGCTGACGGCGTCGCGCCCCGTGATCAGCGTCTGCGCGGTCCGCACCGGCGCGGGCAAGAGCCCCCTCACGCGCTACGTCGGGAGCCATCTTCGGCGTCGCGGCTGGCGGGCGGCGATCGTCCGCCACCCGATGCCGTACGGCGACCTCGCGGCGCAGGCCGTCCAGCGGTTCGCGACGCTCGAGGACCTCGACCGCGCCGACTGCACCATCGAGGAGCGGGAGGAGTACGAGCCGCACATCCGGGAGGGCGCGGTCGTCTTCGCGGGCGTCGATTACGCGGCGATCCTCAAGGCCGCCGAGGCGGAGAGCGACATCCTCGTCTGGGACGGGGGGAACAACGACCTTCCGTTCTTCCGGCCGGACCTCCACATCGTCGTCGCGGACCCGTTCCGCGCCGGCCACGAGCTCGCGTTCCACCCGGGCGAGACGAACTTCCGCCGCGCCGACGTGATCGTGGTCAGCAAGGCGAACACAGCGACTCCCGAGAGCATCCGCCGCATCGAGGACGACGCGGCCCGGATGAACCCGCGGGCGGAGCGCGTGCGCGGCGGCCTCCGGATGGCCTGTCCGGACGCGGACCGCCTCCGGGGCCACCGGGTCCTCGTCGTCGAGGACGGCCCCACGGTGACGCACGGGGGGCTCTCGACCGGCGCCGGCACCCTCGTCGCGCGGGCGCACGGAGGGATCATCGTCGACCCGCGCCCGTACGCCGTCGGCTCGATCCGGGAGGTGTTCGAATCGTACCCGCACCTCGTCGGGATCCTCCCGTCGATGGGATACGGGCCGGAACAGGTCCATGACCTCGAGGAGACGATCCGGGCCACCCCGGCCGACTTCGTGGTCGACGGGAGCCCGGTCGACCTCCGGCGGCTTTTGCGCGTCCGCCAGCCGGTCCTCAACGTTCGATACGATTACGAGGACATCGACCTGCGCATCGCGCAGCTCATCGACCGGTTCCTGGCGGCCCACCCGGTCCGGCCGGCGACGGCGGCGGGACCCGAGGCCGGCATCGGGCCCGCGCCGGCCGAGGCGCTCAAGGTCCCGGGCTAGGGCGGCGGCCGTTCGCGTCGAACCAAACGGAGATGGCATAGCGGGCGCTGGGCCCGCGGATGGCGGACATCGTCCCGCTGCTCACGCTCCTCATCATCGCCATCATCGTCGTCATCGTCTCGACCCGGATCCGCTTCCCCTACACGGCCGCGCTCGTCCTCCTCGGCGCGGCGATCGGCCTCCTCGGCCAGCGGTTCGGCCCGCTCGCGAGCCTGCGCGCCGACGAGACGCTGTTCTCGACCGGCTTCTTCTTCAACGTTCTGCTGCCGCCGATCATCTTCGAGGCGGCCATCCACATCGACTTCCGGCAGCTGCGGGCCCGGGCGCCGCTCATCCTGTTCCTCGTGTTCGTCGGCGTCATCTTCACGACGGCGTTCACGGGGCTCCTCGTGAGCTGGATCGCCGGGATCCCGCTCCTCGTCGCGCTGCTGCTCGCGGCGATCCTGTCGCCGACGGATCCGATCGCCGTCGTCGACCTGTTCCGGCGCCTCAAGGTGCCAAGCGAGCTCGCGACGATCGTCGAGAGCGAGTCGCTCCTCAACGACGCCGTCGGCGTGATCACCTTCCTCGTGATCCTCGGCCTGCTCACCGGGGGCGGGTGGAGCGCGGCGGGCGTCACCCTCCAGTTCGTGCAGCTCACGTTCGGGGGGATCGCGATCGGCCTCCTCGCGGCGGGCGGCGTGTACGTGCTCCACCGGCACCTTAACGACCCGGCCGTCGAGACCGCCCTCTCGATCGTCGTCGCGTACGGATCTTTCCTGGCGGCGCAGAGCGTCGGCGCGTCGGGGATCATCGCGACGTCGATCGCCGGGATCGCCGTGGGGACGTGGATCGCCCCGCGCGCGATGGACGCGGCGGTGCAGCACACGGTGAGCACCTTCTGGGGGGTGATCATCTACGTCGTGAACTCGATCATCTTCCTCTCGATGGGTCTCCTCGTCGCGGTCTCCAACCTCCCCGCGAACCTGTTCCTGATCGCCCTCGTCTTCGCGACCCTCGTGCTCGGACGTGGGGCGTTCGTCTACGTCCACCGGCCGCTGGCGACCGCGCTCCGGGGACCCGGCGCCCGCCTCCCGGCGTCGTGGTACAACGTCCTCACGATGGCGGGCATCCGCGGGGCGATCCCCGTCGTCCTCGCTCTGTCGCTCGTGACGTCATCGGCCCCGATCAGCGCCGGGCTCGAATCGTCGATCGCCTCGGTCGTCATCGGCGTCGCGCTCGCGTCGGTCGTCGCGGGGAACCTCGTCGCCGACTGGTACGTCCGGCGGACGTTCGGCGCCCGGGAGGGGACCGAGCTCGCCGACGAGGAGTTCCCGCCGCTCGGAAGCGAGGCCCCTTGAGGCGGGCGGCCGGGTCGGCCGCCCGCCCCGGCCCGCCCGCGGAGGGACCGTGATCCCGGTCGATCTCGCGCTCATCCTCCTCGCGGGGATCGCGTTCGTCGGGTTCGTCCTCGACAGCCTGTTCGAGCGGATCCGGGTGACGAGCGTCCTTCCCCTCATGCTCCTCGGCGTCGCCCTCGTCCACTTCGGGCTCCTCCCCGCATCGACGGTCGCCCTCCTCTCCTCGCTGATCCCGTTCGTCTCGGCGGTGACGATCTCGTTCATCCTGTTCAGCGTCGGCCTCGGCATCCGGGTCGAGGACCTTAGGCACGTGCTCGGGCGCGCCACGGCGTTCACGCTGCTCGTCCAGCTCGCGACCGCCGCGGGGATCGCGACGCTCGCGGTCGAGCTGCTCGGATGGGACCCGATCCTCGCGACTGCCTTCGGATTCGCGCTCTCGGGTCCGGGGAGCATCGCCGTGCCGGTCCTCGTCCGGGCCGGCCGGCTGCCGTCTCGGATCGGGACCGCGCTCTTGTTCGAGTCCGTCGCCGCCGATGTCCTCGTCCTCCTCGTGCCGCTGTTCCTCATCGCCGTCGACGTGACCGGGACGCTGTCGGTGCCGGCGGCCGCCGCGTCGCTGGTGCCCGTGATCGCGGGGTCGATCGTCGTCGGGCTCGCGGCCGGCGTCTTCTGGACGTGGGTCCTCGACCGGCTGCGCGAGTCGACGGCCGGCTACACCTGGACCCTCACGATCACGATGGTGATCGCCACGTACGCGGCGTCGGACTACCTCAAGCTCAGTCCGGCGCTCACCGTCTTCCTCTTCGGTCTCCTCGTCGGCAACGTCGCCGCCCTCTCTCCCCGGGGGGCGGAGGGGCTCCGGCCGGTCCGCGGGTGGCCCGCGGCGTGGGACCGGTTCCGGCGGCTGCTCGACCTCTCGCCCGACGGCATCGATGTCCTCCACCTCCAGAACGTCCAGCGGGAGATCTCGTTCTTCGCGTCGTCGTTCTTCTTCGTCTACATCGGGGTCCTGTTCCAGCTCGGATCCCTCTCGAGGGCGATCCTCCTCGTCGCGGGGGTTTCCGCGGTCGCGATGCTCGGCGTGCGCGTCCTGTTCCTGCCGATCCTCCGCCCGTACCTCGTCGGAGCGCCGACGGAGCGGCGCCGGCAGGAGACGCTGGCGGCGTTCTGCATCCCGCGCGGCCTCGCCTCCGCGATCGTCGCGACGGTCCCCCTCTCCGTGGGGCTCGCGGCGCCCGGCTTCCTCAACGGGGTCTTCCTCGGGATCCTCCTCTCCACCGTCGTCTCGACCGTCGGGTTCTTCCTCGTGGTCCAGCCGCCGCCGGCGATCGACGAGGCGCATCCTCCGCTCGAACCGGCGTACGCGTACGTGCTGGTCCGGCACTCGCCCGGCCCCGTCGTCGAGACGACCGCCGAGGGCCCGGCATCCGGGCGGACAGGGCCCTCGGCCCCCGGACGGGACCCCCGCGATCCCCGATGGATCAGGCCCCGGTAGCCGAGTCCGCCGGTCGGGCGACGGGCCCTCAGCCCTGCGCCCGGAGGTCCCGCATCATCGATTCGAACTGCTCGCGGGTGAGCTCGCCGCTCGCGTACCGGCGGCGCAGGATCTCCTCCGCGCCGCGCGGGCCGTACCCCATCCCGTACCGGGGGCCCCACGGCCCACCATGGCCGTAGGCGCCGTACCGCCAGCCGCCACCCCACCGGGCGCCCCAGAAGGCGAACCGGAACGCGAGGAAGGCGAGGAGGAGGAGGAGCAACAGCCCGAAGGGGAAGAAGAAGAACCCGCCGGCGAAGTACGGCCACGGTCCGGTGTGGCCGAAGAGGACCACGACCGTCCAGGCGACCAACGCGACCGCGAGGAGCGCGACCACGAGACCGGCGATCGCCCATCCGAAGATCCCGCCCCGCCGGTCGGCACCGAACGACCCCCGCTGCTGCATGCGCGCCCCTCGGGGCGACTCCGCGGGAGTATTTGACCGTATCGAATATCCGATATCGGGAAACCGATATGCTAATGAACTCCGGCGGGTCCCGGACGACCGTGTGGCCGTTCCGCTGGATGATGCACCAGCGACGGGGGCTGCGCGTCGGCGTCCTCGTCCTCCTCTCCGGGGGACCCAAGAACGGCGCGGAGCTGATCGCGGAGGTCGAGAATCTGACCGGTGGCTGGTGGCGCCCGTCCCCCGGGTCCGTCTACCCGCTCCTCGACCAGCTTCTCACGGACGGCCTCATCGCGAAGCGGCCCGATGGACGGTACGAGCTCACCCCGAAGGCCGAGGAGGAGGTCGGCTGGCCGCTCGGGACCGCGGGCTCCCGTCGGTCCCCCGCGAGCACGCTCGACGAGATCGAGGCCGCCGTCGCCTACCTCGAGGACGCGGCGACGGCCGACCCGGGCGCCCTCGGCCCGGTGCGCCCGAGGATGAAGGAGCTCGCCGGGCGCGTCGACCGGCTCGCCCGGGGCGGCGTCCGGCCGCCCGACCGACCCGGCGGGTGAGACGTTAACCTCCGCGAGGGTTCGGACCCGGCTACGCCCCTCACGACACCGTCCGGATCCTCCTCCCGTCCGAAGCGCCGGCGGGTGCGGGCCGCGTCGCCGGGCGGCGCGGGGACCGCCGGGACGAACGGGGCGCCCCCGCCGGACGCGTGGGCGGAGCTCTACGACTACGGGGTGATCGGCGACCTCGAGACCGCCGCCCTCGTGTCCCGGTTCGGCGGGATCGACTGGGCCTGCCTCCCGACGTTCAGCAGTCCGAGCGTCTTCGGCCGGCTCCTCGACCGCCGGACCGGGGGATCGTTCCGGGTCGAGGTCGACGACCCCGAGGAGTCGGTCCAGCGGTACGCCCCGGGGACGAACGTGCTCGAGACGTTCCTCGTGACGGAGGCGGGGACCCTCACGATACGGGACTTCATGCCGATCCCGACCGTCACGCCGGGAGGCGGCGGCCGGATCGTCCGGCTGCTCGAGGTGGAGGGGGGACCGGTCGACGTCCGGGTCGAGGTCGACCCGCGGTTCGACTACGGGCGCCGTCCGGCGCCGGACTGGGAGCCGATCGGTCCGCGCCGGTGGGCCGCGGTCTCGGGGCCGGACCGGCTCGAGCTCGGCGGACCGTGGCGGTGGTCGCTCTCCGAGGGTCATCTGGTCGCGAACGGCCGATTAGGCCCCGAGGCGCCGGTCGCCGTCGAGGCGACGTGGGGCGATCGCCCGCCGCTCGACGACCCGATCTCGAGCCTGGGGGCGACGGTCCGGTTCTGGCGCGAGTGGGTCCACCGTCCCGACGCTCCGATCCACCGCCAGGCCCACGTCTGGCACGACTGGGTGGAGCGATCCGAGCTCCTGCTGAAGCTCCTCTCCCGGGGCGCCTCCGGCGCGTTCATCGCCTCCCCGACGACCTCCCTGCCCGAGTGGCCCGGCGGCGCCCGGAACTGGGACTACCGGTACGTCTGGATCCGCGACGCGGCGTTCGCGGCCCAGGTCCTGCTGATCCTGGGCCACCTGCGGGAGGCGCGGGCGTACGTCCGGTGGGTCCTCGCCCGCACCGAGTCGGCCGGCGAGTCGCGCCTTCGGGTCCTCTATGATCCCGACGGCGGCGCCACGCCGCCCGAACGGATCCACCCGACGTGGGAGGGGTACCGGGGCGCGCGGCCGGTCCGGATCGGCAACGAGGCGGTCCACCAGTTCCAGCTCGACATCTTCGGCGAGGTGCTCGACGCCGCGAGCCAGCTGGCGGCGATCGATCCCACGTCGGTGGAGGCCGACTTCGACCGCCTCGTCCCGCTCGTCGGGACGGTCCTCGACCGGTGGGAGCGGCCGGATTCGGGCCTCTGGGAGGTCCGCTCGCCGCCGGCGCACTTCGTCCATTCGAAGGCGATGGCGTGGGTCGCCGTCGACCGCGGCGCCGCCCTCGCCCGCCGGTTCGGCCGGTCCCGCCTCGCGGCCCGCTGGCGGACCGAGGCGGATCGGATCCGCGCCGCGGTGCTCGATCGCGGGTACGACCCCCGGGTCGGCGCGTTCACGCAGGCGTTCGGCCGGGACCGGCTCGACGCGTCGGCCCTCCGGCTCCCGATGGTGGGGCTCCTGCCGTGGACCGACGACCGCGTCGTCGGCACCGTCGAGCGGGTCGCGGCGGAGCTCGCCGACGGGCCGTTCGTCTACCGGTACCGGGGCGACGACGGGCTCGCCGGGCCCGAGGGAGCGTTCCTCCTCTGCTCGTTCTGGCTCGTCGAGGGGCTCGCCCGGACCGGCGCCCGCGACCGCGCGCTGAGGAACTTCCGGGCGCTCCTCCGGGTCGCGAGCCCGCTCCGGCTGTTCAGCGAGGAGTGGGACCCCCGCGGCCGCCGGCCGCTCGGCAACTTCCCGCAGGCGTTCACCCACATCGGCCTCCTAAGGGCCGCCCTCGCCCTCGGCGTCGAACCCCGCGCGGGGCCCGCCGCGGGGCCGACCGTCGGTCGGACCCCTAGGCCGACGGGATCGTCCCCGATCCCGCCACCTCGTCGACCTGTTCGGTGACGGGGAGCGCGGGGAGGTTCCGCAGGAGGTGGCCCGCCTTGAGCCGCTTCGTCTCGAGGTACCGCCGGTTGAACGGGTTCGGGGACGCCTCGATCGGGATCCGGCCGACGACCCGGATACCGTGCGCCGTGAGGTCGACGATCTTCGCCGGGTTGTTCGACATGAGCCGGATGGACCGGACCTTGAGCGATTCGAGCATGTGGGCCGCGACCTCGTAGTCGCGCTCGTCGCCCCGGAAGCCGAGCGCCTCGTTCGCCTGGATCGTGTCGAGTCCGGCCTCCTGCAGCTGGTACGCCTTGATCTTGTTCGCGAAGCCGATCCCCCGGCCCTCCTGGCGGAGGTAGAGGATGATCCCGGTGTCGAGCTGGCCGATCGCCCGGAGCGCCATCTCGAGCTGTTCCCGGCAGTCGCATCGGAGCGACCCGAAGGTGTCCCCCGTGAGGCACTCGGAGTGGAGCCGGACCGGCACCTCGCTCTTCCCCGCGACGTCGCCGCGGACGAGCGCCGCGTGCTCCTTCCCATCCGTGAGGGAGTCGAAGGCGACGACCTGGAACTCGCCGAACCGGGTCGGCAGGTCGGCGACGGCCGCGAGGCGGACGCAGATCCCGCCCCCGTCGGAGCAGTCGTGGTCCGCGTCGGCCCGGACCAGCGCCTCGAGTCGGCGTCGCGCGACGTTCATCGGAACCGCCCGGAGAGCCTCCCGGGGCGACCCCCCGAGGCCCCCTCGGCACAAATAGCCGTTACTGGGGGTTCCCCCGGAGGGGCGCCGGCCGTTCCCTCCCTCTCCGTCGGGGCGCGTCGGAGTACATATGCCGACGCCCCGTAGCCGCCGCATGGCGTCGGGCGCTCCGCGGCTGCGGTTCCTGTACAGCGGCATCCGGGTGCGGGACGTGGATCGGTCGCTCCGGTTCTACGAGAGCTTGGGCTTCCGGGTCCGGGCCCGGGGTACGATGGAGCACGGCGGCGTCTGGGTCCAGCTCGCGCTTCCCCGCCAGTCGTCCCGGCTCGAGCTCAACTACTACCCCCAGGGGAACCGGTTCTACGAGCCGATCCGCCGCGGCACCGAGTTCGATCACTTCGGGTTCTACGTGGAGGACATGGCGGGCTGGGCCCGCACCCTGAAGCGGCTCAAGGTCCCGATCCGGAGCGACTTCGTGGAGCACGGCCGGACCCGGCTCATCTATGCGGCCGACCCGGACGGAAACTGGCTCGAATTCTTCGGGCCCGTCGCCCGGCCCCGCCGACGCCGAGAGTGACGCGGAGCCCGACCATCGCCGGACCGCCGCGCGCAATCGGTCCCGGCCGCCGGCGTGCCGATCGCGGGGCGCTCGTCGCGGCGGTCGTCGTCGCGGCGCTCGCGCTG
>DATJVB010000145.1:0-9474 GCA_035502055.1 Thermoplasmata archaeon | reverse complement strand
GCCCTTAGGTCCGCCCTCCGCGGAGAAAGGCCTAAGCCCGGGACCCCGCATCGGTGACCGTGGGCTGGTAGATCAGTCCGGAAGATCGCCGGTTTTGCAAACCGGAGGCCTCGGGTTCAAATCCCGACCAGTCCATTCGCGGCGTCCGTCGACTATATCCGGGCCGTCGGGTCCAGCCTCGACCGGTCGCTCCGTTCGACCTTCCGGTAGAGCGCGAGGATATCGTCGCCGAGCGCGAGCCGGCGGGCGAGGCCGAGGTTCAGGAGGCGGACGCCCACGCGTTGCGCCGTCGTGGGCCGGAGCGCCGGGACCTGCTGGACGATCCGGTGGTCGACGCGCGCGAACCCTTCGAACGCGAGGAGCTGATCGAGCTCGGGGAGGGTGAACTCCACCACGTGGCCGTTGGTGTAGGCGGGGTCGGGGACGACGGGGTACCGGCCCGGCTCCTTGATCGACCGGCCGACGGCGAGCGCCAGCCGGTTCCGAAGCCGGGCCATGTTCGGCGTCGTGAGGAAAAGGAGTCCCCCCGGCCGCAAGTGCTCCCAGATCCCGCGGAAGAGGAACAGCGGGTTCACGAGCAGGTGCTCCAGCACCTCCACGAACAGGATGAGGTCGTACTCCGACGGGAGCGCGTCGAGCCCCCCCGGACGCGAGAGGTCGACGGCGAAGCTCCGTCGCACGCCGGCCGCCGCGAGCGCCGCCGCGTGCTCGGGGGCCGGCGGCTGGAAGTCGGCGACCTCGTAAGTCCCCCCGAGCACGGCGTGGAGCGCGACGGCGAGGGAGCCGACGCCGCCGCCGAGGTCGAGGACGACCCGCCCGTCGAGCCGTCCGCGGCGCGCGAGGAAGTCGACGATGGCGCCGTACCGACGGGCCTGGAACGCGAGGTAGCCAATCCGCGACTCCGGTATCTGCGCGGCCCGCCAGAACCCCGGGAGGACGTCCATCGCCGCCGAGGGGGTCACGACCGCTCCGGCACGGTTTCGCGCGCCCACCGGCCCACCGTATCTAAGGGTGCGGGGCCGCTCGACGACCTCGGCCCCCGAACGCGCGCGCGTTCGGGAGAACCCTTAACTACCCCGACGCACGGTCGGGAAAGCCGTGCAAGCTACCGGGATGGGGTACCGCCCCCCCTCGGCGGGGACCGCCCAGACGATGATCCTGATCGGCCTCATCGTGCAGTTCATCTTCGCGCTCATCTTCTTCTTCGCGCTCGGCGTGATCGGGCTCCTCGCCGCCGCCTCCCTCGGGTTCGGGTTCTTCATCTTCCCGATCATCTTCCTCGTCCTGTTCGGGATCATCCCGCTGTTCCTCCTGTGGGTCGCGTACGCGATGTGCTACACCCGCGTCCGCAACGGCGAGTATGAGGGGGCCCGGACCCCGACCCTGGTCCTCGCGATCGTCGAGCTCCTGTTCGGCGGCGTCATCCCCGGCATCTTCTACATCATCGCCTACGTGAAGCTCGGCGACGCGATCAACGAGATGCGCAACCCGCCGACGGGGTACATGCAGCAGCCTCCCATGGGGATGCCGTACCAGCCCCAGGCGGCCGCCGCGCCGCCGATGGGCGCCCCCCCGCCGGCCGCGGCGCCCGTCGCGCCCGCCGCCCCCACGTGCCCCCGGTGCGGCCGCCCGGCGACGTGGGTCCCGCAGTACGGGCGGTACTACTGCTACACCGACTCCCAGTACCTCTAAGGCGGGGGGCCGCCTCGGCCCCCGGCCCCGTCCGTCACGCTGGAGCCCACATGGAACGACCGATCGAGGAGCTTGACCCGATCCTGATCCAGGTCACGGTCCCGCTGCCGCCGCCGATGATCTTCGCGGCGCTGACGGACCCGGCGCAGGTGAAGGCGTGGCTCGGGGCCGACGCGACGATCGAGGCGAAGGTCGGGGGCCGGTACGAGCTCGCCTTCGGCGGGGAGACGCCGTTCGAGAGCCGGGGCCGGGTCACCCACCTCACCCCCGACGTCGACCTCGGGTTCACCTGGCAGGGCCCGCCCGCCTTCGCGGAGCTCATGAACGGCGAGGAGCCCGGGACTGGTGTCTACGTCCGGCTGCAGGACTCCCCGGAGGGGATCGACGTGACGCTCGAGCACACGGGCTGGCGGTCGGGCGACGCGTGGGAGGAGGCCCGGTCGTGGCACTTCCACCTGTGGGACGACGCCCTCCACCGGTTCAAGGACCACCTACTCCGGACCGCGTACGGCTGACGCGTCGCGCGTCCGCTCCTCGCCCGGCCCCGGCCGCTCCTCGGGGAGGTCGAACCGCGGGATCCCGGGCCGGCGCCGGTGACGCCGCAGGAGGATCATCGCCGCCGCCACCGCGGCGCCGCCGAGCCCCGCGCCGATCGCGTACGGCGCGACGGTCGAGAGCAGCGTGGGAGGCGCCGCGCGGACCGGGACGTCGACCGCGACGCCGCCCCAGTACCCGGGCGACGAGACTCGGACCGACACGTGGAACGTCCCGGCGTCGGCCGCGATGAGCTCGATCGGGAGCTCGCCCGTCGCGCCGGTCGTCCCGAACGGCGCGAACTCCGCGGAGCCGCCCGAGATCGTGACGAACAGAAGGAGGCCCGGGACCGGGGCGTTCGTCGGGTCCGACGCCGTGATCGCGAAGTCGATCGGCGCGCCGACGGTGCCCGAGACCGGCATCGGCACGACGAGGAGCGTGACGGCGATCGCCGGGTCGACGGTGAGGGGCGTCGACCCGTTCCCCCGGAACCCGAACAGCGTGACCGTCACCACGACCTCATCGGCCGTCGGCGCCGAGACGTTGGGGGCGCCGAGCGAGCTCGACACGGTGCCGGACGCGTCGGACGTCGTCGCGTTCGGCTCGAAGTCGCTGCCCAGGCGATCCGCGAAGGCGACGGCGACCCCCGGCAGCGGGACGCCGGCCGAGTCCGTGACGCGGGCGCCGATGGAGACTGCCGACGTCCCGAGCACGGCCGGGGCCGACGGGACGACCGTCACGGTGACCCCGACCGGGCCCCCGCGCCACAGGGTCGCGCCGTCGGCCGCCGTCGGGACCGCGGTCCCCGAGAGGAGCTCCCCGGGGGCCAAGCTCCCGTTCTGGGCGCGCCCCTCCACCCCCCACGTCGAGGTCGTCGCGACCCAGCGGGCGGACGCGTTCTCGGGAAGGTACCACCCGGCCCCGGTCCGGACCGCGAAGGCGAGGGGGACCGTCACGACGTCCGGGACCGGCGACTCGGACGCGTAGAACGCGACCTCGGAGAAGCCGATCCCGCCGAGCCACGTCGACGCGCCCGCGCCGAAGTCGAACGTCGCCTCCGACGCGTTCGCGTCGAACAGCGCCCCGTCCACCGTGAGCGTCCAGGCGGTCGTCCCGGGGGCCTCCGTGAGCGCGAAGTCGTAGCTCGAGCCCGCGGCGAGGAGGAGGTCCGTCCAGTACGCGAGCCGGACCGTCGCGTCGGTCGCGTTGTCGAAGATCGAGTAGAACGCGACGGGGAACGTGACGTCGTTCTCGAAGAGGCCGAACACCGCGTCGTACCCGCCGATCGTCTCGGTCACGCTCACCTGGAACGATGACGACGGCGCGAGACCGAACGTGGGGAACGCCGTGAAGTTCGCCCGGAGCCCCGTGTTCGGGACCGCCTGGGCGTCCGACGTCGAGACGAGGAGGCGCCCCTCGCCGCCGTCCGCGGGCCGGGGCGAGATCGCCGTGCACACCGGGGCGGGGGAGGCGCCGGGAAGGCGGTCGGGTCCGTGCGAGGCCGGGGCGGGCCCGGGGACGGCGTGAGATCCGAGGGACACGCCGACGGCGGCCCCGCCGGCGCCGAGGAGCAGGACGACGGCGAGGAGCGGGACGAGGCGAGCCACGCCCCATCGAGGGGCGCACGCCTCTTGTACCTTTACGGCCCGTTCTCGGCCGCGGGCACGTACCCGCTACAGACCGCCGCCCCGCACCGTTCGCACGGACCGACGGGGCTCAGCCGGCACCCGCCGCCCTCGCCCGCCGGGACGACGCGCATGTGCGCGACGGGGTAGTGGCCGCACCGGCAGCGCCGGCCGGGGGGGCCCGCGCCCTCCGAGGGTGGGGCAGCGCGCACGCCGCCGCACGGGCGCCGTCCGCCTAAACGGTTCTCGTCCCGGCCCGGGATAGCCGTAAGTCCCCCGCCGGCCCTCCCGCCGCGTGGAGATCGAGGGGTGCGCCCTCCCCGACGACCGCCGGTACGACGTCGAGAACGACGTCTGGCTGGCCGTCGACGCGGCCGACGGGGCGGCGACCCTCGGCCTCACCCTCCCGCTCGCCTCGTTCGCCGGGCGGTTCGAATCGGTTACGTACCGCCCCCCGGTCGACCGGGTCGAGGCGGGCCGCAGCGTCGCGACCGTCGAGAGCCGCCGGTACACGGGTCCCGTGCGGCTGCCGGTCGCGGCGACCGTCGTCGCGACGAACCCCGCGATCGTCGCCGCCCCGAAGCTCCTCAACAACGCGCCGTACGACGCGGGCTGGGTCGTCCGGCTGCGACTCCTCGCCGACCTTCCGGGGAGCCCCGTCCTCATGACGAGCGCCGAGGCGGCGCCGATCTACGCCGAGCGGATCCGGACGAAGCGGATCCGGTGCTACCCCGCGGTCCCCGACGCGGAGCTGTTCGAGATCGGCGCCGAGTGCCAGGCGATCCTGGTCCGCCTCAACGAGGAGATCGCCCGGCGCGCCCCGGAGGAGGTCGTCCTCCTCGTCACGGACGATCCGACGAGCCCGATCGAGATGGTCCGCTGGTCGGACACGCACGGCCACCCGGTGCTCGCGACGCGCGTGGAGGACGGCCTCTACCACTTCCTCATCCGGCGGGCGACGGACCCGACGCCGCGGCGCCGGTCCGTCCACCCGGCTACGGCTTCGCGATCGGCAGCCTGATCTGGTTGCCCCACTCCGTCCACGACCCGTCGTAGTTGCGGACGTCGGGGTAGCCCAAGAGATACCGAAGGACGAACCACGTGTGGCTCGACCGCTCGCCGATGCGGCAGTACGTGATCACCGGCCGGGACGGGTCGAGCCCCTTCGACCGGTAGAGGCGGTCGAGCTCCTCCGCCGACCGGAACGTGCCGTCGTCGTTCACCGCCTGCGCCCACGGGACGTTGACCGCCCCCGGGATGTGGCCCCCGCGCTGGGCGTGCTCGTTCGGATACTCCGGCGGGGCGGTCACCTCGCCGGAGAACTCCCGCGGTCCGCGCACGTCGACGAGCCCGCGCCGCCGGGCGGCGACGTCCGGGAGCGCCGTCCGCACGGTGTCGAGGTAGGCGCGGAGCGTCTCGTCCGGCGCCGGGGCGGCGTACGACCCGGTGCGCGCCGGGGGCGCCTCCTTCGTGAGCGGGCGGTCCTCGGCGATCCACTTCTTGCGGCCGCCGTTGAGGAGCCGGAGGTCCCGGAAGTGGTAGTACTTGAACACCCAGAAGGCGAAGGCGGCGAACCAGTTGTTGAAGTCCCCGTACAGGACGACCGTCGACCCCGCGTCGATCCCGAGCCGGGCGAGGAGGGTGCCGAACGCGGGCCCCGAGACGATGTCCCGCGAGACGGGGTCGTTCATGTCCGCGCGCCAGTCGACGAGCGAGGCGCCGGGGACATGCCCCATCGCGTAGTTCGCTTCGGGGTCGTAGTCGACCTCGACGACCCGGACCGCGGGATCGTTCCGGTGCGCGTCGAGCCATTCGGTCTCGACCAGGACCTCCGGGTGGGCATACGCCGCCGTCATCGCGCCTCGGTCTCCGATACCGGGCCGGACGGCATATAGGGTCGCTGTCAGCCAAGGCGCTACGGCCCGGGAGCCGGAGGCGTCCCGGGCGCGGGGTCTAATGACGCCCGCGCTTCGGCAGCTGCGCGTTCGAGACCTCGATCGTCTCCGGATCGAAGCCGAGGCGGGAGAGCTCGTCGCGGATCCGCGCCCGGTGGTCCCCCTGGAGGTACACCTCGCCCTCGACGACCGAGCCGCCGGTCGCGAGTCGGTTCTTGAGCGAGCGCGTCGTCTCCGCGAGGTCGACGCCCGGCGGGAAGCCGGAGATGACCGTCGCCGGCTTGTTGTACCGCCGGGGCTCCACGCGGACCCGGATGCGGGCGCTCTCGCGGTCGAGGGCGGATAGGATCTCGTCGAACTCTTCGTTCCCCATTGGTAGCCTACGATTCTCCGATGGCGGGGCCGATCGAACGGTCCCGCGAACGGCCGGACCGGCCCGTCCCCGCCCTCCGGACGGAGGGACGGCGTTCTCCCCTGGGATGGGACTGAGACCGGCGCACCGACCGTTCCATGCCGGTGGGGGGCTTGAAAGTAGCGGTCGTTCGGGAGGGTGTCACCGGCCCCGCCAGCGGTAGAGCCAGAGCGCGAGCGCTGTGCCGACCGCGGCGAGCCCCACGAGGAGGAGCCCGTACTCGCCCAGCGTCTCCGGGGAGGCGGGCGTGAGGCCGAAGACCCCCTGGAGGAGGAGCGCGGCGTACGTCGCCGGGAGGAAGCGGGCGACGTCCTGCCATGCCGGCGGGAGGCTCGAGAGGGGGTAGTAGAGCGGCGACAGCATGCCGAGGCAGGTGAACGTGAGGTTCCCGACCGGCCAGATCTCCCGCTGGCTCGTCACCCGGCTCGAGATCGCGACGCCGATCGACGAGAAGAGGACCCAGAGCGTCGCGAGGGCGGCGACGAGCACGACCCAGGCGTACCACGGGGGCGCCGTCGGCAGGAGGCCGGCGAGGAGGACCGCGAGCACGACGAGCGCGGGGGCCGCGGCGATGAGGTTCGAGAAGGCGACGCCGAACAGGTAGCGCACCTTCCCCATCGGCGAGGCGACGAACAGGTCCTGGACCGCGAGCTCGATCCGCCACGTCGCCGAGTCGCCGAGGACCCAGCTGCCGACGTTCTGCGTGGTGAACAGCATCGCGCCGATCACCTCGAGGGGGAACAGGTTCGCGGGCGCGATGAGCCGCAGGAAGTAGAGGAAGATGAACGGGAGCAGGATCGGCGCGATCGCCGCCGCCGGGTTGCGGCTGATCCACCGCCAGCCGATCACCGCGAAGGCGGGGAGGACCCGCCCGCGGGTCGGGACCTCGCCGATCATCGTCGCGGCCACGGTTCAGTCCTCCCGGACGGTCCGGCGCGCCCAGACGACGGCGATCGCGAACAGGAGGACCGTCTCCCCGCCGAGGGCCCCGGCCGCGAGGGCGAGCTCGCCCGCGGAGAGCGCGGCAGAGTGGACGGCCCACTGGAGGAGCGCCGCGGCGGCGCTCGGCGGGAGGAGGAGCGCGAGCGGACGCGCGGCCGCGGGGACGAGGCCGATCGGGTAGAAGACCGGCGGGAGGACGCCGAACCCGTTGTAGAGGAGGCTCGCGTACGACCAGATCGCCCGCATGTCCCGGAACCGCGTCGAGAGGACGTACCCGAGGGACGCGGAGAAGAGCCACACCGCGAGGCCGGCCACCGGGACCAGGACGAGGAGGAGGGGGCTGGGGGGGACCGTGACGGCGGCGACGACGCCGAGCGCCGCGATCGGCGCGAGGTAGGCGACGAGGATCCCCGAGGACAGCCCGAGAAAGTAGCTCTCGGGGGTGAGCGGGGACGCGAGATACAGCTGGTTCAGCTTGTGGTCGACGCGGATGTAGGCGGCCTCGTTGAGGACCCGCTGCCCGAGGGTGAAGAAGGAGAAGACGAGGGCCCCCAGGATGGCGACGCTCCACAGCCGCGGGGCGAGGATCGCGACGAACACGAGGAGGACCACCTGGACGACGATCGACGTGACGATCGCGACGCCCTCGTGGAGCTGGACCCGAAGCTCGGTCTCGAAGAAGGCGCCGAACCCCTGCAGGTGGAGGCCCCACGACCGGGGGGCGGGCGGGCCGTCACTCCTCATCGATCGAGTGCCCCACGGTCCGGAGGAACGCCTCCTCGAGGGTGACCGGTCCCACCGTCGGACTGAGGCGCTCCCGGACGGCGATCGCGAGGATCTCGCTCAGCCGGGCCGGCTCGGTCACGACGTGGAGCGTCGTCCCGTCGGCGACGCTCGGGCCGAACGACCGGAGCGTCTCGAGGAGCCGTCGCCCGTCGGGGATCGAGACCCGCAGGGTCCCGCCGGCCTCCCGCTTCAACGACTCCGCGGTCCCTTCGACGAGGACCCGCCCGCGTTCGAGCACATAGAGCCGTTCGCTAAGCGCCTCCGCCTCGTCGAGGTAGTGCGTCGTGAGGAGGATCGTCGATCCCATCCGCGTGAGGCGTCGGAGCGCCTCCCAGACCTCCCGGCGGGCGAACGGGTCCATCCCGATCGTCGGCTCGTCGAGGAAGAGGAGGGGGGCCTCCGTGGCGATCACCGTCGCGACCATCGTCCGCTGCTTCTGGCCGCCCGACAGGGTGATCGAGAGCCGGTCGGCGACCTCCCCGAGGCCCATCTGCGCAAGGGCCCGCTCGGATCGTTCCCGGGCCGTCTCCCGGGATAGGCCCCGCGCCCGCAGGTACGTGACGACCTGCTCGCGCGGGGTGAGGTGGAAGAACGGCTTCCCCTCCTGCGGCACGACCGCGATGAGCGGACGGACCCGCTCGGGATCGCGGTCGACGGAGTGGCCGAAGACGGTCACCTCCCCCGAGGTGGGGGCGAGGAGCGTCGACGCGATCTTGAGGAACGTCGTCTTGCCGGCGCCGTTCCGGCCTAAGAGGCCGACCCGCTCGCCGGCGCCGATCCGCAGCGAGACGCCGGAGAGCGCTTCGACCGCCGGCCCGGACCGGGGCCGGTAGACCTTCCGGACGTCGTCGGCCCGGAGCGCCTCCGTCGGCATGAGGGCGCGCGGAGCCCCGCGTCGGTATATAATGGTCCGACCGGCCGTCCTTACGGGAGCGGCGGCGGGGGCCGCCGGCGCACCGTCGCCGTACCGGCCTCCTCGTCGTACTCTCCGATCGTCGGCACCCCCTCGTTCACCGGCGGGGCGCGCTCGCGCCAGCAGAGCCGGACGAGCGTGTCGCGGAGGGTCGCCGGAAGGCCGATCGAGCCCGAAAGATACCGGACGTCCTCCTTCGACAGTTCTCCGATCAGCGCGAGGACGCCGAAGTAGACGGCGAAGCCGAGGGCGACGACGAGGACGAGCTCGTACCACCGCCCGACGGCGAGGACGGTGTTGAGGCGCGAGACCGCGAAGAACGCCGCGGCGGCGCTCAGGAGGATCCCGCCGATCGGACGGAGCTGGATCCGTACCGCGAGAAGCCGGTGCATGAAGTAGGCGTTGACGACGAGCGCCGCGACCGACGAGCCGAGGATCGAGAGGGAGATCGCCACGAGCCCCGCGAGCCCGAAGAGCGAGTACGGCGGGAGGAGGAGGATCGAGCCCCCGAACAGGACGGCGACCTGGAGGCTCGTCAGGTACAGCTCGAGGCGCTGGTAGCCGACCGCGTTGAGCGAGGTCCCGATGATCTGCGCGAGGGCGGCGGGGATGACGGCGAAGCCGAGGATCACGAGCGGGAGGCTCGCGGGTCCGATGTACGTCGCGTTCGCGAAG
>DATJVB010000144.1:0-3923 GCA_035502055.1 Thermoplasmata archaeon | reverse complement strand
ACGCGATCCCGCGCGTCCGGGGGGACGATCTCCTCCCCGTCAGCGCGAGCCGTATCCGGGCGGGCGCGATCGACGCGGAGGGCCGCCGCCTTCGGCCGCTCACCGTCGGGCTCCTGGCCGACGCGCCCTCGGCATGGGCCGACGCCGTCCGAGCCGCCGCGGAACGCGCGTGGGGCGCCGCGGTGCCCCTCCGGTGGGTCCGTCGCCGCGCGGTCGCGGGGCGGCGGCGCGGCGCCCGCGACCGCCGTACGGTCACCGACCTGGCGCTCCGGGCCCGCGGGACCGCGGAGTACGGCATCGCCCTCCTCGCGCCCGACCCGCGCGGCGGGGAGATCGCGATCGCCGACGCGGACGGCGCGGTCGGCCGACCGATCCGGCTCGCGCGCGCCTCGTCGATCGGCCCGGCCGTCGACCGCCTCCTCGGGGCCCGGCAGCGACGCGTCCGGCGGCGGTGACGCCTCCCTCGGAAGCGAACGCTTAAGTCGCCCGCCGGCGCTCCATCGCCGATGGAGACGTACCTCCGCGTCACCTTCCACAGCGAGGGGGCGAAGCCGTCGGAGGTCGCCGACCGCCTGACGGAGTTCGGCTTCGCGCCGACGCAGGGGAACTACGACTTCGTCTACGACTGGAAGGGGTCGGCGACGACCGACCAGGTCCTCGATCTCCTCGACGAGCTCAGCCGCCTCCTCCGCGGGTACCGGGTGCTGTTCGAGGCGGAGACCGTCTAGGGGCGCGCGCGCTCCCCTCAAGGTTAAATCGCGCGCCCCGGTCGGCGGTCGATCGTGCAGCGCTACCCGGTCCGCGCGACGGCGCGCCCCCAGCTCCGGCCCGAAGCGATCGAGGGGCTGGTCCGCGCCCACTTCGGGACGGCGGCGCGCGCGGGCGATCGGACCGAGGCCGCCTTCGGGGCGCTCGCCCGCCTCGTCGTCTGGGCCGACGGGCGGGCGCTCGCGGTCGAGATGACGATGAACCCGAACGTCGAGCCCGCGCTGCAGGCGGAGACGATCCGCCGGTACAACCAGTTCCTCGAGGCGGCGACGGGCTACTCGTCGAAGGAGCGGGCCCGCCGGCTCCGCAAGGCCGCCGGCGCGGGCGACGCGCCGGGGTAGGCCCGACCATGTCGTCGCCGTTGCCGGGCACGCCGTCCGCCGCGAACGAGATCGAGCGGCTCAAGTCGTGGGTCGCCGCGTTCTTCCCGGTCTACGAGACGCGGATCACCCCCGCCTCGCTCGTCCTCCTCGTCCACGCCGACCCCGCGACCCTCGAGGAGCGGTTCGACGGGCTGCGGCGCGACCTGTGGGAGAAGTTCTACATCCCGCAGGTCCGCTACGAGCGGGGCGAGTACGTCATCGAGGTCGTCCGGCGGCCGATGCGCCGACCGTGGGGCCTCGCGGTGAACCTGGCGCTCCTCGTCATCACCATCGCGTCGACGGTCACCGCCGGCGCCTTCCTCTGGCTCGCGTACGTCGGCGGCTCGTCGCTCGGGGGGATCGACTTCCTGGACGGCGGGGTCACGTTCGCGTTCCCGCTCCTCGCCATCCTCGGCGTGCACGAGCTCGCGCACTACGCCCTCGCGCGCCGGCACCACGTCGAGGCGTCCCTCCCGTTCTTCATCCCGGTGCCGCCGCCGTTCCTCCTGTTCGGCACGTTCGGGGCGTTCATCAGCCTGCGCGAGCCGATCCCGGACAAGAAGGCGCTCCTCGACATCGGCGCCTCCGGTCCGCTCGCGGGGTTCGCCCTCGCGATCCCCGTGACCGTCTACGGGATGTTCCTCTCGGCCCACGCGCCGGTCCTGTCGCTCGCGAACTGCGGGCCGTCGTTCCTCGGCGTGAGCTACGCGAACTTCGTGTTCGGACCGTCCCTCATCTGGTCGCTCATCGGCGCGTTCGTGCCGGTCTCGTTCGTGAACCTCTCGCCCGTCGCCCTCGCGGGGTGGGTGGGGATCCTCGTGACCGCGATCAACCTCCTCCCCGCGGGCCAGCTCGACGGCGGGCATGTCTTCCGCGCGCTGCTCGGCGACCGGACCCGGTGGGTGAGCTACGCCGCCGTCGGCCTTCTCCTCGTCCTCGGCCTCTTCTACGAGGGGTGGTTCATCTTCGCGTTCCTCATCCTCCTCCTCGGGATCCGGCATCCCCCGCCGCTCAACGACCTCACGCGCCTCGACGCGAAGCGGTGGGCCGTCGGCGGGCTCGCGATCGTCGTCCTCGTCGGGGGGTTCGTGATCGTCCCGATCGCCTCGCCGAGCGGCGCGTTCGCCGTGACGAACCCGGCGACGCACCCCGGCGTCGGGCCGCCGGCCGGGGGGATCGCCGACACGATGACGTTCTCCGTCGCCGACCAGGACCTCATCGGCCACGCGTACGTCGTGAACGGGAGCGTCGTCAAGGTGGTGGGCTCGACGGGGAACGGGACGAGCGCCCCGCTCTCGGGCGCCGCGCTCGCCGCCTACCTCGCGAACTCTTCCTGGACCGTCGTGCTGCCGAACGGCAACACGTCCCTCGCGAACGGTCACGGGAGCTTCACCCTCCCGGCGGACCAGTACGCCGCCATCGACGCGGGGACCGCCGCGACGTTCCAGGTGACGTACGCGAACCCGGTGCAGGCGACGGTCGTGATCCTCGTCACGGTGAACGAGGTGTGCGCGATCCCGGGCGCCGGCCCGCAGACCGAGACGTTCACGATCTACTAGGCGGCGCGGTCACCCACGATCGACCGGCTCGATGGGGGCTTCTTCCCTCGCGCCGGGATGTCGGGGGAGCGCCCCCGCCGCAGGGCGGGCATGCGTTTGGAGGGGGCCGACCTCGCCGCCCCTCTCCCTTGCATTCGAATGAGCTCCGAGAGGGCCGCTCGGGTCTGGCGCACCGGCGCGGAACCCAGCCTCGCGCGCAACTCCTTGTCGACGCCCAAGATGGCGGCCCGGGCCGCTACCGCCGCCCGGCGGCCGCGCGGCGTGAGCGAGAGGTTCACCCTTCGCCGATCGTTCCGGTCCGGTGTTCGCCGAAGGTACCCGCGCACGACGAGCGTCTCCACCGCCTGACTCACCGCTTGCTTGGAAACGCCCATCCAGGCGATCACCGCCTCAAGAGATGCCCCGCTCCAGTTCATCGCACTGATGATGTAATCCCCGGTATGTGGGAGGTCGTCGAAGCCCAGCTCGGTCTGAGCTCGTCCTACGGCTTCGGCGTAGGTTCGCTGAGCGGCCCGCAGCAAGGCGGAGAGGGGTACGTCCTCGAAGGTGTCGACGGTCGGGGTTCGCGGGGACATAAGTCAACCATATTGACTGTCCAGTATATGGACTGTTCGCGGAGAGCCCGCGTACCGCGGATGGGTCCCGAGCGCGCCCGGGCGCTCGACCCCACCCCTCAGTTGGGCTTGATTCTCGCCCTCCCCTGCCCGAGGAGGGCGTCGAACGCCCTGCGGATGGAGCTCTCGATCATCCGAGCGACGACGCAAGTCCGAGGAGGACCGTCTTCCTGGGCGCCGGCCAGCACGGTCTGGGCTCGCTCGAACTAGTCGGCGTCCTTGATGGGGCGAACGGGGAGACATGGCTTCTCGCCCTCCTGGGGGGAGAGCACCCGGACCCGGAGCGCGCGGGGGTGGGGGAGCTGGGGCTAGCGCACCCCCGGAGAGCACGTCCACGCCGAACGTCCGGCCACGGTACCGACTTCGCCGCTAGGCGGCGCGGCGGAACAGCCGGAACTCCCGGGTGAGCGACCGGTGGACCCGGTCGGGGATCGACAGGCTCCGTCGCCACGGGGGCGGCAGGGGGTCGTCGCCGCCGGGCACGACCACCACGATCCGCCCTTCCGGCCGGACGCGGGACGTCCACCGGCTGAGGGCGCGGGCGAGGAGCGCCCCCGGCGGCTCGCCGCCGGAGCTCGACGAGCGGCCGTACGGCGCGTCGGTCACGAGGGCGTCGAACG
>DATJVB010000143.1:0-18636 GCA_035502055.1 Thermoplasmata archaeon | reverse complement strand
GAGGCGGCTCCCGGTCCCGGGGGGACCGGACTGGACCCTGCGGCCGATCCCCCGCCGGGCGCACCGATGGTCTCTCCCGCGTCATCGGGCGGACCCACCCCGGTGGCCGACGGCCGGCGGGCCGCCGGGCCCCCGTTCGGGACCGACGGTCCACCCCTCGCGGTGCGGTCGACGACGATCGGTCGTTCTCGTTCGGAGGGGCCCGCGGCCGGCGGTCGGAGGGGGGTACTAATACCCCTTCCGGCGTCGTAATGGCCGAGTGGTGCTTCCCGCCGCGGGCCCGCACCCCGGGGGGATTGGGATGTTCCGTCGAAATCCGAAGGAGCGCGCGCGAGGGCGGAGGGGACGATCGATCCGGGTGGGGCTCGCGACCGCCGCGGTCCTTCTCGTGGTGGCGTCGGGCGTATGGGCCGGAGACCCCCAGCGCCTCCTCGACTCGGCCGCGGTCGACCCTGCGCTGCCCGGGACCCTCCTCCCGGTCCTCACGGTGTCCAACCGGTCGATCGCCACCCTCGCGCCGGGGTTCTGGGGAGCGGACATCACCGCCTACTATGCGCTCGGGGCGACGCAGGCGGGGTACCTCAACCAGACGCCGCTCAACTACGTCCGCTGGCCGGGCGGCGGCCCGGGTGACCAGTACAACTTCACCGCGAACCGGATCTATTCCCTCGGCGGCGCGTACTACTCGCCCCCCGCCGGTCTCGCCCAGTTCGCGACGTGGTGCCAATCCGTCGGCTGCCGGGCGATCGTCGAGCTCCCGGCCGAGATCGACGAGCCGGCGACGGCCGCCTACTACGTCAACTACACCGAATCGACGCTGCACTTCCATCCAGCGTACTGGGAGATCGGGAACGAGCCGGCCCTCTGGGCCCACTTCGGCATCCCGTGGGCGAAGTGGAACGCGACGCAGCACCTCAACGCCACCCCGGGGTCGTACGCCCAGGTCGTCCAGGCGTACACCGCGGCGATCCACGCCGTCGACCCGTCCGCGCGGATCGTCGGGCTCCCGGGCGTCGGCACGGGGGGGTACAACGAGGACGTCTGGGTCCGCGCGACGGTCGCGCTCAACGGCCCGAACATCAGCGCGGTGGCGATCCACGTCTACCCCGCGGGGGGCACGATCGGCCGCGGACCGGTGTCGGTCGCCGGGTTCTTCGGGACCCTGGGCGATCCGAGCTCGCTCGCCGTCCGCGTCCCGTCCGACCGGGCCGCGATCTCGGCGGCGTGCCCCACCTGCCGGGGAATCCAGCTATTCATCACCGAGATGGGATCGACGACGACGGGAAGCCCGTACGCGAAGTACTCCGGCTCGGCGAACGTCGTGCCCTATCTCGCGGCCGAGATCGCCCAGGCGATGCTCAACAGCGTCGACAACGTCGATCTGTTCGCCTTCCAGGCGACGTACAACGGCTCGCTGCTCAACGACACGGCGGTCCCGTCGAAGCTGTTCACGGTGTACCGGACGATGCTGACCGAGCTCCAGCCGTCGATCCTCAACTTTTCGCTCTCGAGCCAGCCGTTGCACTTCCTGGTCGTCCCGGCGCGGGACGCGACGGGGCACACCTTCTCGCTGTTCGTCGTGAACGCGAACGCGAGCTACACCGGCCAGCTGGACCTCCGGCACTCGGGGTTCCCGCTCCTCGGTCCCGGGACGGCGTGGAGCTGGGACATCACGTCGCCGACGCCGTCGTCGGTAAGCTGGCTCGTTACGGCGCCGGCGGTCTGGACCGTCCCGCCGCGCGGGATCCTCGTGCTTTCGATCGCGCCGTGAACGACGGGCCCGCGTCCTAGATGCCGAACGACGCGCGGGCGCGGAAGTAGCGCGGATCGTCGAGTCCCATCACGTCCGGGTTGCGGCCGTCGGAGACGGCGACCCAGTACGCGAGGAGCTGGAACGGGATCGCCCACAGCGCCGCCGCGAGCGGCTCGGGCCCGGCGGGGAGCCGGACGGAGCGCTCCTCGGCCGGCCCGCCGCTCGCGTCGAACAATGCGGTCTCGGCCCCGACGATCCCGGCGGCCGCGAGTCCCTGGGCCGCCCGGGTCCGCTGGTCCGGGTCCGTCGCGAGGGCGATGACGGCGGTCCGGTCGCCGATCGAGGGGATCGGCCCGTGGAGGAACTCCTCCACGCCCGTCGTGGCGACGAACTTCCCCGCCGCCTCCCGGAGCTTGAGCGCTCCTTCGGCCGCCGGGGCGGCGCCCGGGCCGGACCCCAGGAGCAGGTAGCGGTCCCGGCCGGTGAACCGCTCGGCGAGCTCGATCATCGCGCTCTCCGAGGCGAGGGCGGCGGTGATCGCGTCGCCGAGGCCGTCCTCCGCGGTGCCGCTCGGGGCGGCCGTTCCGGTCCACGCGTCCAGGAGGCGGCCCGCGGCCACGAGGGCCGTGGTGAAGCTCACGGTGTGCGTCCACGACTCCTCCCGCGCGTGCTCGGTGAGCAGGACCCGATCCGCCTCCCGTGCCGACGGGCTCTCGGGCTCGGTGGTCACGAGGAGGACCCGGGTCCCCTGCGCCCGAAGGGCGCGCTGGGCGGCGATCGTGAGCCCGGTGGCGCCGCTCTGCGAGAAGACGACGGCGGTTCGCTCGGGCGGGGCGCCGGGTCCCCCGTCCAGCACGTCGAACGCGTCCGCGGCCCGGACCCGGAGCTGGGGGAGTCTGAGGCCGGCCGCCCGCGCGGCGGCCCGCGCGGCGTGGAAGGAGGTCCCGAGCCCGGTGAAGAGGAGCCCGCCGGACGGGACCGGCTCCGGGGTCGCTTCGAGGGCCGCCCCGATCGCGCGAAGGGTCGCCCGGCCCGCGACCGCCTGGCGGCGGATCATGTCGTGCATGAAGTAGGGGTGCCGGGTCCGCCCCGCGGGCGGCGACGGCTCCTGGGGGCCGGGGAACGGGATCACGGCGCCCGACCCCTCGTTCGTAACCGCCGCACCGTTCCCCCGCCCCCCGGGTCCCGACCGGGGCGGGCCGGTGGGACCCGCCCGTTGGTTTAAAGCCCGCGGAGGGTGCGTATCGACGGCCCCCCGATGACCCCGCGGAACCGCGCGATCGCCGTCGCACTCCTGCTCCTCGCTCCCCTCGTCGGCATCGGCCTCGGGGCGGTCCACTCGGCGGGGGCCGCGGGACTGGGCCTGGCGGTCGTCCGCGGCACCGTCGCCCCGCACGGCGCCCTGGTCCAGCTCGATGGCCGGCCGATCCCGGTCCTGCCGGATACCGGCTACAACCAGACCGTGCCCGCAGGCGATCACGAGCTGTACGCGATGCTGGGCGGGTGGCAGCCGTTCTACGACAACTTCACCCTGAGCGATGGCCAGACGCTCTGGATCAACATCTCACTCCAGCAGGGACCGCTCAACCTACCCAACTTCAACACGACCGGCAACGCCACGGCCCCGGGACCGAACTGGACGGTGATCTTCGCGGCCCTCGCCTTCGTGGCGATCACCCTCGGGCTCTCCGTCGTCTTCCTCCGCCGCCGGAAGAAGCCGCCCGCGCCCCCGACGACCCGCTCCGGCCGTCCCGCCCCCTCCTCGGCGCGCTCCGCGAGCGGGAAGAGGGCGAAGGGCGTCGCCCCCGCCCCCGCGGCCGGGAAGAAGCCGCCGCAGCCCCGCCGGACCTGACGTCGGGACCGGGCCCAGCCCCCCACCCGCGGCGCGAAAGCATTTCAGCCGACGGTCGGCTGACCGATCGGGCCCGGCGCCGCGATGGTCTCGATCGAGCTGTTCCTCGGGCTCCTCCTGACCGCCATCGTCGTCGTGGTCGTCGCGGGCCGGCTCCGGATCCCGTACACCATCGGGCTCGTCGTCCTCGGCCTCCTCCTCGGCATCGCGGCGACGGTCTCGGGCCGCGGCTGGATCCCGAGCTCCGTGTCGGGGCTCTTCTCCCCGTCCCTCTTCTTCGACATCCTCCTGCCGCCGATCATCTTCGAGGCGGCGCTCAACGTCCGGTTCGTCCACCTGCGCCGGCACCTCGGCCTCGTCCTGTTCCTCGTCTCCGTGGGCGTCGTCTTCACGACCGTCTTCACCGGCCTCGTCGTCGGCTATCTCGCCGGTCTGCCGATCCTGGCCGCGCTCCTCCTGGGGGCGATCCTCTCTCCGACGGACCCGATCGCGGTCGTCGATCTGTTCCGCCGCCTCAAGGTCCCGGAGGAGCTGTCGACGATCGTCCAGTCCGAGTCGCTCCTCAACGACGCCGTCGGGGTGATGCTGTTCGTCGTGCTGCTCGGGTTTGCGACGACGGGAACCGCCGACCTCGGCGTCGCGTCGATCCAGTTCGTCTGGCTCACCCTCGGGGGGATCGCCGTCGGCCTCCTCGCGGCCGGCGGCGTCTATCTCCTCCACCGTCGCGTGAACGACGCGAGCGTCGAGACGTCGATCTCGGTCGTCGCCGCGTACGGTTCCTTCCTCGTCGCGACGGATATCGGTGCGTCGGGGATCATCGCGACGGCGATCGCCGGGCTCGCGGTCGGCACCGTCGTCGCGCCCCGGGCGATCGAGCCCGAGGTCCGCAGCGCCCTCTCGGTGTTCTGGGGGGTCGTCGTGTACATCGCGAACTCGGTCATCTTCCTCTCGGTGGGGCTCCTCATCGCGGTCTACCGACTCTTCGAGAACCTCCCGCTGATCCTCGTCGTCTTCGCGGCGCTCCTCGTCGGCCGGGCGATCATCGTGGGCGCGTGGCGGGCGGTCCACCATCGGGTTCCGGGCGCCAACCTCCCCCCGACCTGGTACACGGTGATCTCGTTCGCCGGCATCCGCGGCGCGATCCCGATCGTCCTCGCGCTCTCCCTCCTCACCACCCCCACCCGCCTCTCCAACGACGTCGTCCAGTCGATCGTCGCCGCCGTGTTCGGCGTTGCGTTCCTCTCGATCACGGTCGGCAACCTCGTCGAGGGGGCGTACGTCCGTGGGCGGTTCCGCGGCGGGGGCCGGCCGCCGCCGGACGTCCCCGCCGGCTGAAGCGGGCACCGGCCCACCGGGGCGAGCCGTCCCGATATCGAAGCAAGCTGTTATCTCCCCCTCCCGAGGAAACGAAAGGGCGATGGGCCTCGTCGAGCTCGCCCTCGCCCTCGTCACCGCCGGCGCCGCCGCCGCGGCCTCCGGCGTGCCGGTCGCCGCCTGGCTCCGCCAGCGCGAGCCCCGGTTCCTCGCCGTCGCCGGGGCGGCGCTCGCGCTGTTCGTGCTCGGCCTCTTGTGGGCCTGGGCCGAGCTCGTGCCCGACGCGCCCGGGGTCTCCGCGGCGTCGCTCCCCGAGGCCGCCGTCGGCGCGCTCGCGGCGGTCCTCCTCCTCTCCACCGGGGCCGTGCCGCGGCGCGGCTAGGGGGCCCGTGCCCGCCGACCCGCTGGCCCTCGAGACCCGTCGGCGGCTGTTCGACGTCGTCCGGACGACCCCGGGACTCAGCGCCCGCGAGATCCAGCGGGGCGCCGGGACCGGCTGGGGCGAGACGGTGTACCACCTCGAGCGGCTCGAGGAGAGCGGGCTCCTCCAGCGCGAGCGGGGCGGCCACCAGGACTTCTACTTCGCGGCCTCGGTGCCGCTCGGCGAGCGGACCCTTTTGAGACTCGCGCGCTCGGCGGCCGTCCGGCGCATCCTCGTGACGGTGCTCGACCGCCCCGGCCGGACCCTCCCCGAGATCGCGGAGGGAACGGCGATGAGCCTCTCCCGGGCGTCGATCCACCTGCGACGGCTCCTCGACACGGGGGTCGTCGCCTCCGGGCAACGGGACCGGTGGCGGACGTTCTCGGTGATCGAGCCGGAGCGCGTCGCCCGGCTCCTGGTGCTGTACCGGGCCGGGTTCCAGGACGACTGGATCGACCGACTCTCCGGCGCGTGGGCCGACCTCTTCCCGGCGTGATTCCGGGTCGCCCGTTCTGCCTCCGCACCAACCGGTTCGGGGTCCGCACCAAAAGGCGGGTGTAGGCTATGGCGCATGGATACACATCGATGACGGCCCGTGCCGACCCCCGGGACGCCGCGCCGGCGGGGCGACGAGGCGGCCGCGAGTACGTCCCCGCGCTCCTGGTCGGACTGCTGGTCGGGCTCGTCCTGTTCGCGACGCTTCCGGCCCCGGCGCCCTTGCCGCGGATGACGGCCGGCGCGTGGGACGGTCCGGACCAATGGTCGAACGGGGAGATGGCCGCGGCGATGATCCCGACCGGCGTCGGCGTGATGGTCTCGACGGTCGGCTCCGACGAGCCGTACGGGCTCGAGGCGAGCGTCGCCGCCGTCGCCGAGACGACGGCCGCGGGGTCGACGGTCGCCACGGCCGATCTGGGGACGGCGACTTGGACGGTCACGAACGCGAGCGTCGGACCGACGTTCCGAATGCAGTACGGGGCGACGGTCCCGGTCGTCGACGCGGCGGGGAACCCGGTGGGCTCGACCAACGTGACCGTCGGATTCACCGCCTCCGCGGCGGGGTCCCAGGCGATGGCGAGCGGCCGGCTCGTCGGCCTTTCGATCTCGATCGGCAGCTGGCCGTGGATCGACCCCCATGACCTCGTGGGCCTGTCGATGCCGCTCCTCCCCCGGACCGCGGGACTCGAGACGCTCGCGAACGCCTCCACGCCGGACACGATGGACTGCGTCGACACCGACTCGGCGGACGTGCAGGAGTACTTCGCGTGGAGTTCGTCCGCGACGGCGGTGAGCGGCTCCGGGACCCCGATGTCGCTCGGGACGAACGCCACGATCGAAGGCGGTCCCCGGGCGGCGACGGTCGAGATCGCCCTCGAGGGCTCGTCCGGGGGATACTCGGCGATCCGGTTCAACGCGACGGTCGGGCTCATGCCGCCGGAGGCGGTCGGGGGCGCGCCGCTCGCCTACGCCCTCCCGCTCATCGCCGTCGCGGTCGCCGGCGCCATCGTGGCGGCCGTCCACCTGGAACGGGTGCGCCGCCGGCCGCCCGCGCTCCTGTACGTGCGGTAGGAGGGCCGATGGGCGAGATCGAGTTCCTGGGGGCCTCGGGTGGGATCGCGGAGCGCGTCGTCCGCCTTCCGTGCGGGCATGCGATCACGGTCCCGGCCGGGGGCTCCGTCATGATGTCGACCGGCCCCATCCTCGAACACATGGAGCGGTGTTCCCCGGAGGAGGCGCCGCCGGACCCCGGCTTCCCCGGCGCCCGCGTCCCCGGCGATGGGGAGTCTCCGTTCCCGAGCCTCTATCCGGCGCGACCGGTCCCGGCGGGCGCCCCCTTCCGGCTCTAGCCGGCCGCCGGAGGGGTCCGCGGTCCCGGACGGGCGGCGCTCCGATCCGCCCGTCCACCGCGCTCGGGACCGACCTCCTCGGCCCCGAAGGGGCCGCGGTCGAGGCATCGACGTTCCCAGGAATGCGACGCCGGCGGAACGGTTATGGGGGGGTCCTCGGTCGGCTCCGAAGGTACTTCATGAGCGGTCGAACGGTCTCGTCGCGAGCGTCGCGCGGGGCGACGTGGTCTTCCCTCCTCCTCGCCGCGTTCGCCGTGGCCGCGGTCGTCTCGCCCGCGCCCGTCCTGGCCGTCGGGCTGTTCGCCGCCTCGGTCCATCCGGATCTCGTGCACCCCTCGACGGTGGCGCCCCTCTCGAGCCCGACGTGCTCGTCGTACGGCCTCTGCCCGGCCGACGTGACGTCCGCGTACGGGATGAGCAGCCTCCTCGGCAACGCGACGACGAACGGGACGGGTCAGACCGTCGTCATCGTCGACGCGTGCGGCGACGCGAACATCGTGTCCGACCTCAGCACGTTCGACTCCGCGTTCGGTCTCGCGGACCCGACGCTCTCGATCTATCAGCCCCAGGGGACGCCGTGCAGCGACCCGACCGGGTGGGGCCTCGAGACCGCCCTTGACGTCGAGTGGTCGCACGTCATGGCGCCCGGGGCGTCGATCGCGCTGGTCGAGGCGAAGAGCGCCTCGAACGCGAACCTGTTCGGCGCGTGGAACTACTCCCTCGTGAACGGGCTCGGCCTCACGATCTCGAACAGCTGGGGCGGCACCGGCGGGTGCCCCTCGACGGCCCGGACGCTCCTCGCGTCGGCGCAGGCGTCGCACGTGACGGTCCTCGCCTCCTCCGGCGACTCGGCGGCGTGGGGGTACGGAACCAAGCGGACGATCCAGGAGCCGGCCGACTGCGCGAACGTGCTCGCCGTCGGCGGCACCAGCCTCTCGATCAACTCCTCCGGCGGCTACGGCGGGGAGTCGGCGTGGTCCGGCGGGGGCGGCGGCTACGTGACCGGCGTGCGCGAGCCCGCCTACCAGGCGCGCGTGAACATCACCGACTCCTCCGGGTACCTCGGGAAGCCGGACGTCGCGGCGGTCGCCGACCCGAGCACCGGGGTGTGGGTCTACGAGAAGTCGTCCGGCGGGTGGCTCCCCGTGGGCGGCACGAGCGTCGCGTGCCCGATCTGGGCGGGGTACCTCGCCGACATCAACGGCTGGCGGGCGGCGAAGTCGTTCCCCGGGCTGGGCGATCTCATCCCGTTCCTCTACAAGGCGGTCTACGGCGTGAACGGCGGCTCGCCCGCGTACGCGACGTCGTTCCACGACGTGACGTCGGGCTCGAACGGGTGGTCGGCCGGCGCCGGGTGGGACGCCGCGACCGGGCTCGGGAGCATGCAGGGCGCCGCGCTCGCCGCGCTCCTGGCGGCGATCCGGGCCGCGTAGGCGACGCGGATCGCTCGACCCCCCCTCCCCGGACGGGCGTCCGGGCGCGGGGCCTAGAGGATCTTGAGCTCCCGGCCGGCGGTCTCGAACGCGCCGATCGCCCGGTCGACGTCCTCCTCGGAGAACGCGGCGTTCATGATCGTCCGGATGCGGGCCTTGTCCTTCGCCACCATGGGGAAGACGATCGGGAGCGCGAAGATCCCGAGCTCGAACAGCCGGGCGCTCAACCGCTTCGCGAGCGCGCTCTCCCCGACGATCACCGGGGTGATCGGCGTCTCGCTCCTCCCGATGTCGAACCCGAGGTCGCCCATCGCCCTCTTGAACCGGCGCGTGTGGCGCCAGAGCCGCTCCACCGTCTCGGGCTCCTGCTCGAGCACGTCGATCGCCGCGGTGCACGCCGCGACGACCGCCGGCGGGTGAGACCCGGAGAGGAGCCACGTCCGGGACTTGTTGAGCGCGAACTGGACGAGCGACGCGGAGCCCGAGATGTGGCCCCCGACGACCCCGAACGCCTTCGAGAACGTCCCCATCTCGACGTGCACCTGGTCCCGCGAGAGGCCGAAGTGGGAGACGATGCCCCGGCCGCCCTCGCCGAGGACGCCCTCCCCGTGGGCGTCGTCGACGTAGACCATTGCCCCGTGCTCCGCCGCGAGCTTCGCGATCCGGCCGAGCGGCGCGATGTCGCCGTCCATCGAGAAGACGCCGTCGGTGATCACGAGGATCCGACGGGGCGCGGGCGCCCGGCGCTCGGCCTCGGCGAGGACCGATGCGAGGCTCTCCATGTCGGCGTGCCGGTAGACGGCCTTCTCCGCCCGCGAGAGCCGGACCCCGTCGATGATGCTCCCGTGGTTGAGCTCGTCGCTCACGATGAGGTCGCCGTCGCCCGCGAGCTGGGGGATGAGGCCCGCGTTCGTCGCGAACCCGGTCTGGTAGACGAGGGACGCTTCCGCGCGCTTGAACGCGGCGAGCCGCCGTTCGAGCTCGAGGTGCAGGTCCATCGTGCCGGCGATCGGCCGGACGGACCCGGAGCCGGCGCCGTACGTGCGGGCCGCGTTCGCGGCGGCCTCCTTGAGCTTGGGGTGCGTGCTGAGGCCCAGGTAGTTGTTCGAGCAGAACATGAGGACCCGGTGGCCGTCGACCTCGCACATCGGCGCGCTCGGGCCGGAGAGGACCCGAAGCTTCCAGTCGAGCTCGGCCCGGACGAGGTCGTCGTACTCGCTCTTCAGGAACCCGGTCGGATCGCGCATCTCACCACTTCCCCTCGAGGGAAACCTTCGCCGCCTGGCGGCTCTCGATCAGCTCCATCGCGCGCGCGATCGACGGGATCGGGACCCGGTGGGTGATGATCTGGGCCGCCTTCTCGCGGAACGCGGGGTCGGAGAGGAGCCCGCGGACCTGGTGCCAGGTCGTGTACATCCGTCGCCCGAAGATGCCGTGGACGCGGGCCGCCTTGAAGATGATCTGGTCGTCGACGTTGAGCGACGCCTCGCGGTCGAACAGGCCGAGCAGGGAGACGCGTCCGCCGGGGGTGAGGGCGTCGAAGGCGAGTCCCAAGCCGGCCGGATGGCCCGACATCTCGAGGGAGACGTCGACGCCGAGCCCCTCGGTCTCGTCCCGGATCCGGCCCGCGAGCCCCTCGCCCTCCGCCGACGGGTCGAAGACCCGGTCCGCCCCCATCCGGCGGGCGAGGCCCGCGCGCAAGGGGTTCACCTCGGTCGCGAAGACGCGCGTGGCGCCGTACTTTCGGGCCGCGGCGATCGTGAGGAGGCCGATCGGCCCGCACCCGACGACGAGGACCGAACGGCCCGCGAGGTCCTCGACGGAGTCCTCGGGGAGGAGCGCGTGGACCGCGTTCCCGAGCGGCTCCTGGATCGCCGCGAGCGCGGGGTCGAGGTCCGGGGCGTTCTTCCACGCGTTCGCCTCCGGCAGCACCGCGCGCTCGGCGAAGACGCCGTCCCGGTCGACGCCGAGGACCTCGACGTGCTGGCAGATGTGCATCCGGCCCGTGCGGCACTGGTAGCACGTGCCGTCCACGATGTGGGTCTCCGCGGAGACGTGGTCGCCCGGGGCGAGCGTCGAGACGCCCGCGCCGACCTCGAGGACCTCCCCGCTCACCTCGTGGCCGAAGATGAACGGCACCCGGCGGATGCGCCGCTCGGCCCAGTCGTTCCACTCCCAGATGTGCACGTCGGTCCCGCAGATCGACGACGCGGTGACCCCGACGAGGACCTCGCCGGCGCGGGGCCGGGGGTCCGGCACGGTGCGCACCTCGCCGCCGGGCCCCCGCGTCGGCTTGACGACCGCCTGCACCGCGCTCTCCCCCCGGGGCGAGTCGGCCGCGGACATTATGGTTGGGGCCCGCGGCGGCCGTTTTCGCCGTGACGCCCGGGCGCCGTGATTCGCGTCGTGAAAGGTTATCTACATCCTCGGGTCCGGCCCGCGAATGGCCCGGACCGGCGTTTCCCCGGCGGAGTGCGTCCTCCTGGTCCAGGCGCTCGTGGCCCGCGAGCTCGTCGAGGGGCTCGGCCTTCCCGGCCACCGGGCCGCGGCGCTCCTCGGGATCGCGCCGTCGGCGGTCTCCCAGTACCTGAGCGGGAAGCGCCGGAGCGGCCCTCTCGACGGCCTGAGCGGCCGGGCCGATGTCCGGGCGATCGCCCGGGCGACGGCGCAGCTCCTCGCGCGCGACGCGTCGGACCGGGGACCCGCCGCGCGGGTCGTCCTCGAGGCGGCCGCGACGCTCTACGACCAGCTCGAGGGGGTGCGCACCGCGCCCCCCGCGGATGCGCCCCGGGCCGGCGAGCGTCGCGACCTCGCCCGTCTCCTTCGCCAGCGCGTCGCGACGGAGCAGACCGCCGTCGCGGACTGCATGCAGCTCGCCCAGAAGGCCCGCGACGAGCTCACCCGGGCGCTGTTCCGGCACATCGCCTCCGACAGCCTCCGGCACGCGGAGATCGCGGCGTCGCTCGCGTCGTACCTCGAGCGGGGGATCGACCAGACGTGGGCGAGCGGGATCACGCGCGCCGACGTCACGCGGCTCATCGAGCGGGAGAACGCCGCCGAGCAGGCGTCGGCGGAGTTCCTCGACCGGGCGCTCGGCGGCATGATGGGGGTCCTCGCGGCGAGCATGGAGGCGGACGAGCGCAAGCACGCGGAGCTCCTCCACCGCGTCGTGAAGACGGGGTTCGTCGACGAGCCACCGGCGCGCGGCGCTCCCCTCGGCGGGGCGAAGCGCCCGGCGTGAGGGCGGCGGGCCCCGGGCGGGGCCGGCTCCCCGGACCCGGGGCTCACGGGAACGATAAAGGGGGATGAGCGCCTGCGGAGACCCCGGAGCCGCGGGGTCGGCCGGGATCGATGGCGCACGGGGACGCAGGTCGGACGAGGACGCGCACGGGGCTCAACGCCCCGCTCCTCGTCTCGGCGATCGCGGCGTCGGTGCTGATCGTCCTGGTCGTGGTCGCCTTCTCGCCGTCCCGGACCGTCGCCCCCGCGCAGGCGCCCCCGTACGCGATCCCGCCCGGGGCCGCGACGCCGAACGCGACCCGACCGGACCCGTACGTCCTCCTCTACCAGGGCACCACGATCTCGGTCCCGTCGTACTCGTTCCGGGACGTCATGTTCCAGGCCGGCGGACCGGTCGATCTGAGCGGCGCGGTGTCGAGCGACCATCCGGTCGACGTGTACGTGGTCGACGGCGCGACGTTCGCGACGTTCGAGTCCGGGGGGCCGGTCTCCGGCGCCGCGTGGGCCGGCCCGGCGGGCGAGCTCGACACGATCGACGTGGCGCTCGCCGCGGGCACGTGGTACCTCCTGCTTTCCGCCGACGACTCCACGACGGGGGCCTCCGTCGAGGCGCTCACGAACCTCGAGGTCCTTCCGGGGGCCGCCGCGTAGGCCGGGTCCCAGGCGATGGGCGACGCCCGGTTCCTCCAAATAGGGTGAGCTGCCTCACGGTATCGTGCGGTTCTGGGTCCGCTGCCGCGCCGCGAACTGCCAGCGCGCGTTCCACGTCGCCGAGGTCGACATCCTCGAGTTCGAGATGCTCGCGGGAGCCCCGCCGGGGCGGCGGCTCACCTGCCCGTACTGCCAGCTCGTGTTCCTCTATCGGAACAACGACCTCATCGAGCGACCGGATCCCCCCGTCGATCGGGGGGGCCGCCTCCCCGGGATCGGCGTGCATCCCGCCCTCTAGCGCGGGGCGCGGCGCGGGATCCAGGTCGGCAAGGCGACCTCGGCGAGGAAGACGACGAGGAGCGCGAGCCCGGCGAAGACCGCGATCACGATCCCGGCGGAGTGCGTGTAGGCGACGAGCGGGATCGCCGCCCCCACGATCGCCGCCGCCCCCGCGCCGATCGGCAGCGCCAGCTCGCGGACGATGTCGCCCGCGGTCGGGTCCGCGTCCGGCGCGACGGGCACGCCGATCCACAGCACGGCCGAGATCCCCCCCGCTACGGCGACCGCGAACGTCGCGAGCGACGGGACCAGCTGGACCGCGCCCACGAGGAGCCCGACCGAGACCGGCACGCCGGCGAGCGGGGCGAGCGGTCCCAGCCGGCGCCGCAGGAGGGCCCCCAGGAGGACGAGCGGCAGGAGGACCGGCTCGACGGCGAGCCCGTACGGACCGCCGCCGACCGTCATGAGGAGCCCGACGCCGGCGGCGAGACCGACGAGCGGGAGCCCGGCCCGGTCGATCGGCCTACGCACGGCGGGCCCCTCCCCACGCCTGGGGCCGGCGGAACACCGCGGCGATCGCCGCGAGGGAGCCGAACTCCTCCCAGTCGACGGTCGGGCTCCAGTCCCATGCCTCGCCGAACTCGCGGTGGCGCCGGAGCCGCAGGAGCCGGAAGCCGAGCTCGCCCTCCCGCGAGAGGGGGCCGAGCCGGCGGCGCTCGAGCGTCTGCGGCGACGGCGAGACGATCAGCGGCTCGAGACCCTGCCGGCGCAGGAGGTAGCCGATCGCGAGCATCCCCGGCTCGGCGAACGGCGTGAGGACGACGATTAGGGTCCTCGGCGGGTAGACGCGGCCGAGGGAGATCGCGTACCGCTCGATCGGAGGTCGGACGGGTCCGATCACGGCGCTGCCGATCATCTCCTGGGCCCGGCGGAGGTGGCCGCGGCCCGCCCCGAGCGGGAGGCACCGCGGGAACGGTTCGAGGAGCGAGAGCCCGAGCCGGGCCCGCTCGCGGGAGATCACGGTCGCGAGGGCGTGCGCCGCCGCGCGCGAGACGCCGAGGAGGACCTCGTCGTCCGAGCCGGGGAGCCCCCACGGCCCCACGTCGAGCGCGAGGACGATGTCGGGCGGGAGCTCCGCCCGGAACGAGTTCGACAGGAGCCGGTTCCACCGGGCGGACGCGCTCCAATTGATCTGGCGGAGGGCGTCGCCCGGGGCGTACGGCCGGACCGTCTGGAACTCCCCCTGGGCCGCGGGCCACGCCGTGCTGCGCGGGCCCGGCTTCTGCGCCGCGCGCCGGACGAGGAGGCCGCCCACGTACCGGGCGCCGACCGGGGCCTGCTCGAACCGGGGCGGCTCTCCCGAGACGGGGAGCGGGACCGCCGCGAACCCGAGCGGGTCCTGCCATTCGATCGCCGGGGGGCCGATCGGGCCGACGGTCGGCCACGGGCTCTCGAGCGCGATCTCGACCGGCGGTGCGTCCGGCCGGTCGACCCAGGGAACGGGGTTCGGCCCGACGACCCGCAGGGGCGCGGGCGGGGAGAGCTCGACGGAGAACCGGCCGATCGGTCGGCCGGATGGGGCGAGGCGGAGCCGCACCGTGCCCCGGCCCAGGCCGGGGTCGTACGCCCCCACCACCGCGACCCCGAGGCCGGGCGAAGGCCGAAGTCGGTACGCCGCCACGGGGGCGAGGAGGAGGGGCAGCGCGAACAGGAACGCCGGCGGGCTCGCCCAGAGGAAGGCCATGCCGACGGCGGTCCCGCCGACCGACAGCGCGATCGCGGCGCCCATCCGCCACCGGATCGGCGCCGCGGCGGTGCCGGGCCGCGGCGGGGCGTCGCCGCCCGAGTTCATGGGACCTTCGGCACTTCGACGCGGTCGAGGATCTCGCGGACGACGACCGGGCCGCGGACCCCGCGGATCCACGGGTCGGCCTTGATGAGGAGCCGGTGCGCGAGCGCCGGTTCGGCGAGCCGCTTCACGTCGTCCGGCGTGACGAAGTCCCGGCCGGCGAGGAGGGCGCGGGCCCGCGCGAGCTTCGCGAGCGCGAGCGACCCGCGCGGCGACGCCCCGACCTCGACGCGCGCGTCGGACCGCGTCGCCTCCGCGAGGGTGACCGCGTACTCCTCGAGCGCCGGATCGATCGCGACATCCTCGACGGCGAGCTGGACGGCCCGGAACTCCCCGGCCCCGAGGACCGGGTCCGGCGGCCCCAAGTCGTGCCGTGCCGCCCGGCGGCGGGCGAGGATCGCCGTCTCCTCGTCGTGCGTCGGGTACCCGACCGCGACGCGCAGGAGGAACCGGTCGACCTGCGCCTCGGGCAGCGGGTACGTCCCCTCGAGCTCGATCGGGTTCTGCGTCGCGAGGACGAGGAACGGTCGCTCCAGCGGGTACGTCGCCCGCTCGCTCGTCACCTGGTACTCCTGCATCGCCTCGAGGAGCGCCGACTGGACCTTCGGCGGCGAGCGGTTGATCTCGTCGGCGAGGATCAGGTTCGCGAAGAGCGGACCCGGCCGGAAGGTGAACTCCCCCGTCGCGGGACTGTAGACGTCGGCGCCCGTGATGTCGTGCGGGAGGAGGTCGGCCGTGAACTGGACCCGGGAGAACTTGAGCCCGAGCGCCGCGGCGAACGACTTCGCGATGAGCGTCTTCCCGAGGCCGGGAAGGTCTTCGAGGAGGATGTGGCCGTCCGCGGCGAGGCCGGTCGCGAGGAGCCCGAGGACGTCCCGCTTCCCGACGATGGTCTGACCGACGGCCTCGAGCACCGCGTCGACGCGGTCCCGCACCGCCGCCGGGTTCACGAGTACGACTCTCGCTGCGCGATCGTCCGTTCGAGGAACCGGTAGAAGTCGCCGTCGGGCAGCGCGAGGATCCGGTCGTCCGTCGCCCACCGAGGCGGCGGCCGGCCGGGCGGTCCCGCGGGCGACAGCCGGTCGAGGTGCTCGAGGACGGTGACCCGGGCGAGCCGCTCCCCGGCGAGGGCGTCCGCGACCGTCGCGACGAGGGGCGGAACGCGCGGCGCGGCCGGTGGAGGCTCCGCGAGACGGGGATCGAGCGCGAACAGAAGGCCCGCGACGAGCGGGAGCGCGGCGGCCGCGGCGACCGGTCCCCAGATCGCGAACGAGATCCCGGCACCGGACGCCAGGGCCGCGACGATGCCGAGCGCGAAGCCGACGGTGACGAACGCGATCGTCGGCCCCCTCACGCCGCCCGCCCCCCCGGACCGCGTCGCGCGAGGAGGATCCCGAGCGCGGCGCGCGCGCGGCCGACGTTCGCCTCCGGGATTTCGTGGGGCGAGTAGCGCGCCTCCTCGAACACCGCCCGGAGCTCGCGGAGCGGCCAGCGGGCGCTCGGCCAGTCCTCGCCGGCGCGCGCCTCGATCTCTTCCGGAGTGAGGGGCGTGACGTTCACCGCCCGCCGGCGGGCGAGCTCGCGGAGGAAGACCGCGTAGCCCCGGACGATCCGGTCGCGCGGGGTGCCGGTCCCTCCGAGCGCGTCGCCCGCGGCCTGGGCCGCATCCTTGAGCGATTCGCCCGGCTCTCCCCGGCCGGACCCGCCGGGCGCGACTCCGTCCGCGCCGCGACGACCCGGCCGCGACCGAGAGCCCGCCGCGAACCCGCGCCCGACGAGCGCCACCCCGACCACGGCGACGACGACGAGGACCACCAGCCCGGCGACGACCGGCACGGTGAGCGGCAACTCGAGGACGGGGATCTTCGGAGGCCCGGCGTTGGGGGGCAGCGAGGCGGGACCCGACCCGTTGGAGGTCGATCCGCCCCCGCCCGAAGAGGAGCCCGTCGATCCCCCCCCGCCGCTGCCTCCGCCGCTTCCCGAGCTCGTCCCGCCCCCGCCCGTGGTCCCCCCGGTCCCGGAGCTGCCCGAGGAGCCGGAGCCACCCGTCCCGCCGGTCCCGCCATCGCCGCTCCCGCCCGTGCCGGTCCCGCCGCCCGAACCGCTGCCGCCCGAGGCGCCGCCCCCCGACGAGGAGCCGCTACCGGTCCCGGTGGAGGAACCGCTGCCGCTCCCCGATCCGCCGCCGGTCGATCCGCCGGAGCCTCCGCCGGTCCCGTTCGCCGGGGCGGACCCGGATCCAGCGCCGGTGCCGTTCCCCCCGCCGGGCCCTCCGCCCGTATCGTTCGCCTCACCGGGCACCCCGCCGGGGACCGTCGGTCCGGGCGGCAAGGTCGGCCAGCCGGCGTGATCGGCGCTCGACCACGCCGTCGGAGGGACGAACGCCTGCGTGCCGAGTCCCAGCGCCACGGCGAGGAGGCCGGCGACGAGGAGGATCGAGCCGCGGTTGACCGACGCGTTCGCCGCGGGCGGTGCCAAGCGAGGGTCGCCCCTGCCGAGGGCGAGGGGCGGAGCGCCTCATGAAGATTCGCGCGGCGTCCCACGGCACGGCGCCCACGGTTCCGGCCGGAAGCGCGCGGCCGGCGCCGTCAGGGCGGGGCGGGCGACGGGGAGGCGGGCGGGCCGTTCCCTTCGGCGACCGGCGCGTACGCCTCTTCGCCGAACTCTGCGATATCGAGGCCGGCCTCCTCCTCCTCCGGGCGGGCGCGGAGCGGCGTGGCGACGTTGATCACGCGCAGCAGCACGTACGACCCCGCGAAGGCGAACGCGGCGACGACGACGACGCCGAACAGCTCCACGAGCGCCTGGTGGGGGTTCCCGTAGAAGAGGCCGTTCGGTCCGGCCGCGTTGATCGCGGTGGAGGCGAACAGGCCCGTCGCGATCGTCCCCCACATCCCGCCCGCGCCGTGGCAGGCGAAGACGTCGAGGGAGTCGTCGAGGGTCGTCCGCGCGCGCCAGTTCGCGACCAGGTTGCACAGGATCCCGGCGACGATGCCGATCACGATCGACGGACCGGGTCCGACGAACCCGGAGGCGGGCGTCACGGCCGCGAGGCCGCAGACCGAGCCCACGGCCATCCCGACGGCCGACGGCTTCCCCTTCCGGATCCAGTCGACGAGCATCCAGGCGACGCCCGCGGCGGCGGCGGCGAGGTTCGTGACGACGAGGGCGTTCACGGCGACGTCGTTCGCGGCGAGGGCGCTGCCGGCGTTGAACCCGAACCAGCCGAACCAGAGCAGCGCCGTTCCGAGGATGACGTACGGGAGGTTGTTCGGGCGCGTCTCGCGCGCCTCGTCGTCGCGGCGGCGGCCGATCACGAGCGCCGCGGCGACGGCGGAGACGCCCGCCGAGGTGTGGACGACCAAGCCGCCCGCGAAGTCGACGACGCCGATCTGATGGAGCCAGCCGCCGGGGTTCCAGATCCACGCCGCGATCGGGACGTAGATGAGCGTCACCCAGAGGACGATAAAGATGAGGAGCGGCTTCAGCCGGACCCGTCCCGCGAACGCCCCGATGATGAGCGCCGGGGTGATCGCCGCGAACTTGAGCTGGAAGGCGAAGTAGAGGAGCTCCGGGATCGTGCTCGAGTAGTCCGGGTTCGGCAGCCCCCCGACGCCGTTGAGCCCGACCTTCGACAGGTTGCCGATGAGGCCGTGGACGATCGGGCCGAACGCGAGGGTGTATCCCCAGAGCGCCCAGACCAGGCTCACGACCGAGAAGATGACGAGGCACTGGACGATCGTCGCGATGAGGTTCTTGCGCCGGACGAGCCCGCCGTAGAAGAAGCCGAGCGCCGGCGTCATGATCATGACGAGCGCCGTCGCCGTGATCACCCAGGCGATATCGCCGGAGTCGAGCGCCATCTAGTCGATCCCCCCCGGTCGCGGGTCGGGGGGAGCCGTTCGCGGAGTCCGGTGCGTCGCGTTCGTCAGCGTCCCTCCCGGGACCGGCGGACGGCCCGCGGTCGGTCTTCTCCGACATAAAGGTTCCATTCGAC
>DATJVB010000142.1:0-5152 GCA_035502055.1 Thermoplasmata archaeon | reverse complement strand
CGACGGCAGGGGTCCCCCTCGCGGTTCGCATCGCTCGCCTCGCTAGTATCGAATGACCGCCCCGCGGCCCCTTCCACCGCTCTTCGGCCTCTCCCGTCCCGGTTTGGTCCCTCGGCGATTGTTCTCTCGCCTGGTCCATCTGCGAAGTAGGGAGGAACCTTACTCGGGATCAAACCGGGGCAGGGGCACCCAGCCAGGAGAGCACCCGGCTGATCGGCGAGTCGTCAACCTCTACTTCGAACGCGAGCCCTCCGGGAGGGTGGGACTCCTCGAGATCCTGGGACTGCGAGCCGATTTCGAGGCTCCGGCCCTTGACGCGGCCCGGGCGCCAAAGCCGTGCAGGAGAAGGGAGCGCACGGGAACCGCTTCCGGTTGCCAGGATCCGCGTCGAGCATCGGCCCCTCCACGGCTCCGTCCCGCCCCCCCGGCCGAATCGAGTCGCGCCACCGGCCTCTACGGACACGCGTCCATTAAGTTTCAGACGCGATACGGGGGCCCGCCATGACGCCCCGATTCCACGTCCTTCGACCGGTTAGCTCCCTTGCGCTAGGGCTCGTCGTCGCGTTCGTAATCTCCTCTCCGCTTCCGCTCGCCTCGGCGTCGCACGCTACGTCCAGCTCACGCCCTTCGCCGGCGATCGTCGGCACCCCGCCCAACCCGAGCGCCCTCCTGTACAGTCCGGGTGATCACGACCTCTACGTCGCGAACGAGGGGAACGACACCGTCACCGTGATGGACGGGCGGACGAACGCCGTTCTGGCCACGATACCGGTCGGTACCGGGCCCGATGGCCTGGCCTACGACCCCGCGACGAACACCGTGCTGGTCTCCAATGGCGGAAGCGACAATTTGACCGTCATTGACAGCCGTTGGTCGGTGACGGGGACTATCCCGGTCGGTAACACACCCCGCGGCATCGTGTACGACCCGGCCAACAGCAAGTTCTACGTCGCGAACACGGGGTCTGGAAACGTCTCCATCGTCGACCCGACCTCGTCGACGCCCTCGAAATCCATCGCTGTGGGCCTCGACCCCTGGGCGGTGGCGTACGACCCTTCCGACCGCGATGTCTTCGTTACGAACAGCGCGAGCGGCAACGTCAGCGTGATCTCCAGCCGATCCGACACCGTGATCGCGACGGTCGCCACGGGAATCAATCCCACGGGCGGGCCGGCGTTCGCGCCGGCCGGTGTCGCGTTCGACCCCGCCACCCGGCAGGTCATCGTCACGAATCCCGGGCTCCAGAACGTGGTGGCGATCGATTCGGCGAGCCTTGGCGTCGTCGCCCGCACGAATGTTTCGGGGTCCCCGTGGGCGGTGGCCTTCGATCCGATCGGAAGTGTGACGATCGTCACTCAGTACGCGAACGGGACGATGGTGCTCCTCAACGGTTCCCTCAGCCCGGTCGGGAACTCGTACGCCGTCGGCGGGCAGCCCGTCGCCGTAGCCCAGAACCCCAGCAACCACAAGGTCGCCGTGGCGAGCTACGTCTCCGCGACTCCGATCGTCCTGCACCTGTTCGGGATTCCCGTCGATACTCTCGGTGGCCCGAGCCAGACGTCGATAGAGTACCCGGGGATTCCCGGGTACGACCCCCTCTCGCACGAGTGGTTCGTTCCGAACGACCCGGGATTCGACTTGCACCCGGCGGGTCCGAACGGATCCATCGCGATCGTCACGGGGGGCGCCTCGGGATCTATCGTTTCGACGGTGACCACCTACGGGATCAGCCCCCAGCAGGTCGTGTTCGACAGCTACAGCGACGACCTCTACGTCGCCAACCTGGAGAGCGGCACCGTCTCGATCCTCGATGCCAACTTCGGATACTTCCTCGCGAACATCTCGACCCCGTTGACCGAGGGGTTCGCGATCGTCGATGACCCGGCGAATCACGACCTCTACCTTTCCGATCCAGGGGGGACCAGCCTGGCCGTGATCTCCGCGAAGACGAACACGGTGGTCGGATCGATCGGGGTCGGAGACGCCCCCGCCGGGCTAGCGTACAGTCCGGCCACGGGCGACATCTACTGCGTCAACTACCTCGACAACAACGTCTCGGTCATCTCGGGGTCCACGAACTCGGTCGTGGCGAACATCGACGTGGGCTACGAGCCGCTCTACGCGGCCTACGACCCGACGAACCACGACGTCTATGTGGTCAACTCGGACAACCTCACGGTGATCGACTCGACGAACACGGTCGTGGATTGGGTCTCGGTTCCGGGTCTCCCCCTCCTCTGGCACATTGCGTACGACGCGGCGAACGGGGACATGGTCGTCGCCGGGATTCAGGTGGCGTCGCTCTACTGGGTGAGTTCGACGGACCAGCTGGTCGCCACCACCCCCACGGCGTCCGAGCCGACCGGTCTGGGCTACGATCCCGTGAACAAGGAGGTCATCGTCTGCAACTACGCCGAGGACTCGGTCTCCTTCCTGTACGCGTAACTGGGGATCGTCGGTACGAACGGTCGGAGCGGGGCGGTACCGACTCCCCGATGCGCGCGCCCTCCCTGCCTTCTTCGCCGGGGAGACGGACGCGGGACCCCCAGTGAGGGCCTGGACGCGCTCTCTGCGTCGCGGGGACGGGTGGCAACCCGACCGCCGTCCTGGGCAACCTCCTGAACTTCTCGTCGCCGACCCCCCGGAGGGTCAGGAACATGGACTTGACGGCGATGCTCGCCCGGGGGCGGCCGAGGGAACGGGACACCAACATCGGGCTCCCGGGGCTGCCGGACGATTGGACAGGATTCGTTCCCGCGAGGGGCTCGCGACGCGAGTCCCCTGAAATCGGCTCGGGCCCCGGGACGGGCGATCCTGAACCCAGTTCGGCCCGATCCCGGGTTCGAGCGCGGCTTTCGGTCGCAGAAGGACGAACTCCCGGGCGCCCAGCCAGGGGCCTGTCCCCCGGTACGGGTGCCGACCCTTCATCACCCATGTCGGGAAGTGGTCAAGAATGCGAAGAGCCTTGGGGCATCTGAAGGGTCGCAAGTGTCCCCGGACGAGAATCCCCTAGCCCAGACGGCGCGCGAAGTGGATTCGGGACCGACGTGTCCCCGGTGCCGTTCCCGGATGGAGCCGGGGTATCTCGTGATCCACGCCACGGGTCAATCCACGTTGAGTCGGTACGTGAGCTGGAACGACCCCTCGGAGAACGACGACCGGCCCGGAGACCGAGTCTCCGATCTCTGGACATCGACTCTCGGCGGGAGACCCTGGTTGAAGGGATACCGGTGTCCCGAGTGCGAGTATCTGGAGCTCGGCTACGGAAAGAGCGGACTGACCCGGGACCACTGGCGGAAGGACCCGCCATCGTTGGGATAGCCGAGGGTTCTAACAAGAAGTCAACGTGGGGGGTAGTCCGAAGGAGTCCCACCTGGGACGCCTCCGGTTCTACCCCCGGAAGGCGATGGGCGCGGCCAGATTTGAACTGGCGACCTTCACCGTGTCAGGGTGACATCCTAACCGCTAGACTACGCGCCCTGGGCGGTGCCCACCCGCCCCGCGTTTTTTAGCCTTCGCCCGCCGAGGCGGGGGGCCGGTCAGCCGTACCCGCCGGGGAACTGGCCGGGGTCCGCGTGCTCGTTCCACGGGTAGTAGCCGATCGACGGCCGCTGGGACTCGGTCACGTCCTTGCGGAGTCCGCCCTGGAGCGACCCGTACGCCTCCCGGATCTGCTCCTCGATCGACCGGGCCCGCCGGAGCGCCTCCTTGAGGTGCGACGCCTCGATGTAGGCGCTGCCCGCCACGGCGGCGAAGTCGCCGGCGGTGCGGATGAGCCCGCCGAGCTCCCGGAGGCGGAGGGTGAGCGCGTGCCGGCGGCCGTCGAGGACCTCCGCGCGCCGCCGCGCCTCGTCGATGAGGCCCGCGACGGCCTCCCGGGTCGCGGGCCGGATCCGCCCGTCGGAGGCGATCTCCTGGGCGCAGAACTGCGCGAGCCGCATCCGGTTCGCGTCGGTGTCCGGCATGGTGGTCTCGAGGAGGACCTCGTAGCCCGACCCGGCGAAGCGGGAGCGGAGCGGCGAAAGGATCTGCGCCACGTCCTGGATGTTCGACGCGGCGACGAGGATGAAGTCGCACGGCACCGCGTCGACGCGCACCGCCGCGCCGCCGGACTGCGGATTGCGGCCCGTAATCGGGAACCGCTTCTCCTGCATCGCGGTGAGGATGTGCCGCTGGAGATGGCCCAGGTGCGGCAGCTCGTCCAAGAACAGCACCCCCTCGTGCGCCTCGTGGATCGCGCCGGGGATCACCCGCTCGTACGGCAGGGTGCCGAGCTGGGGGTGCCCGCCGTACGGGTCGTGGCGGACGTCGCCCAGGAGCTCGGTCTCGGAGGCGCCCGTCGCGAGGACGAACGAGTTCCGGTCGAGCTTCACGAGGACCTTGCGGGGGCTCTCCCGCTGCAGGTGCCGGCGGCGTTCGAGCGCCCGCTGGTCCAGGACCTTGATCTTGTCGCCGCTGCGTTCGTACGCCACCACCTCCTCGACGCCGTTCCGAAGGCGCGTCGTGCGCACCGACTCCTGCGGGTTGCCGCCGGGGCTCACGGTGAGCTCGAGGATGCCGCCGACGAGGTCCCGGAACGGGTTGCCGCTCGCGCCGATCCCCGGGACGAGCTGCTTGAGGTTCCCGCAGCTGGGACAGTACCGCTCCGTCGGGAGCGAGTAGAAGCTGCAGCGGGGGCAGCGGTACCCCAGCCGCTCGGCGACCGACGCGGGGGCGTCGGCCGGCTGGATCAGCTCGCCTTCCACCGACCGGGCCGCCTCCCGTTCCTTGTGGACCTCGTCGAGCGGGACGATCTCGACCGTCGGCCGCTCGGGGTTCTCCGGGTTGTGGACGACCCGGATCTCGGTCCGCGGCCGGTCGAGGTGGAGGGCGAGGGCCTGCGCCGTCATCGACTTGCCGATCCCGGGCGGTCCGACGAGGAGGAGGTGCCGCCGCTGGTACGCGGCGATCCGGGCGATCTCGACGGCCTTCTCCTGGCCGATCACCCGCGCGAGCGGGTCGGACGGGATGGCGATGTCGTCGGTCGAGGTGATCTCGTCGAGGCTCATCGGCGACCGTCGGGGACCCTCGCCGGGGCCGGACGCGCCGGTCGTCGCCATGGCTCGGTCGAGGGATTCTAGGCCGCGCGGGGGGATAACTACGGCGGCCGGGG
>DATJVB010000141.1:0-5636 GCA_035502055.1 Thermoplasmata archaeon | reverse complement strand
AGACCGTCCCGGGCGAGCGGCGGGTCGCCGTGACGCCCGAGATCGCCCAGCGTCTCGTGAAGCAGGGTCTGTCGGTCGTCGTCGAGGCCGGGGCCGGGGTCGCGGCGTACTACCCCGATCGCCAGTACACCGACGTCGGCGTCACCCTGGCCCCCGACCACGGCTCGGCGCTCGGAGGGGGCGGGGTCGTCCTCAAGGTCCAGCCACCGACCCCGGCGGAGGCCTCCGCGATCGCCGAGGGTTCCACCCTCGTGGGCCTCCTCAATCCGACGCGGTCCTTGGATGCGATCCGTGTGCTGCGGGACCGCAAGGTGAGCGCCTTCGCCCTCGAGCTGATCCCCCGGATCACGCGGGCCCAGAGCATGGACGTGCTCTCCTCCCAGGCGACGGTGGCGGGGTACCGGGCGGCGCTCCTCGCCGCGGAGAGCGTCCCCCGGTTCCTCCCGATGCTCACGACCGCCGCGGGGACGATCCGCCCCGCGAAGGTCCTCATCCTCGGGGCGGGGGTCGCGGGGCTCATGGCGATCGCGACGGCGAAGCGGCTCGGCGCGGCGGTCGAGGCGTACGACGTCCGGCGCGCGGCCGGCGAACAGGTCCGGAGCCTCGGCGCGAAGTTCCTGGAGCTCCAGATCGACGCCGAAGGCGCCGGGGGGTACGCGCGGGAGCTCACGGCCGAGGAGAAGGGGAAGGAGGCGGCGATGGTCGCCCAGGCCGTCGCCGAGGCGGACGCGGTCGTGACGACCGCGAACGTCCCGGGCCGCAAGGCGCCCCGCCTCGTGACCCGCGAGATGGCGGCGCGCATGAAGCCGGGCTCCGCGATCGTCGACCTCGCCGCCGAGTCGGGCGGGAACTGCGAGCTCACCCGGCCGGGCGAGACCGTGGTCGAGGGCGGCGTGACCGTCCTCGGACCGACGAACCTCCCGAGCGAGCTTCCGTTCCACGCGAGCCAGATGTTCGCGAAGAACCTCCAGAGCTTCCTCGGGATCCTGGTGACCCCCGAGGGGACCCTCGTGCCGACGTTCGACGACGAGATCCTCGCGGCGAGCCTTCTCGTCCACGCGGGCGAGGTCCGGCACGCGCCGACGAAGGCGCTCCTCGAGGGGGCCGCGTAGATGACGAGCGACGTCGTCACGGCGGTCTACATCGCGCTCCTCGCCGCCTTCACCGGCTACGAGGTGATCACCCGGGTCCCCGTCCTCCTCCACACCCCCCTCATGTCGGGGTCGAACTTCATCCACGGGATCGTCCTCGTGGGGGCCCTCGTCGCCCTCGGCGCCGCCCAGACCCCGCTCGAGCAGGTCGTCGGCTTCCTCGCCGTCGTGATGGGCGCGATGAACGTGACGGGCGGCTACGTCGTCACCGAGCGGATCCTCCAGATGTTCGACCGCTCGAAGCGCAAGGAGGGGTGAGCGGTGTACGACGACCTGATCGACGTCGTGTACATCGCGACGATCTTCTTCTTCGTCGTCGGGCTCCACCGGATGAGCCATCCCACGACGGCCCGCAGCGGCATCGTGTGGGCCGGCGCCGCGATGCTGATCGCGACGATCGCGACGTTCGTCGGCGTCGGCACCCTCGGGACGAACTTCATCCTCATGGTCGTCGGCGTTGCCCTCGGGGGCGGGCTCGGGTACCTCGCGGCGAAGCGCGTCGCGATGACCGACATGCCGCAGATGGTCGCGATCTACAACGGCATGGGCGGCGGCGCGGCCGGCGCGATCGCGGCGATCGAGCTCCTCGGCTCGACGCAGGGGACGACCGCCTCGCTGTCGATCGTCGGGGGCCTCATCGGGGGCGTCTCGTTCGCGGGGTCGGTGATCGCGTTCCTGCGCCTCCAGGGATGGATCGGCCAGCGGGCGTGGACGTTCACGGGCCAGCAGCCGATCAACCTCGCGGTCCTCGCCGGGGCGGTCGGCTCCGGGGTCCTCGTCCTCGTCCACCCGGTGCCGTACGTCCTGCCGATGTTCTTCGTCCTCGCGCTGGGGTACGGATTCCTCATGACGCTCCCGATCGGCGGGGCCGACATGCCGGTCGTCATCTCGCTCTACAACGCCCTCACCGGGCTCGCGGTCGCGATCGACGGCTTCGCCCTCGTCAACTACGCGATGGTGATCGCGGGGACGCTCGTCGGTGCGGCCGGGTCGCTCCTCACCCTCCTCATGGCCCGGGCGATGAACCGGTCGATCGGGAACGTCCTCTTCAGCGGCTTCGGGGCGAAGGAGACGGAGGCCGGGGCGATCGCCGGCTCGATGAAGTCGATCGAGGCCGACGACGTCGCCGTCCTGCTCGCCTACGCGCAGAAGGTCATCATCGCGCCAGGGTACGGGATGGCCGTCGCGCAGGCCCAGCAGAAGGTGAAGGAGCTCATGGACCTCCTCGAGTCGAAGGGGGTCCAGGTGAAGTTCGCGATCCACCCGGTCGCCGGCCGGATGCCCGGCCACATGAACGTCCTGCTCGCCGAGGCGGGCGTCCCGTACGACCGGCTGTTCGACCGGGACGAGATCAACAACGAGTTCCCGAGCGCGGACGTCGTGCTCGTCATCGGCGCGAACGACGTCGTGAACCCCGCCGCGCGGCGCGCGGGGAGCCCGCTCCAGGGGATGCCGATCCTCGACGTCGACCAGGCGAAGGAGGTCATCGTGCTGAAGCGCGGCCAGGGCCGCGGGTTCGCCGGCGTCGAGAACGAGCTGTTCTACAAGGACAACTGCCGGATGCTCTACGGGGACGCCGCGGAGTCGATCGGCAAGCTCGTCCAGGCGCTGAAGCGGCTCTAGAGCCCGCCCCCCGGGCTTGGGGGATCGCGGGAGTCGTCGGAGCCCCGTGAGCCGTCGGCTCCGGGGGAGCGGGACTCCGGGCTCGGGGAGGCCCTCGGGCCGCGGAGCTCCTCGGCCGGCCCTAGGGTGGACCGGCGCGGCGGCGGGTGGCGTCGGGCCCGTGGGGCGCCGGCGTCCGCGGGCTCGCGCCCGGGGCGCCGGACGAAGGTCCCGGCCCTAGGTCCACTTGATGGTGACCTGCGTGTGGGCTCCCGCGATGGTGGCGGCGCCGGTCGCCGGGTGCGCCGTGTGCCCCGAGACCGGTCCGACGACGTAGGCGTAGGTGCCGTTGAAGTCCGAGAACCCGATGTACGCGCTCGTCGAGCTCTCGGTGATCCCGTCGAACGTCACCGACCACGCGGTCCCGCCCGCGAGCCCCGTCTCGTGGAAGACGATGAGGTACAGCGGGTTCGCCGTCAGCGGCAGGTAGTCGCCGGACGGGTAGATCAGGTAGCCGCCGTTGTACGGGAGGTGCCCGTACGGGGCCCACTGGGCGCCGTAGTCGTTCCAGTAGTTGCCGCCCTGCCAGGAGAGGCCGAGAATGCTGCCCGACAGCGCCCAGCCGTTCACCGAGCGGACGTTCGACGCGGACTGGAGGGGGACGTTGAAGTGGTCGAAGTAGAACGCGGGGGCGCCGTTGTAGATGTCGTTCGTCGGAGTGTAGGCGTTGTACGTCACGTCGAAGTAGTTGTTGTAGACGAGGTCGTTCGACTCGATGAGCCACAGGCCGAGCGGGGTGCCGCCGTAGAGGATCGTGCCCGGGTTCGGCGCGATCGCGGTCGCCGCGCTGAACGTGTTGCCCCAGACGGTGTTGTACCCGCCGCCGTAGAAGATGAGCGCGGTCGACATGTCGAGGAACGTGTTCCCCGCGACGAGGTTGTGCGTCGAGTTCCAGAAGACGACGTTCCCGAGCGGGAACCCCGAATCGGCCGAGTAGAACCACCCGGAGATCGTGCTGTACCCGATCGAGACGTGCTGGACGCCCCAGAAGTTGTACTGGAGGAAGTTCGTCGTCGGCTCGCCGAGCCCCGAGACCGCCGCCTGCTCCGCCGGCAGGGAGTAGGTGATCGAGAACGTCGGCATCCCGACGGCCGAGACGTACGCCGTCGTCCCGACGAGCTGCACGCCCGCGAAGACGGGGAACTCGTAGTCGGAGAACTCCCCGAACAACGGGTCGATCGGCGCCGAGCTGTGGTCGAGGACGTACGGGTTGCCGATCTTCCCCGTGCCGGCGACCGAGATCGCCGCCAGCTGGCCGTTGTTCCACGCCCAGAGCGGCGTGTAGACCCCGAGGCTCGCGTTCCGCGTGAGGCCGACGGTCATCGAGGCGTTCGCGGAGGTCGTCGCCACGGTCGGGTTGAAGTCGCTGAGCAGGAACTTCCACGTGTACGTGCCCGGGGCGAGCGTGTAGGTGGTGACGCCCGACGGGTCCGTCGGCGCCCACGCCGCGGCCGGGGCGCTGAAGCTCGGTCCCGGCGAGGCGAAGGCGAACGCGTTCGACGGCGTGAGGTCGACCGTCGTCGTCATCGCGCCGGGGTGCGCGTGCGTGAGGCCCCAGAGCGGATAGAGGAGCGACGGACCGGCGCCGAGGTGGGCGAGCGGGGACGCCCCCGTGGAGCCCCACTCCGCGATCCCGGCCGACGTCTCCCCGGTGTCGGTGCCGAAGTCGTACGCCGCCGGGACCGGCTGGAACGTGGACGTCCCGTTCGGGAGCGTCCAGAGCCCCATCGTCGAGTCGATGCCGACCACGTTCGTCGTCGACCCGCCGCCGGGGCCGCCGAGCATGATCTCCGCGTCGTTGAGGAGGTACCCCTGGTTGCCCGCCGCGAGCCCGTTGATCTGGAACGTCGGCGGGGGCGCCGGACCGGTCGGGATCGCGCTGCCCGTCGAGTTGAACTCGGCGAAGTCGAACGACCCCGCCCAGTTCGTGCCGTTCGAGGCGGTGATCGAGTAGTTGAAGAACACCGTCGGGCGGTCGTTGACGACCGACGCGTTGTTGTAGAGGTTCACGGTGAACGGCGGGGCGAGGTCGAACGTCGGCCCGACCGCATAGTAGTACACGCCGGGCACCACCGCTCCGCCCGGTCCGTGGGCGTAGATCGTGCTCGGGTCCATGTAGAACGCGCTGCTCGAGAAGTTCCAGATGTTGTCGATGAGCGTGAGCTGGTGGGTGCTCTCGGTGTAGAACGGAACGTTCTGGATCCAGAACTGGTTGCTCGTGTCCCCGAGGAGGTCGACGTTCGTGAGGACGGTGTTGAGCTGGACCGTGAACTGGTCCGGCCCGTCGTTGTCGAGGTACATCGTCTGGATCGAATTGAGGTTCCACTGCCCGGCGACGCTGCTGGTGTAGCCCACGGTGCCCGTGTCGGTGCCGTTCACGTCCTGGACGCCCCAGTAGCCGAGCCCCATCGGGGCGGGCGCCGAGGAGTAGAGCGGCGTGACGGAGCCGCCCGCGACGGTCGTGCGGGCGTTGAAGTTGGGGAGGAACGCCCGGTTGAGCGGCACGTGGGCGTTCGCGAGCTCGGCGAGGACGCGCTGCGCCATCGGCGAGGTCGCCGACGCCGCCGGGGCGGGCAGGGGGTGCTCCCCCGCGGGGTTCGCGGGGAGCGCGACCGACGGGAGGGGCGCCGCGGTGACCCCCTCCGATCCGGAGAGGTGCGCGGCCATCCCGGCCGGCACCGCGACGAACGCCGCTACGGCGAGTACGAGACCCACGACAAGCTTCGAGCGCGGGAAGGACGCCATGGGCCCGCGAGCGGGGCGTGCCGTATAACTCATGCGGGCCGAATGCGTCGTTCGCGGACCGGGAGCGACGCAACGTCA
>DATJVB010000140.1:0-9494 GCA_035502055.1 Thermoplasmata archaeon | reverse complement strand
ATGATGACGGGGACCCGGTTCTCGACGGCGCGCCTGTTCGGGCTCGGCCTCCTCGGCGGGGGCCCCACGTTCCTCGGCACCGTCGTCGGCAGCATCGTCACGTCGAACGCCCTGTCGATCCTGTTCTACGGGCTCGCCGCGGGGGCGATCCTGTTCGTCGTCTTCCAGATGGCGCGCCCGATGCTGGGAGCCGCGACCCGGAACGTCGCGCTCGCGGCGATCACCATCGGCTTCATGGCCGGGTACTTGACGGACCTCGTGGTGACCCTCGGCGGGGCGTAGGGCCGGGGGCCCCGGGCTCCTTCAGAGCGGCGGAAGCAGGTACACCTGCCACGGACCGGACGACGCCACGAGGCTCGCCCCGTACTCGGCCGTGAGGTACGACGAGGGGTACACCTTCCCGCCGATCGCCGCCGTGTACTGGAGGTAGAAGCGGGCGTCCCAGCCGCCCCAGACCGCCGCCGAGTCGATCCACGATCCGAGCGCCGCGAGCACGTTCGTCGCCGACGGGATCGAAAGCGTGAGGGAGACCGTGAGGCGGTGGCTCCCGTTGACCGGATCCGTCGCGTTCTCCCGGAAGATCGCCGCGGGGGTGGCGTTCGGGCCGTACGCGACCACGCGCGCGAGGGCCCCGGCGGGCGAGACGGACCCGGTCGTGGCGATGAGCCCGTTCCGGGTGTTCGCCGTCCAGAGGAATGACCCCGGGGCGCCGGCCAACGACACGTTCGCGCCGACGAGCGGCGCCGGCGAGACCCGTCCGGTGAAGTAGGTGAGCCCCGGCGAGGCGGCCGGCGAGACGGCGGTGAAGGCAATCGAGACCGTGGGACTGCCGAGGAGGGTCGTCACGTTCTCCCAGACCACGATCCCCCGGGTCGCCGTGTAGAGGAGGCAGAGACCCGGGCAGTTCGGGACCGCGTTGACCGGCGGCGCGCCGACGCCGGCCGGCGAGAGGGCGACGACGAGGGGCAGCCCCGTCGTGCTCGAGGTCGTCGCGACGCCGACGGTGAGGTACCCGGGAGCCACCTCCAGGAGCGGCTGGTAGGCGGTGCTCGCGAACGCGCCGACGAGGGGGGAGGCGGTGAAGTCGTTGGGCGCCACGCCCGAGATCGACGCGCCGACGAGCGAGTTCGTCGTCGTGTACCGTCCGGCGAGGGCGACCGAGGCGAGCTCCCCGTCCTGCACGTGCGACGCGGCGTAGCCGTTCCCGTTGGGGAGGCTCGGCGTGTAGGTGATCCGGGTGTTGGTGATCGTCGACGGCCAGTGGGCGACGTACGGCGTGTTCGTGATGATGTTGCCGGACGTCGGCGAGTTGAGGATGTACGTCACCGCGTTGAGGAAGTCCTGGTCGTGGGCGTACTCGGTGTAGAACGACTCGTACGCGGCGCCGGACGGGACCGTCACCGCCGCGGAGACGCCGGTGAGCACGAGGAGCCCCGCGGCGACGAGGAGGGGATCGACGCGGCGCCTCCAGTCGCTCCTCCGCCGGGCGAGGCGGCTCGGAGCGGCCGGCGCGGGCTCGGCGTCCCCCCCGGTCGCCTCCCCGCCCTCCGCCTCCGGGGCGTCGTCGGAGGCGTCCGCCGCCGGCACGGTGCCCTCGGGATCGGGCCGCGACATCCGGGTGGTGAGCCACTGGTCGATCGGCAGGGCGGGGAGGAAGATCGCCGGTCCGTAGAGGAAGTACGGGAGCCGGCGGTAGTCGATCGGGATCGCGAAGTAGTAGGCGACGAGCCCGACGCCGAAGACGGTCAGGATCGTCCCGGTGAGGACGATCCACGAGGTGGTGAGCCACCCGGGGCGCTGCCAGAGGAGGACGAGGAACAGCCCGAAGGCGGCGACCGAGGCCGCGAGGACGATCGCGAGGGCGACGTTGCTCGAGAGCGTGGTCGGGGTGCCCGTCACCCATTGGACCGGTGCGGTGAGGTAGAACGGCCGAAGCACGCGCGGGAGGAGCTGGGCCTTCGTGGTCGTCACCGGCGTCGATTCCAGGTACGAGGGATGCCCGATGCCGGCCGCCGCGGTTCCCAGGTAGTATCCTCCGACGGAGGCGGCGAGGACCAGGATCCCGAGAAGACCCGCCCGGCTCGCGAAGACGGTCCGCGGGAACCGGTGGAGGAGCAGGAGGGCGAGCCCCGCCAGGACGAGGATCCCGGCGAGGATCACCCCGGACAGGCTGTGGGCGAGGATCGTCACCGCGAAGAAGACCCAGAAGAGGAACAGGTGGCTCGGCCGCCGGGACCGAAGGAAGCGGACGAAGAACGCGAGCGTGAGCGTGAGGAAGATGAGCGCAAAGATGTTCGGATACCCGCCGAAGTAGTACAGCTGCTGGAAGTCCGGTTCGCCCAACCAGAGCCCTTCGACGACGAGGGCGAGGGAGGGGCGCTCGAGGAGCGTCCGGCCGAACAGGTACGCCGCGAGGCCGAGGAACGCGATCGCCGCGCCCATGTAGATCCGGCCGCCGTCGAGCGGTCCGCCGCCCGCGATGACGGAGAGCCCGACGAACGGGAACGACGCGGGCGGGTAGCCGAGCGGCTGCACGCCCTGCGTCGTCGGAAGGCCGACGAACGGGTACGAAGTGATGATCCAGGTCGAGGGGTCGCCGCCAGGAGGTACGGGTTGTACGCGGACGATCCACTCCCAGAGGGCCGCGAAGCCGAGGGCGATGCCGACCGCGAGGAGGAGGTACCGTCGCTCGAACCGGCTGTCGCTCGCGAACCCCGTCCGCCGGTACGGCTCGTCGGTCTCGGCCGGGAAGAGCCGGTCCAGCCAGGTGGGCGACCGGGTCGCGGGGGGAGCGCGCGGAACCGGCGCCGCCGCTCCGGAGGGCCCGGACGGCCCCGGAGCCCCCGCCGCATCCATCGGTGACGGGAGAACGAGCGGGGGTCCTATCTAAGGATTGGCGGCGGCGCGAGGGAGCCCGGCCCCGACGAATCTCCGACAGCGATGTCTCGGGAGCCGGCGCGGGTCGAGCCCCGGGTAAAGAGTTTTAACCCGGGCCCCGCCGTGAGGGCCACCTTTACCGGGCCGTGGCGAAGCGCAACCTCGTCATCATCGTCGCCGACACGCTGCGCGAGCCCGCGCCGTTCGACCGGCCCGGCGCGCCGTCGATGCCGTTCCTGTACGAAATGGCGCGCGACGCCACCCGGTTCGACCGGCTGTTCGCGAGCTCGTCCTGGACGGCGCCTTCTCACGTGAGCCTCCTCACCGGTGCCCCCCCGTGGGAGACCCACTTCCACGTCCCGGGCCTCGGCCCGCGGGCGCCGGCCGCCGTGAGCCTCGCCGACCGGTGGCGAAAGGCCGGGGGGACCGCCGTCGGCTTCTCGGCGAACTTCCTGGTGGCCCCGTCGCTCGGCACCGCGACCGGCTATACCCGCTTCAATCCCGGGTTCCGATCGGGACTCGCGGGATACTTCCAGCTCGCCGTGACGTTCGGCGGCTACGAGCGGTCGCTCTACCGCGCCTACCAGCGGTCGGCCAGCCCCCACGCGGGCGGGTTCTCGCGCGCGCTGGAGGGCGCCACCCGGTGGGGCGGGACGGGGGTCTACAAGTCGATCAACGCGATGCGGACCACCGACACGCTCCTTCGCCCCCTCGGGAAGTTCCTCGCCCAGCGGGCGCAGTCGGCGGACCGGGTCGGCACCCCGCTGCACCTGTTCATGAACATCGCCGAACCCCACGAGCCGTACCTCGTGGGCCAGAACGGCGGGCCCGCCGGGAGCCGGGCGACGATGGGCCACGTGCCGAGCATCAACCTCGCGCGGTTCAACGACCTCCTCGTCGACCGGAACGATCCCGCCCCGTTCGTCGACGCCTACCGGGCGTCGCTCGAGGCGACGGATGCGGCGCTTCGGAGCATCGTCGGTCTCCTCCGGCGCCGCGGGGTCCTCGACGACGCCGCGCTCCTCCTCGTGAGCGACCACGGCCAGAACTTGGGGGAGCACGGCTTCTACGGCCACGGGTGCTTCCTGCACGACGAGCTCGTGAAGGTCCCCGGGTGGCTCTGGGAGTTTCAGGGCGGCCGCCCCGTCGGACAGACCGCCCCCCCGGAGGAGTGGATCGACCACCGGCACCTCAACGACCTCCTCGCCGCCTTCACGCCGGACGGCGGCGGCGTCGACCTTCACGACGTGCTCGCCGCGAGCCTCGCCCAGCGGGGCCCGGCGTGCTCGTACTACGAGGGACCCGGGCCCCGCCCCCCGGACGGGCTCCTCGTGAAGGCGCTCCGGTCGGAGCCGTACCGACTGGTCCGGGTCCAACGGGGGAACGAGACGGCCCAGATCCGGTCGACGACGAAGGGCGAGTCGATTGGCCCGTGGGCCGTCGGCTCGGCCGACTCGGTGTCGGCGGAGCTCGCCGAGATCGGCGAGCGGATCCTCCGGTACGACGCGATGAAGGCGTCGGCGCCGAGCGGCGCGCCGGGCGCGATGGACGCCCAGGTCGACGCGCGGCTCAAGAGCTGGGGTTACGACTGAGCCGCCCGGGGGGCGTCGGCGATGCCCCACGGGGCGATCGCCCTGGCGAGCTCGGCGAGGGAGCGGATCGTCGGGCAGCCCGTGAGCGACGGGCCGGGCCCGCGCCGCAGCCACACGGGGACGAGCCCGCTGCGCCGCGCGCCCTCCACGTCGGCCAGGACTGAGTCGCCGACGTGGACCGCCTCGTCCGGGCGGCACCCGGCCCGCTCGAGGGCGAGCCGGAACGGACCCGGCGCCGGCTTCTCCGCCCGGGCCTCTTGCGAGACCGTCACCGTCCCGAAGAACGGGGCGATCCCGAGGCCATCGAGGCGGCGCGCGAGCGTGTCGACGTTGTTCGAGATGATCCCGAGCCGGTACCCGAGCCGGGCGAGTTCCTCGAGGGCCGGCCGGCTGTCCGGGAAGAGGGTCGGACGGGCGGCCGCTTCGAAGGCGACCTCGAGACCCGGGAGAAGCTCCGCCGACCGGTCCCCGAGCCCGAGCCGGTCGAGCACCCGGCCGTCGTGGAGGGCCCAGAACTCCTCGGTGCGACCGAGATAGCCGTAGAGGCGGCCGCCGAGCTCCCGTTCGGTCTCGCCGAGCGCCGCCTCGAGGGCCGGCCCCGGGTCCCCGAGGCCGAGCGATCGCAGCCCGTCGCGCCAGATGACGGCGGCGCCCCCGGGCGCCGAGGCCCGCGACCACGCGAGCGTCCCGTCGAAATCGAAGAAGACGGTCGTCACCACCACGGCGGGTCCCTCCAGCCTCTCGGGCCGTTCTCACTGGGGACCCACCGGCGCGTCTTACCGCTCCCGCCCGATCCGGCCGACCCGCGCGTCGGTCCCACGTTCGCCCCGCGCGTCAACCCCCGGCCGGCCAGCCGGGTTCCGCGGCGGTCTCGGGGGTCTGGCGGGACTCGAGCAGCCGGCGGATCGGCCGGAGGACGCTCCCGAACCGCCGCTCGGCGAGGCGCGCGAAGAAGACGTCGCCCTGGTCGACGCTCCGCGTCGCGAGGATCGCGCCCACGAGGACGACGAACGGGAGGGCGAGGAACAGCACGATCCATCGGAGCGTCGGGGGCGGCAGGATGAAGTAGAAGATCGGGCAGAGGACGACCGCGCTCACGGCGAGCGGCACGACGAAGTGACGGGCGAACGGCGTCACCCCGTGCAGCTGGTAGACGCGGATCAGGGCGAGCGCCGGGAACATGAACCGCGCGACCGACCACGCGACGGCCGCGCCGATCATCCCGTACGGCGGGATCAGGACGAGGCACAAGGCGAAGTTCGTGAACGCGGAAAGGAGCGTGAACCGAAGGACCTCGGAGGTCCGCCCGAGCCCCCCGAGCGTCGCCGTCGACGGCCCGAGGAGGATGGAGACGGTGTTGACGACGACGAGGATCTGGAGCGCCGTCGCGCCCCCGGTCTGGAGCGGGCCGAAGGTGAACGCGAGCGAGAAGACCGGGTCGAACGCGAAGAGGAACGTGAACGGGAGCGTGAGGAGGGCCATCCACCGGGTGACCGTCACGTAGGTCCGCCGGATGCCCGCGAAGTCCCGCTCCCGCCGGAGGCGCGAGGAGACCGGGAGGAAGATGAACGTCACGGTGCCGGTGCCGACGAGGAGGAGCCGGGCGAGATTCATCGCGGAGGAGTTCTCGCCGACGATCGCCTCCGGCCGGAACACGCCGAGGAGGAGCGTGTCGGCGTACGAGGTGAGGTACGTGAGCGCCGCGACGCCGAACAACGTTACCGAGAGCTCGACGAACCCCACCCGGGCGGACTCGTCTCCCGTGAACGCGTGGCCCGAGTCGCTCCGCAGCAGCGCGGGCAGGCGCCGGTAGGAGTAGGCGCCGAGCGCCGCGAACGCGCCGACCCACGAGAGGACGTACGCCCAGAGGACCCCGGTGAAGCCGAGGTGGAAACCGATCGCGAGGGCGGTGAAGGCGAAGAACAGCGACGGGTTGAGGATCTGCAGGAACAGCGCGTTCGGCTCCGCCCGCTCGAGACCCTGGAAGATGCCGACGACGACGTTCGACAGCATCGTGAGGGAGATGCTGACGGCGAACAGCCGGAAGACGTCGGGGAGCTCGGGGCCGTGGAACGGCGCCGCGAGCGCGTCCGCGAAGACGTAGACGAGGACGGCGCTCGCGACGGCGACCGGCAGGCTCACCGTGAGCGCCTTCTTGACCAGCCCGAGGCGGGCCGCGAGCGTCTCCTCGAACGCGATCGACCGGGCGGTCGCCGGCGGGATGCCGAACGCGGCGATCAGCGCGAGGAAGTTCGCGAAGGCGAGCCCGAGGTTGAACTCGCCCCACTCGTCGACCGAGACGTTCCGGGTGACGAGCACCCGCGTGAGGAACTGGAGGAGCACGAAGACGATCGTCGCGGCCATCATGACCGCCGTGCCGCGGCTGAGGGAGCCGATCGTGCGCTCGTACCCCCGCCGCGCGGCGCCAGGGGAGGTCGCGCCGCCCGGCGCCCCGCCGCCGGACGGCGGGGGAGACGGGAGCGGTTGGGCCGCCCCCCCGCTCGCCTCCGCCTGCATGGGACCCGGCGCGGTTCTCCGGCGGCCGGGTATATAACCCCCCCGCGACGCCGGCGCCCGCGGGCCCGCGCCCGACGCGCGGGGGTCGTCTCGGCGGGACCCGGGGGACGCGACGGACCGAAGGCGAGATAAGACGGGTCGAGTGGGAGGGCCCCGTCGAACGGCCATGAGCGAGGGTGGATTCTGTGTCTGGCTCACCGGACTGCCGAGCGCGGGGAAGACGTCGATCGGTCTCGCCCTCGCGCCGAAGCTGAGGGCCCGGGGGTACCGCGTCGAAGTGCTCGACGGCGACGAGATCCGGACGGGGCTCAGCGCCGACCTGGGCTTCGACCGGAAAGCGCGCGAGATGCACGCGGCCCGCGTCACCTACGTCGCGAAGGTCCTCGCCCGCAACGGCGTCGTCCCGATCGTCACCCTGATCTCCCCGTACGCCACGTCGCGCGCGAGGGCCCGCCAGGAGATCGGATCGTTCGTGGAGGTCCACGTCACGACGCCGCTCGCGGTCTGCGAGGAGCGCGACGTGAAGGGCCTCTACCGGAAGGCGCGCGAGGGGAAGATCAAGGAGATGACCGGGGTCGACGATCCGTACGAGCCCCCCGAGCATCCCGAGATCCGCGTCGAGACCGTCGGGCTCACGCCGGACGAGTCGGCGGACTACCTCCTAAGGGAGCTCGAGCGGCTCGGGCACCTGCGGGCGCGCGACTGAGCGCCGGGGCGCCCTCCGCGGGGAGGCCCGCGCCGCCGTCGGCCCGGGACCCCCGGCCGCCGAGATCGGCGGTCGGGATCAATCGGGGGCGGGCGCGCCGCGGCGGGGGCGGACCACGGCCTTGGCGTGGGGCGCCACCGGGGTGAGCCAGCTCGCGTACCGGGGCTCCTCGCCCCGCACCGTCCGGTAGAACACGTCCATGATCCGCCGGGTGACCGGACCGACCTTCCCCTGGCCGACGACGTAGTGGCTCACCTCGCGCACGGGCGCGATCTCCGCGTACGTCCCCGAGAAGAACACCTCGTCGGCGGTCAGGAGCTCGTTCACGGAGAGGAGCTTCTCCACGACCGGGAGACCCAGGTCCCGGGCGATCTGGAGCACGGCGTCCCGGGTGATGCCGACCAGGATGTCGGACTCGAGGCCCGGGGTGTACACGGTGCCGTGGCGGACGAGGAACAGGTTCTCCCCCGTCCCCTCGGCGAGGAACCCGTTCGCGTCGAGCAGGATCGCCTCCTCGTAGCCGTCGTCGGAGGCGTCGACGCCGGCGAGGTAGCTGTTGATGTAGTTCCCGTCGGTCTTCGAGAACGACGGGATCGAGTCGGACCGGGGCTTTCGGAACGGCGAGATCTTCGCCCGGACGCCCGACTCCGACTTCTCGCCCAGGTACTTCTTCGCCGGGATGGCGGCGACGGCGAGGGAGACCCGGCCCTTCGTGTTCTTCACGCCGAGCGCGGGCTCGCCCCGGTAGATGATCGGGCGGATGTAGGAGGGGACGATGCCGTTCGCGGCCTGCGTGTCGACGATCGCTCGCGCGATCTCCTCCTCCGAGTACGGCAGCGGCAGGCGGAAGATCCGGGCGCTCGACACGAGCCGGCGGACGTGCTCGGGGAGCCGGAAGATCGCGGGGCCGTCGGGGGTCGCGTAGCATCGGATCCCCTCGAACACCCCCACTCCGTAGTGGAACGTGTGGCTCAGGACATGGATCCGCGCGTCGGCCATCTCGACGAGCTTCCCGTCCATCCAGACCTTCCCGTTCTCGGATGCCATCATGGTGAGTTCGCCGCCGCGGAGGCGGGGGCCCGGCGGCCCATGGGTCGCTCGGGATAATATCCCTTGTCGAAGTCTCTCGTTCGTCCAGCGCACCGAGGCCGAACGGCCGGTCGATTGGACGTCTGGCTGGCCGGAGGGCGCGTCCGGAGCGACGCCGGCGGGCCGGAGCGGCCGGGCTATCCGTCGTCGGAGATCTCTTCGGGCTCGACGGCGGGGGAATCGTCGCCCGGCGCCGGCGCGTCGGGCCGGCGGCGCCGACGGAGGACGACGAACGCGGCCGCCGAGACGACGGCCGCGGCGGCGACCACGATCAGCGCAATCTCGAGGGCGAGCGAAGGGACGGTCCCCCCGCCGGGAGTCCCTCCGGTCCCGCCCGAGACGGTGACGGCCGTCGAGTTGGTCACGATCGATCCGTTCGCGTCGGTCACCGTGACGCCGGCCGTGAAGACGCCCGTCGAGCGGTACGTGAACGAGGGCGAGTAGCCCGCCCCGGTCGAGCCCTCCCCGAACGTCCAGGCGATGGTGTAGGGCGGGGTCCCGCCGGTCACCGTGACGTTGAACACGACGGTGAGCGGGACCGTTCCCGAGGCCGGTGTGGCGCCAATCGCCGCTAGGAGCGGAATCCCGCCCGGCGGACCCACCTCGACGACTTCGGACGCGTTCGCGGTCCCCCCGACCGCATCGGTCGCCGTCACGACGACCGTGAAGTTCCCCGCGGAGCGGAACTCGTGTCCCACGCTCGCGCCCGTCGC
>DATJVB010000139.1:0-10893 GCA_035502055.1 Thermoplasmata archaeon | reverse complement strand
CGCCGTGCGACGGACCGTTCGCCCTCGCCGGCCGGGGACCGGGCCGACGGCCCGATGGATGACGGGCCTCCGGGGCCGCGCCTCGCTCGCGGGCCTCCTGGGCACCGTGGCCGTCTCGGTCCTGTTCTCGATCCCCTCTGGCCTCGCGGCGGGGCTCTCGCCCTCGGCCGCGGCCGTCGCGGCCTACCGGCCCTCGACCGCCCTTCCCCCCTCGAGCAACATCACGTACAACGCGACCACGGACGGGTTCCCCCTATCCTATCAGGAGCAGCTGCCCGTCAACTACGTCTCGACACGTGCGTACCCTCTCCTCGTCTACCTCCATGGCAAGGGCCCCGACACCGCGTGGATCCCGGGCGGCTCCGGGAACGGGATCATCGGCCGGATCAACGCGTCGAACCCGGGGGGGGCGACGCTGCAGCAGCTCGTGACGAACGCCTCCAAGTTCGGGTTCATCCTCATCGCCCCGAGCCCGCGCAGCGCCCAGGGCTACTACGTGAACTCGCCGTGCGGGGGACCCCAGCTCCAGGATACCCTCGACGCGATCAACCACGAGAAGTCGCTCCACCGCGTCTCATCGATCTACCTCCTCGGGTTCAGCATGGGGAGCACCGGGGCGATCGCCATCGCCGGCCACTACCCGGGGCTCGTGAAGGGGATCGCCCTCGCGGGAGCGATCACCGATTCGTTCGAGGACTTCGCCTACCACCCGGCGAACGTCACGGGGATCCCGTACATGACCTGCGGCGCGTGGCCGAGCGCGAAGAACGCGACGGCGGACGCCCTCGTCGACTACATGTCCGTGATGCGGTTCCACCCGGAGAACTTCAGCGGGATCCGCATCTACATCGCGGCGGGCGGCAACGACATCACGGCGGTGAACAGCGCCTCGACGTGGCCGTCGTACTACCAGATGAACAACACGTTCTTCAACTCGACCTGCAACGTCGCGACGTCGTACGGGGAGCCGGCGAACTGCACGGTCCCGTACGAGCAGCTCCGGCGGACCTACCCCGGGCTCTACACCTTCCGGACCGTGTGGGAACAGAGCGGCGTCCACAGCATCGCGCTCCTCGACATCCGGGACGTCTTCATGTTCTTCGTCGGGCACGTCTCCGGCGGCTGCTACACGTCGTCCTACCCGCCCTCCAAGCTCATCGCCTGCCGGTGAGTCCGGTCCCGCCCGGGGTCTGGCCGTCGGCTCTCCGCGGAAGCGCCCGTCCCACTCTAGCGTAGGGACCCTTCACAAGGCCGCGCTCCTCCGCGTCGGAGCGGCCGCCTGGGCCACGGGTCGCGCGGGGGGACCGCGGTGGTCCCGACCGCTCAGTACCGAAGGCTCGTGTTGTTCGTAAGCGTCGTGAACGGATAGTTCCCGAGGTAGTACCCCCCGGGGTTCGCGCCGGTCCAGAAGCCGAGCATGTCGAGCGGATCGAGGAGGGCGAAGTCGTGCCCGTGCTTCGATTCGTACAGGAACCGGAAGGTGTAGCTGGGGTTGGTGAGGTGGACGACGCCCATCGGCGTCGAGCACTTCGCGGGCTCTCCGAGGGACGCCGCGTGGTTGCACGTCTTGTTGACGAACGTGTTGTTCGCGTTCATCCAGTACGCCCAGATCGCGGTGTTGTCCGGGGCGCGGTCGTCGGTCCCGCCGGCGCCCACGTAGATCGGCACCCCGGCGAACGCCTGCGGACGGAACCGAAGCGGGCTCATGTTCTCGTAGACGGGGATGAGCGCCCGCTGGCTCGCGTTGCCGGTCCCGGGGAGCACCCCGCAGAACAGGAACGCCTTCGCGTTGATCGAGTTGTTCGCCCACGTGACCGAGCCGCCGAGGCTCTGCCGGTACGCGATGTCCTCGAACAGGTCGGTCACCGGGCCCAGCACGCCGATCCCGGAGAAGACCCGGTACTTGGCGGCGAACGAGAGGGTCCCTTCCGACCCCATGCTGAACCCGAACAGGTACATCTTCGAGATGTGCCGGAGCGCGCGCTCGTGCAGGATCGCATCGACCACATCCTGCTGCTGGGGCCCGCCGCAGGGGCTGTTCACGTACCAGCCGGACCCGGAGCGGGTGTTGATCGCGATGAGGATGAACCCCATCGACTTGGTCGCGTTGAGGAGCGCGCGCGCGGTGATGCCGACCGAGCCGGTCGCGTTGAGCCAGTTCACGATATCGGCGTTGAGCCCGCCCCGGTACCACGCGCCCGAAATGTCCTGCTGGCCGTGGAGGTAGACGATGAGCGGGTAGCTGTGGCTCGCGTTGTAGTTCGTCGGGAGCCACTCGTCGTACGACAGGTTCCAGCCGTCGACCGAGCTCGTGTAGTAGACGTGGGGAACGCTCGCCGAGAGGGGGGCCGGCGCCGCCGCCGGCGACTGGGAGGCACCGGTCGCGAGGCCCATCGGAACGGCGAGAAGGAACCCGAACGCGACGGGCAGGAGGATCGACCGGCCCGTTCGAGCGAACCGCCGGCCGCCGCGCATTCCGGCGCGCTGGACCGGAGCCGGCGGGATAAGCGTTCTCGCCGGTCTCACCCGGGTGCGGGAGTGCGACCTAGGAAGTACCCCCTGAACCAGGGGCTCGGCCGTGCCCGCCCGACCGCGCCGCGCCCGCGGGCCGGACCCCCGTTCGCCCCTCGGAGCTTTCTACCTGTGGGCGCATGCCGGACCATGCCCCGGAACGTCCAGGTCGGCGGCGCGCCGCGACCGTTCCTGCTCCGCCCCTCCCGCGAGCCGGAAACGCGGACGGTCGCGTGCGGCGACTGCGGGGGAACGGCCGACATTGTGATCGGGCCCCACGGCCACCTCCTCGGGATCGTGGCGGTACGACCCGGCCGGCGCGTCCCGGCTGCGGTCTCGGCGCACTAGCGAACCGGCGCGGGCGGATCACCGCGCCCACGCCGGCTCCGTGGCCCCTCGCTAGCGCCGGGCGGAGACGGGGGAGCGGGCGCGTCCACCGACGATCGCTCGTCGGCGGACGGAGGTGGCAGGAGTAAGCCCCTTTCTGTTCCCGGCAGCATTCGACTGCGCGCTCTCCTCGACGGTCGGGGGATCGTCGTCATCCCGTCGTGTAGGGCTTGCTCCGGGGGAGTCGGCCGTTTCACCATCTCCGGGAAGAGTCTCCGGCGCAGCGCCATCACCGTCCTTCCCGGCTGTGTCGTTTCTGCTCCGTGGCTCGGGCTCTCGCCCGGCGGGCTCCCGCCCGCCCCCCTGATCCCGGGAGAGGGGACTTTCCTCAGCGTCGGACCGGATCGGTCCTTCACCGTCAGCTGCCCTCTGCCTCCTCGGCCGGAGGAGAGGCCGCTGGCGGATAGCGTGCGCGGCCGGCAGGGGAAACGGGATGAGCCGGGACCTCTCCCCGGGGGCGATGGCGCCGGCGACCCGCATCCCCCCGGGCTCGGAGACCGCGTCGGCGATCCGGAGCCTCCTCATGCCGTGCCTGCTCCTCGACAACGGCCGGGTCATGGCACCGGGCCCGGATGGGCCCGTCGTGGCGCGGACCCCGACGGGGGACCGGTACGACGTCCTCGACGTCACGGACCAGCTCGCCGCCCGGTTCGGCCGCGTCTACGTGGTCGACCTCGACGGGATCGAGCACGACCGGCCCCAGCTCGACTACCTCCAGGAGATCTCGCGGGCGACGGAGACGTGGATCGACGCGGGGGTCCGGTCGAGCGAGCAGGCGATCGACATCGTCGTCGCCGGGGCGTTCCGCACCGTCGTGTCGAGCGCGTACCTCGAGTCGGCGAGCGAGCTCGAGAAGACGTGGAAGCTGTCGAGCGAGATCGCGTTCGAGGTCGAGCTCGACGGCGGCCGTCCGACCGCGCGCGCTCCCGAGTGGCGGGAGGCGAGCGCCATCGATATCGCCCGGGCGGCCCGGTCCGTCGGTCCAGCCGAGCTCGTCGTGAGCCCCCGGGGCCACCCCGTCGACTGGGAGATGATCCGGCAGCTCGCCTCGGGCGGACCGGTCTGGGTCGACGGGACGTTCGAGGCGGACGAGGTCGATCGGATCCGCTCGGCCGGGGCGACCGGGGGGATCTTCCACATCTCGGAGGAGCTCGGGAGCGAACCTTCGTAGGGGCCCGCCGGTCGGGGTACGGCCCGCGCAGGATGATGAGATCAGAGAACCGGCTGATCCGTGATGAATGATGGGCGAGCTGACTGCGCGGCGCCCGGGGCCGGTCCGGCCCCCGCCGAAAGGCTTTCGTTCGGGGCCCGTTCCCGACCCGCCGAGATGACGGAGGGGAGCCCCCAGGTCCGCCTCCAGCTCCCCGACGGGTCGGTCGCGGAGCTGCCCCGGGGCACGACGGCCGGCACGGCGCTCGCGGGCGCCGGCGGCGGAGCGGGCGGGCCGCCTCTCGCGGCGCGGTTCAACGGAGTCGTCGTCGACCTGTCGCGACCGCTCATGACCGACGGGCGGCTCGAACCGATCCGATTCACCGACCCCGACGGGCGGGCGATCCTGCAGCACTCGGCCGCGCACGTCGTCGCGAAGGCCGTGATGTCGGTCGTCCCCGATGCCCGGCCGACCGTCGGTCCCCCGACCGAGGACGGGTTCTACTACGACTTCGAGGTCCGGCCCCTCACTCCCGCCGACCTGGAGGGCATCCGGGCCGCGATCGACCGGTCCGTCTCCGCGCGTGAGCCGTTCGTCCGCCAGGAGCTCTCCCGAGCCGAGGCGACCGCGCTGTTCGCCTCGAACCCGCACAAGCAGCGGTACATCGCGGAGGCCCCGGAGGACGAACGGGTGTCGGTCTACCGGACCGGCGACTGGGTCGACCTTTGCCGCGGCCCCCACGTCCCGGACACGGGCTGGCTCGGGGGGCTCGCCGTGCTCGGATTCTCCGGCGTGACCCAGGGGGGCCGTCCCGACGGGCTCCCCCTCCAGCGGGTCCGCGGGATCGCCTTCCCGACCCGCTCCGCCCTCAAGGAGTACCTCGCCCGCCGGTCCGAGGCCGAGGCCCGGGACCACCGGGTCCTCGGCCAGCGCCTCGACCTGTTCTCGTTCTCGGACGAGAGCCCCGGTCTCCCGTTCTGGCATCCGAACGGGATGATCGTCGTGCGCGAGCTCGAGCGGTTCGTCCTCGAGCACCTCGCCCGCGCCCGGTATGCGGAGGTCCGGACGCCGCTCCTGTTCGCGCAGTCGGTCTACGAGACGAGCGGCCACTGGGAGCACTACCGGAAGGACATGTTCCTCACCGCAATCGAGGACCGTCCGTTCGGCGTGAAGCCGATGAACTGCCCCGGGTCGATGCTCATCTTCCGGTCGCGCGCCCGTAGCTACCGGGAGCTCCCGATGCGGCTTGCCGAGTTCGCGCCCCTCCATCGCCTCGAGGCGAGCGGGACGATCCACGGGCTCACCCGGGTCCGCGAGTTCGTGCAGGACGACGCCCACATCTTCGTCACCGAGGAGCAGATCGAGGACGAGGTCCGCGTGCTCCTTGAGTGGGTGAAGGAGGCGTTCACGGTGTTCCGGCTCGAGTGGTCGTACGAGCTCTCCACCCGCCCGGAGAAGTTCCTCGGCGCGGTGGAGCAGTGGGACCGCGCCGAGGCGACGCTCGAGCGGGTCCTCACGGCCTCCCACGTGCCGTACAAGATCTCCCCGGGCGAGGGCGCGTTCTACGGACCGAAGATCGACATCCACATCCGCGACAGTCTCGGCCGGCCCTGGCAGACCGGGACGATCCAGCTCGACTACCAGATGCCGGCCCGGTTCCGGCTCGAGTACCAGGGGGCCGACGGGGCGCTCCACACGCCCGTCGTCGTCCACCGGACGATCCTCGGCTCGTGGGAGCGGTTCCTCGGGGTGCTCCTCGAGCACTGCGGCGGCCGGCTCCCGCCGTGGCTCGCCCCGGTCCACGTGCGCGTGCTCCCCGTGGCCGACCGCCACGCGGAGGCGGCGGCGTCGACGGTGCGCGCGATGCGCGACGCGGGCGTGCGGGCCGAGCCGGCCGACGCGGCCGAGACCCTCTCGAAGCGGGTCCGGCAGGCCGAGCTCGACCGGATCCCGTACGTCGCGGTGATCGGCGATAAGGAGCTCGAAGGGCGCACGATCACGCTTAGGACGCGCGGTCAGAAGACCCCGCGCGCCCTCCCCGAGAGCGAGGCGATCGCGGAGATCGCCCGGCGCCTCGCCGCGCGCGAGTACGACCCGTAGGGGCGGATCACCCGCGCCGCACGGTCCGGCCCGCCCGGCGGGCGGCGCGCCGGGCGTCCAAGAGGGACGTCTCGAGCTCGGAGCTCATGAGCTGGTGGGCCTCGCGGAGGTGGGCGCGCATCCGGGCGATCTCGACGGGCCGACCGCAGTACCGGCACGGGACGCGGGTGCGCCGGCCGGCGGCGGCGGAGATCGCCCCTCCGGAAAGCATCCCGCGAGAGCAGCGCGCACAGGATTAAGAACCGTTGGGCCGCGAGGCAATCCCGGTCGGTCCCCGCGGACCGCCGCCGGCGCGCGCCGGTTGCGTCTCAAGCAACCGTTTAATAGTCGACCCGGTGAGCGAAGCCGATTCCCTCTCGACACGTACCGATGAGTCTCACGACGGGCCAGATCGAACTGATCGTCGGTCTCGCCGCGGTGCTTGCCCTCGCCTACGCGGGGATCCAGACCCTCCTCTTGCTCCGCGAGGACGACGGCACCGACACGATGCGCGAGATCGCGGGCGCGATCCGGGAGGGGGCGATCGCCTTCCTCCGCCGCGAGTACATGGCGGTGTTCGCCGTCGGGGGCGTCCTCACCGTCGTCATCGGCGTTGCGTTCTCCTTCGCGATCTCGCCCGCCCGGGGCCTCGACCTCGCGGTCGGCTTCCTGCTCGGGGCGGCCGGGAGCGCCCTCGCCGGCGCGGTGGGGATGCTCGTGTCGGTCCGGGCGAACGTGCGGACGGCGGCGCACGCCCGTCGCGGGAACCTCAACGCGACGATGCAGTACGCGTTCCGGGGCGGCAGCGTGACCGGGCTCTCCGTCGCCGGCCTCGCCCTCCTCGAGCTCGTCGGCTTCTACGCCGCGTTCGGCGGCGACGTCCTCGCGATGACGGGCGTCCTGTTCGGCGCCTCCCTCATGAGCCTCTTCGCCCGAGTCGGCGGAGGCATCTACACGAAGGGCGCCGACGTCGGCGCCGACCTCGTGGGCAAGCTCGAGGCCGGCATCCCCGAGGACGACCCGCGCAACCCGGCGGTGATCGCCGACAACGTGGGCGACAACGTGGGGGACTGCGCCGGCATGGCGGCCGACCTGTTCGAGACGTACGTCGTGACGGCCGTGAGCGCGATGCTCCTCGCGTACCTGATCGGGACCGTCACGACCGCGTTCAGCAACGCGATCCTGTACCCGCTCCTCGTCTGCGCCTGGGCGATCGTCGCGACGGTCGTCGGCGCCCAGTTCGTCCGGATGCGCCCGGGCGGGACGATCATGGGGGCGCTGTACCAGGGCCTCGCGGCGACGACCGCCGTCGGCCTCCTGGGGCTCTACCTCCTCGATGCGATCTTCATGGGCGGCAGCCTCGGGATCTTCGTCGCGACCTCCGTCGGACTCGTCGTGATGATCCTCATCGTGCTCAGCACCGACTACTACACCTCGGCGAGCTACCGGCCCGTCGCCCGGATCGCGGAGTCGTCCCAGGCCGGCGCGGGACCGACCGTCATCACGGGTCTTTCCGTCGGCCTCGAGTCCGTCTGGATCCCGGGCCTCGTCATCGTCGCCGGCACCCTCGCCGCGTTCGGCGCCGTCGGGCTCTCGGGCAGCTGGGGCCACTACGTCCTCAACAGTGAGCTCGGCCTCTACGGCGTCGGCCTCGCCGCGGCCAGCATGCTCGCCGTGACGGGGATGATCATCTCGATCGATGCGTTCGGGCCGATCACCGACAACGCGGGCGGGATCGCGGAGATGGCGGCCCTCCCCGCGGGGGCCCGCGCCGTGACCGACCCGCTCGACGCCGTCGGCAACACGACGAAGGCGATCACCAAGGGGTATGCGATCGGTTCCGCCGTCCTCGCCGCGCTCGCGCTGTTCGCGGCGTACACGTTCGCGGCCGCCGAGGAGTGGCGGCCGAACCTCCCGCCCGACGCCGCGTGGGGCGCGTTCACGGCCCAGCTCTACATCTCGAACCCGCTCGTCGTCGCCGGGCTCATCGTCGGGGGGATCCTGCCGTTCTTCTTCACGTCGTTCCTCATGAACGCGGTCGGCGTCGCCGCGCAGTCGATCGTCTTCGAGGTCCGACGGCAGTTCAAGGAGATCCCCGGCATTCTCACCGGCACGGCGAAGCCCGAGTACGGTCGCTGCGTCGACATCGTCACGGTGACGGCCCTCCGGCAGCTTGCGGTGCCGGCGGCGATCGCGGTCGTCACGCCGCTCGCGGTCGGCTTCCTCCTCGGGCCCGTGGCGCTCGCGGGACTCCTGCTCGGCGTCATCCTCTCGGGGTTCCCGCTCGCGCTGCTCATGACGACGGGCGGCGGCGCGTGGGACAACGGGAAGAAGTACATCGAGAGCGGCCACTTCGGCGGCAAGCACTCGGACGCGCACAAGGCGGCCGTCGTCGGCGACACCGTCGGGGACGCGACGAAGGACACCGCGGGCCCCGCGATCAACCCGCTCATCAAGGTCGTGAACACGATCTCGATCCTGTTCATCGCGCTCATCGTGGCGCACGCCCTCATCCCGATCGCGTGAGCCGGTCCCGTCCCCGCGGAAGGGAGCGGCGGGGGCGCGGCGGAACGGGGTCCGATGGTCGTCTTTGACCTTGCCGACCGCGTCGTCCTCGTCACGGGCGGTTCCCGCGGGATCGGCCGCGCGATCGCGATCGAGCTCGCCCGCGCGGGCGCCGCCGTCGTCGTCGGCTACCGGGCCCAGGCCGACGCCGCGGGCGACACCGTCGTCCGCATCCGGGACGAGGGCGGCGACGCCCTCGCGGTCCCCGCCGACGTGCGGCGCGCCGACGACGTCGACCGGCTCGTCACCGAGGCCCACCGGTGGCGCGGGCGGCTCCACGGCGTCGTCACCGCGGCCGGCGTATTCCGGAACGAGCCGATCGAGGCGACGGGCCCGGACGAGTGGGCCGACACCGTCGGGACGGACCTCGAGGGGACGTTCCGCGTGGTGCGGGCCGCCGCGCCGTACCTCCTCCTCGAGCCGGGCGCGGCGGTCGTCACCGTGTCGAGCATCCTCGCCCGCCGGCCCGGGCGCGCCGCCTCGGCGTACCGGGCCGCGAAGGCCGGCGTGGAGCAGCTGACGCGCACCCTCGCCGTCGAGCTCGCCCCCGGGATCCGCGTGAACGGCGTCGCCCCCGGGTTCATCCGGACGGACATGAACCGCGACGCGTGGTCGGACCCCGCGTTCGCGGCCCGGGTCGCCCGGGCGACCCCCCTCGGCCGCTGGGGCGAGCCCGAGGACATCGCACCGGCCGTCCGGTTCCTGCTGAGCCAGGAGTCGGAGGGGCTCACCGGGGTCGTCGTGCCGATCGACGGCGGGATGCCGCTCCGATGAGGGGGGAGGCGCCGGCCGGCTCCCGTCGCGCGCTGGTCGCCGGGTCCGCGGGCTCGCCCTGGGGGCGACCGATCGTCGACGCGCTGGCGGCGCTCGGATGGTCGGTGACCGAGCCCGCCCCAGCCGGGCCCGAGCGGCCCTCGCGAGTCCCGTCCGACGCGGGCCTCCCCGACCTCGTCCCACTCCTTGCGGCCGCGGAGCCGCCCGACGCCGTGGTCCTCCACCTCGGACCCGGGCTCAACCTCCGCGCGGTGCTCGACTGGGTCGGCGCCGCGGGCGACCGCCGGTCCGGTCGGGGCGCGCTCGTCGTCGTCGGCCCGCCCACCGACCGCGCCCGGCGGCCCGGGCGGGATCCGGACCGGGAGCTCTCCTCCGCGCTCTCGGCCCGGGTCCGCTCCCTCGCCCTCGCAGGGGCTCCCGGGTGGCGCGCCAACTCGGTCCTCGCCTCCTCGCCCGGGCGGACCGCCCCGCGCAGCGGCCCCGGGACCGATCCGACGGCGTCGGCCGTCGCCTGGACGGTCGCTTTCCTCGTCGGCGACGGCGCCCGGTTCGTCACCGGGGCGACGATCCCGATCCGCCTCGCCGGGGACGAACCCCTCGAAGCGGAGCGCGACGACCCCGACGCGGGGCCGTAGGACCGCCGACGCCCGGACCGGGTGCCGCTTCCAGACCGGTCGTCGGTGGATCTTCTCCGTGCGCATCTGGGCGTGCCTAAACCTCTTCTTGCGTAGCTTCCGGTCTCGGTTTCGATAGGCGATCGCTTGGCGCCCCTCCTCCTCTTCCCCCAGATCTTGTTCTCGGGGGCGCTGTTCCCGATCGACAGCATCCGGGACACGTTCCGTCCGGTCGCGACGGTCCTTCCGCTCACCTACGCCTCGGACACGCTCCACAGCGGCCCCTTGCCCGGCTGAGCGACGCCCGCCGTCGGGTGGTACGTGGTTGCGTTGGGCCCCTACGCGGGGGTCACTCTCCTCGCTGAGGCGGCGTTCGTCCGCCGGCCGGCGTCGAGCGGCCCGGTCGGGTCGATGGCGACTACCCCGGTTGGGAGGTCGAGAGTACCGCGCCTTGCCCCTATTCGACTCCAGCGCCCCGGCGTTGGTCCGTCGATCTCGACGGGCCGCGGCAAGGGTTTACATAGGATTCGCCGAATGGCAGGTCGGCCACGGGCCGGGAGGTTCACGGGAAATGGCAGTCGACGTGGACCTCATTGCACCGTGGACCGATTGAATCGCGCGGGCCCACGGCATGGCGGGTCCGCATCCATTTCGCTTGAGTCGTCCGACCTGGGCCGGGTTCAACCGATGCCCAACGAAGGATACCTGGACAAGAGCGTGCACTGGAAGGTCCGCAACGGACAGATCGACTTCGCGGAACCTGCGCACGGGGAGGTAGCGGATGCCATCCTCGAGGTCGGCCTCGCCACCGAG
>DATJVB010000138.1:0-2568 GCA_035502055.1 Thermoplasmata archaeon | reverse complement strand
AGGGCCCGGAGGCGGAGCGCTCGGAGCGCGCGCCACTCCGCCGCGACCACGCGCCGGATCGTCGGCGGCGCCGCCGTCGCGGCTCCCGTCCCGCTCACCGGCGGATCCGCCCGTGCGGGAGGGCTTTGCCGGTCGCCCGGGCGACCCTTGGCGACGGGCCGCCGGTCCGCCGGTCCGACGCGGCCCCCACTCCCGTGCTGTCCGCTGCCCGCATCTCCCGCCGCTCGTGAGCCCCGGCAGCACGCGCCGCTCCCTCATGATTTATGCCGACCCCGCCCATCGCGCCGCATGCGGTTCGACCTCCTCGAGGTCGCGACCGTCCTCGATGCCAGTGCGTTGATTGTCTCAGTCGCCCAGCTCGCTTACTGCAATGACACCCCGGGGGCCAGTTCATGAGCGTGGACCAATCCGCGGGAATTCAGCAGTCTGTTGACCTCTCCCGAGTGGGTGCCCTCGCCCGAAGGTATGAGCTTGGGCCGAGATTGGCGACGGGCATTGCTGTTGCTATCCCGGTTGTGGGCGCCGCGTACGCAATCGTTGCAATTGCGAGCTCTGGCTGGCACTTCTCCGGGATTCCCTCTATCATGCTCGCCTTGTTCCTTCCGATCTCCGCAATCGTCGTGCCCTTCTGGGTCGACGCCTTCGGGCCTTACCCGACCCAACTGACTGTTGATGGGAGCGGGATTCGGGTTCAATTCGGAAACGGGTCAACATGGACTCGAGATTGGGACGACACTCGACTCCCGCTGACCGTGTGGGATTACTCGGCGCTCCCTGGCAAGAAGCCACCCGTGACATTGATACTCGTCGGACGTCGCGCCCGGAAGATTCCGCTCAACGTAGAAGCAATGGACCTCATCAGGCGGGCGGCCACCGCCCATGGGCTCGCTGAGATCCCCACCGTCGAAAATGCCGGAACCGCCTATCAGATCGTCACTCGTCGGTTTGTTCGAAAATCCGGAACAGCCTAGGCGAGAAGAGATTCTAGGGACGATAACGTCGGTTCCTCAATCTTCGTTCGTCACCTCGGCCATTGGCTTCGCGTTGGGTGCGGGCATCGGCGAGATGTCTCCCGGCGGAAGCTGAGCCGATGGTTCCTCGCCCCCGTCCGCGGCGAGGAGCCGGACGACTGGGAGGTTGGCATCTTCTTCGAGCTGATGGGGACCCTCACGAAGGAGGGCGTCCTCGATCGTAGGATGGTCTGGAGCGCGTTCGGGACGTGGATCACCGCCTACTACACGTTCATGAAGGAGCCGGAGGACCTCCTGGCCCGGTGGCGCGAGGAGAGCCGCGACCCGCTCATCTTCGCCGGGTTCGAGTGGCTCGCGCTCGAGATGATCCGCTTCGACCGGCGCTCCGCGCCGTCGCCCGCCGGGGCCGGGACCGCGATCACCGACGCGCGGAGCGTGCTCGAGAACGAGACGCATCTCAAGGGACCGAACGGCACCCTGCCCGACGGAGCGTAGTCCTCGCCCCGCCCGGCGGGTCGAGAGGAACCCCCGGACCGGGGTATCCGGTCTAGAACCGTACGCCGAGGCTTTGGGAGAGCGCCGCGAGCAGCTTTTCCCCGTGTTCGGGGCGCCAGTCGGACGGCGCGACCGTCCAACCGCCCCCCCACCGGCGCGGGGCCGGCTCGCCCAGGGTCGACTCGAAGGCCCGCTGCCAGGTCGCGGGGGTCGGCCCGTCGGGGTCGCGCCCGAGGGCGCCGCCCGCGAGGCGCGATGCCGCGCGCGCGAGCACCCGGGCGACGTGGGCCGCCCGGTACCCTCCGCCCCCGGTCACGAGGAGTCGCACGCCGCCCGACTCGTGGGCGATCCGGTGGAGGGTGCCGACCACGTGCTCGTAGGCCGCCGGCGTGTACTGCAGACGGGCCAGCGGATCGCCGGCGTGGCCGTCGACCCCGGTCTGGAGGACGATGAGCTCGGGCCGGAACGCGGAGAGGAGCGGGGGGACGAGCCGGTCGAACAGCGGGATCACCGCCTCGTCGCCCGCCACCGGGGGCAGCGGCACGTTCACCTTGAGCCCCCGGCCGTCGCCCGCGCCGGTCTCCGACGGGAATCCGGTGCCGGGGAACAGCGTCCGGCCGTCCTGGTGGAAGTCGATGTCGAGGACCCTCCCGTCGTGGTAGAACCCGTACATGACGCCGTCCCCGTGGTGGGCGTCGATGTCGATGTACGCGACCCGCCGGAGCCGCGGGGGACCGTCGAGGGCGGTCGCGATCGCGAGCGCCACATCGTCGTAGATGCAGAACCCGCTCGCGCGTCCGGGATGGGCGTGGTGGAGCCCGCCGGCGGGGCAGAACGCGTGCGTGGTCGGCGCCGCGAGGACGCGCTCGAGACCGAGGAGGGTCCCCCGGGCGATCCGGGCGGCGGCGTCGTGGCACCCCGGGAACCCGGGAGTGTCTCCCCGGTCCAGGAAGCCCGGCCGGTCGCTCCCGCTCACGGACCGCACCATCGCCACGTACTCGCGCTGGTGGAACCGGAGGAGCTCCTCGTCCGTCGCGGGATCGGCCGAGTCGATGCGGACAGGCGGGGCCGCCCCGGGCCCCGGCCCGAAGAACCCGCTTTC
>DATJVB010000137.1:0-25282 GCA_035502055.1 Thermoplasmata archaeon | reverse complement strand
CTCCTCCTCCACGGTCGATAGGCGGCGCTGGTCGTAGTAGTAGACCGTCACCCCGAACGGCTTCAGGCGGGCGGCGACGCGCTGCCCGATCCGGCCCATCCCGACGATCCCGACCACCTTGTCCTCGAGGTCGTGGGACCGGGCGGCGATCTTCCCGATGTTCCACCCTCCCGACACGACGTCCTTGTACGACGGCACGAAGTTCCGGACGAGGGCGAGGACCTGGAGGATGACGTGCTCGGCGACGCTCACGACGTTGCTCCCCGTGATCTCGGCGACGGTGATCCCGTGCTCCGCGGCCGCGGCGAGGTCGAAATGGTCCGACCCGACCCCCGCCGTGAGGAGGAGCTTCAGGTTCGGGGCCTTCTCGATCCGGTCCCGCATGATGTACGCCGGCCAGAACGGGGTCGCGATCAGCACCTCGGTCTCCGGGAGCAGCCGGTCGAGCTTCGCGCCCCGCTCCGAGGTCGCCACGAGTTCGTGGCCCCGGGACTCGACGAGGTCGCGAACCCCGAGCGCGTTCTCGACGCACCCGAGGAGCTCGGGCACTTCCTTCGCCGCGGGACCCCCCGGGTACAGGACCGCCACGACCCGCATCGCCCTGCTCCCTCCGTTCACCCTCTGGGGAAGGCCCCTCGCGACAGAACGGAGTGGCGACCGGTAGGGCCGCCCGGGTAAAAGACCCTCCGCGGGCTCGTTCGGTCGGCGAACGTCCCCTGCCGGCGCCCGACGGCCCCGACGTCCGCCGCGTGCCGGTGGGAGCGATCGCCGCGACGCCGGTCGGGAAACCCGAGGCTTCGGACCGCAGCGTTCCGGAGGGACCCCTGCCCACGGGCGGGGAAGCCTGCCGGACCGAGCGCATCGACCCCCGGTCTCGGGTCGCCCGCGGCGCCGTCGCTCAGGCCGAGACGTCGAGGCGTCCGGGACCGCGGTCGGCGACGTCGACCGTCCTCGGCCGCCAGAGGAGGGCCACGAGACCGGCGGCCACGGGGACGGCGAGGAGGTAGACCCAGAGGTCCGTGTAGGTCCCGGAGACGACGGCGGGGGCGAGCGTGCGCGCGGGGTTGAGGGAGCTGCCGGTCCACGGTCCGATCAGGAACGTCGACAGCCCGACCGCCGCGGGCGGAAGCAGGAGACGCCACCGGCCCGGGCCCTCCCCCCGGTCGGCGAGGAGGAAGACGGACGCGACGAGGAGGGCGGTGAACGCGGCCTCGTACACGAACACCGTCGCCGGCCCGATGTCGGTCGGGACCGTCGAGCCCAGGTGGCTCCCATCGCCGAGGACCGCGAGGACCGAGAGGCTCGCGACCCCCGCCCCCGCGAACTGGGCGGACCAGTACAGCGGGGCCTCCCGGACCGCGATCCGTCCGCTGACCGCGAGGGCGAGGGTGACGGCCGGGTTGAGGTGCGCCCCCGAGACCTGGATGAACAGGAGCATCGGGACCAGGACCGCTACGAACCAGGCGACCGCCATGAGCCACGAGGGGATCCCACCGGAAGCCCCCGCGGCGACGATCGTGCCGGTCCCGATCGCCACGAGGATCGCGGTGCCGGCGCACTCCGCGGCCCAGCGGGCGACCGGGCCCGGGCTCACTGGGGTGCGCTCCGGACCCGCGAGGCGGCGAGACGGTCCGCCGCGACGAGCTCGGTCCGCAGGCTCTGCACGCGGGAGACGAGGGAGTCCCGCACGCCCCGGAAGCCCGCGTCGTCCAGCTTCGCCGGATCGGGGAGCGCCCAATCCCGAAGCTCGAGTCCCTTGAGGTGCGCGGGGCAGCTCGCATCGTCGAGGCAGCCCATCGTGACCCGCACGCGGGCCCCGTCCATCATCTCGCGCGTGAGCGTCGCGGGGGGATGGGCCGGCAGGGCGAGGCCGATCTCGGCGAGCATCGGCCCGGTCCGCGGGTTCGGTCCGGCCGCGGGGCTCGTGCCGGCGGAGATCGCGGTCCATCCGGGCGGCGGGTTCGCGTTGAACATCGCCTCGGCCATGAGGGAGCGCCCGGCGTTCTCGATACAGATGAACAGCACGGTCTTGGGTGGCATCGGTTCCTCACTTCCCGGGCTTCGTCGCGCGGATGCTCGCGGGGAGCGCACCCAGCGAAGCCGGAGGGGAACGGGGGGCGGCCCGCGCGGCTGCCGGCGGGAGGTCGACGCGGACGTCCACGAACCCGACCTCCCGGAGGAGGGTCCGGGTCGGGCCCGCGCCGAGGGCGCCGGAGGAGCAGGAACACCACTGGGCCGGGTCGTCCCGGTCGATCCGCCCGATCGGCCGCGTGGCGATCACGTCCGATACGGCGAGGCGCCCTCCCGGTCGCAGGACCCGGTAGGCCTCCGCGTAGACCGAGCGCTTGTCCGGCGAGAGGTTGACGGCGCAGTTGGAGATGACCACGTTGACCGCGCCGTTCGGCACCGGGAGGTGTTCCATCTCCCCGAGCCGGAACTCGACGGTGCGGTATCCTCCGGCCCGGGCACCGGCCCGGGCCCGGGAGAGCATGCCCGGGGTCATGTCGACGCCGATGACCCGGCCGCGGGGTCCGACCTTCTTGGCGGCGAGGAAGCAATCGATCCCGGCGCCGCTTCCGAGGTCCAGCACGACGTCCCCGGCGCGCAGGGCGACGAGGCGGGTCGGACTGCCGCACCCGAGCCCGAGGTCGGCCCCCGGCGGCAGGCCCGCGATCTCCTCGGACGCATAGCCCAGGTCGAGCGACGTCGCAAGGTCGCCGCAGCACGACGTCCCCGCGAGGGGGGAGCCGCAGCATCCGCCATGGGACGCGACGGTGCCGTACCACTCGCGCACCTGCTCCCGGATCCCGTCCGGGCGCGGCGGCGATGCCGCGCGGCCGCCGGTCACGGGATCAGCTCCGCTGAACGGTCCGTCGCCCGGTAGTACATCCACTTCCCCTCCCGACGGGGATCGACGAGGCCCGATTCGACGAGGACCGACATGTGATGGCTCACCGTGGCGTGGGACCGTCCCGTCGCCGCTTGGATCTCGCAGGCGCACATCTCGCCTCGACGGCGGAGCATCGCGACGATCAGCAGGCGGTTCTCGTCGGCCAGCGCCTTCACGCGTCGGAGGGCGGCCGGAAAGTCGGTCGAGGCGAGGATCTTCTCCGCGATCGCCTCGTAGCCGGGGACGCAGCAGGCGGCCTCCTCGCCGGTAAGTCGCTCGAGCCGTTCCCCGAGCACGGTCGTCCCCTTCGCCGCCGACATCGGTCCGATGGATATCGACATGAGTATATGTAGACAACGGTCGACATGAGCCAACGCCGAGGCCGGGCCGCCCGGCCCGTCGTACCGACCGAACGCCCTAGGCGGCGCCGACGAGCGCGATGTGCCCCGCGAGGACGATCGCCCCGGCGCCGAGGATGACCCGGAACGGGCAGGGCGAAGAGGCCCTCGAGGCGGAGCGGTAGCTCGATAAGATACGGGATGAGGAACACGACGAGGAAGACGACCCCCACGACGACCGCGAGCTCGAGGTAGGTGAGCGGCCACGGCGAGTGCGTCACGAGGAACCATCCCGCCGCGGCCGCGACGAGGAGGCTCGTCACGCCGGTCCACGGTATCTCGCGAAGCGACCGACCGGCCAGGATCGCCCCGACCCCGATCGCCCCCTCCGTCGCGAGGGTGAACCGGCCCGTGGCGTAGACGTCGAGCGCTCCCACGAGGAGGGCGAACCCTCCGAGAGGCCGGGAGAGCAGGTTCAGGAGGAACGTCTCGAAGTCGTGCTGGCGCGGACCGCCTTCAGCGGAGGCGTCCGCCAGAAAGACGAGGCCTCACGCGGCGATCGCCGTCGGGACGACCCACGCGGCCTCGAACGGCGCGAGGACCATGCCTCGTCACGGGCCCACCTCGGTGTAGCCTGCCTCGGAGCCCTCGACGCGGCGCGCGACGGGACGCTCATCGGCTGTCCGACTCCGCGACCTAAGTGGCGGCCGCCGACGCGAGCCAGGGTACGACGGAACCCGTCTCTCCCGCGGGCCTCCGATCCGGGCTCAGAACCTCACCCTGCCTTGCCGCGTATGGCGCAAGATCCGGTCGGTCGGTTTCCGACTCGCGCGGCGACCGCCGACCATGAGACGACCGCCCGCCCGCGCGCAAACGTTGATTAGACCGGACCGGGGTGGCCCCCCGCTCGCCCCAAGGGGGCGAGGGGGTTGGACCATGGGTACCGGGGTCGCCGATCGAGGGAGTCCACTGACCGGCGATCCGGAATCCCGTCGGGGCCACGGCCGGCCGCGTCGCCTCGTCGGGGTGATCGCGGCCATGGCCCTCCTCGTGGTCGTTCCCGCGCTCCTCCTCCCCGCTCCCGCCGCCGGCGCGGGACGCACGTCGATGGGCGTCGGGCAGGACTCGGTCCTGGCCGCGTACGACCCCGCGAACCAGCGGATCTACGTGGTCGATCTGGCCAACTTCGCCGGCGGACTCGTCCACGTTGTCAACACCGCGACGGAGAGCGTCGTCGCGACCGTCGCCGTCGGCGACCTCCCGGACTCGATCGCGTATGACCCCGCGAACCACGACATGCTGGTGACCAACGGGGGCTCGCACAATATCTCCATGATCAACACGAAGAACAACACGATCGACCGGACCCTCACGGTGTCGAACACGCTGGAGCCCGTCGCAGCCGTGTACGATCCGGTGACCCGGGGGATCTTCGTCTTGGACTACGCGACGCCGAACTGCGAGCTGTCCTTCTTCTACCCCCCGCGGTACACGGGGTTCAGCTTCGCGCTGTCCGGAGACACGTGGTGCGTCGCGCAGGACGGCGGAGGCCTCGCCGTCGATCCGGCGAACGGCGAGCTGTACATCGCGGATCAGGCGTACGGCACGGTCCTCGCGATGGACACCTCGACGTTGACCGTCGTCGCGAACATTTCGGTGGGCGCGACGGGCTACCAGCAGATCGCCTACGATCCCGTCTACCAGTTCGTCTACGTCGCGCTCGGCTCCAACGTCACGTTGATCGATTCGGGGACCGACATCGCGGCCGCCTCCGTCTCGCTGCCGAAGAGCCTGTGCCTCTCCTACGCGATCGTGTACGACCCCCTGGACCGGCTGATGGACACGTCGTACTTCTGCAACGGCTACACTGGAGGAGAGATCTTCGAGATCAACACCTCGACGGCGCAAGTCACCGCCGAGCGGTCCTCGAGCCTGGTCAGCAGCCTCACCTACGATTCCGCCAACCACGACCTCTACTGGATGAGCGGATCGTCCCTCAGCTGGACCAGCGTGCAGAGCTACGCGCCGCTCGTGACCCTCAGCCTCTCGGGGGCCGCCACCGGCATGGCGATCGACCCGGCGAGCCACCGCCTGTTCATCTCCGATGGGGTCCACAGCAACGTCACGGTGATCGATACCGCCACCCGGGGGATCGTCGCCCACGTCGCCGTCGGCAGCCTCCCCGTCGGCATGGACTTCGATCCCGGCAACGGGTGCGTCTACGTCGCCGACTACTCCTCCGACCTCGTCTCCGTACTCAACGGCTCGACCGGGACCGTCGTGGCGTCGGTGGCCGTCGGGAGCCATCCGTACGGGGTCGTGTACGATTCGGCGGACGGGTTCGTCTACGTGACCAACAGCGGGTCGCTCAACGTCTCGGTGATCAACGGCTCCTCGAACACCGTCGTGAAGACGCTCGCCGTCGGGAGCGGGCCGGGGCCGATCGCGTTCGACCCGGACACGGCCGAGGTGTACGTGGTGGATACCGGCGGACCGAACGTCACGATCCTCCAGGGGCTCGGATACTCGAGCACGCCGTCGGCGACCCCCGCGACCCAGCCGATCTCCGTGGCGTACGATCCCGCCACCCGGGACATGTACTTCGGGGATGCGTCCAGCGGCTCGGTGCGGGTCTACAACCCCCAGTTCCACCGGCTCCTCGGCAACATCGGCCTCTACACGGGAGCGAGCCCGGACGGGCTCCAGTACGATCCGGGGAACCGGAACCTCGCCGTCGCCTCGAGCGAGCTGGGGGTGGAGTGGCTAAGCACCGCGAGCCGCGAGACCGCTTCATCGGCCGTGTCCGCCAACTCCGCCCAGATGGTGTACGACCCGTTGACCGGGGACCTCATCGTCGCGGGCGCGCTCATCGGACCCGGCGGGCCGATCGGCGGCGTCCTCACCTGGGTCGCGAGCTGAACCCCGCGCGCTCGGGACCGGGCCGAGGGAGCGGGTTCGGGAGCCGACGCGGTGACCGGAGCGGCCTCCCTCTCGCCGCCCCTCCCGTGCGGCCCGGCCACGCGGTGACCCGGGAGCCCCGCCCCGATCAGTCGGGCGGGACGCCCGGAGCGGCCGGCGGAGGCCGTCGCCCGCCCCGACGCCGGAGGAGGACGACGACCGCCGCGGCGACGACGAGCACGGCGACCCCGATCCCGGCGTACTCGAGCGTCGAGCCCGCGGGGCCGAGGCCCCCTCCCGGGGGGGCCGTCGACGCGGAGACGACGACCCGGACGTACGCGGCGGCCGTCTGGCCGGCCGCGTCGGTCACCGAGACCGAGACGGTGAAGTTTCCCGGGGCGGCGAAGGCGTGGGATACGGTCGCCGATCCGGTCGCCGTGTGGCCGTCGCCGAAGCTCCAGGCGAACGCGTACGGCGGCAGGCCGCCGTCGGTACCGCTCCCATCGAAGGAGAGCGAGGCGTTCGGGGCTCCCGTCGTGGGTCCCTCGAGCTCGGCGGTGAGCTCCGTGAGGAGCGCCCAGGTCGACGGGTCGATGCCCGAGACGGTCGGCGGACCGTTCGACGAGCTCAGCGTGGCGGATCCGAAGTCGACGAGGTAGCCGTCCGAGCCGTCCCACGCGGCGCTACTCTCGAAGAACGCCCCCGGGGGCGCATGGGGCGACGGGAGGGCGCTCCAGCTCCCGGTGGCGGAGAGCTCCCAGACGTCGGTCTCGTAGGTCGCCACCCCGTTGCTGCCGCCCGACAGGAACGTCCCGTTGCGCACCGGATCGAACGCGGTCGCCGCCCCGAGCCGGCTTCCGGGGTTCGTCGTGCCGGCCGAGGCCGTCTCGTTCGTCCATGCGCCGTCAGCGAATCGCCAGGTCTGGGCGTCGTGCCGGGGGGTGAGCCCGAGGCTGACGCCGCCGTACAGGAGGGCGCCGCCCGAGACCGGGTCTGGCGTGAACGCGGGGAGGTACCATCCCGGGGGGCCGGCGGCGGCGGTCGCGTTGGTCCAGGTCCCGTCCTTGAACGTCCAGGTGGTCGACGACATGTTGGTGGTCCCGCTGAGCGCCCCGCCGGTGAGGACGAGCTCCCCGTCGGACGCATCGTAGGCCATCGCCGCTCCCGTGAGCGCCGGCGGGCTCGCGGCCGGCGCGAGGCGGATCCAGACCCCGCCGAGCCACTCCCAGGTGTCGGCGAGCGTGCAGCCGCCGGCCTGGCCGCCGAACAGGATCACCCCGCCGGCGGCGGGGTCGTCGGCCATGACGCCCGCGGACCGGGCCGGGGGGATGAGGGTGAGCGTCGCGGTGACGTTCGTCCAGGCGCCCCCCGAGAACGTCCACGTGTCGTTCATCACGCTCGTCCCGCACATCGCCTGGAACGCGTAGCCGGGACACCCCCCGAACAGGAGGACGTAGCCGTCCTCCGAGTCGGTCGCCATCTGGTACGCGGTCCGGGCGGAGGGGTGCGTCGCCCCGACCGGAAGGGGCCACCAGCCGCTGAGCGGCGCAGGCAGGGGGGGAGCCTCCGCCGCCCCGGACGCGGCGCTGGTCGGAGACCGCACGGGCCCCCCGACGAGCGGAGGCGGCGTCCCCCCCGCGACCGGCGTCCCCCCGAGGAGGGCGAGCGCCGTCGCCGCGAGCACGAGCCACGGGGGGGTGCGCGAGGCGCGGGGGAGAGCTCGCACCGCGTGCGGTGCGGGGGGCGGACGTGGATAATCGTTGCGGGCCATCTCTTTGATGTCACCGGACCCCCGGCTCGAGGGGCGGCGGATCAGAGGGTCACCTCCTTCGCCCAATGGACCCCGTCGACGAACCCCTGGAGCGCGAGCCCGTACCCGATCCCGGCGACGGACGGGGAGATGAGCAGGAGGAACGACGAGCCGTTCGCGACGGTGAGGTTCGCCGCGCCCCCGGCGAGCGTGACCCATCCCATGGGGAGGGTGTAGTAGGCGACGTTCGCCCCGCTCGGATCGCTGAGCACCAGGTACCAGTGGTAGCTCGGACCCGGCGGGTTCCCCTCGCACGGGTCGGTCGAGGTGACCCCCGGCGCCCCGGCGATCCCCGGAAGGATGTCCCCGTCGGCGAGCTCGACGACGAGGAGATTGAGCTCGGCGGTGGAGATCGGCACCGACGACCCGAGCCACGGGATTCGCTCCGACGGCGACGAGCCGCCCGATCCGCAGACCGTCGTACCGGCGTCGGGGGTTCCCAGCGTGACCGAGACCTTGGACGACGGTCCGCCGCCCCCGTCGGAGCCGCCGCCGGGTGACCCCGTCGCGGTCGGAGCGGGGGCCGGCTGGCTGTGCAGCACGAGGAAGACGACCGTCGCGGCGATCAACGCGGCCGCGATCCCGCCCGCGACGCGCCGGCGGCGGGCGACGGAACGGCCCCGACCGGTCCGGAAGCTCGCCGCGGGGCCGTCGGCGTTGGCCCCGTGGGACGGCGGCTCCGGACCCGGCGTCCCGGCGGCCGGCGCCGCGGCGTCGGGCGACCGCCGATCCCCGGGGCTCGCCGACATCCCCGACGTCAGGGTGCCGCCGTCGCGGAGGCGATGACGTCCAGGTACGCTTCCTCGAGGACGAGCGTAGCGTTCGCGAACTGGACCACCGGCGCGATCGCCTGGCAGGCGGCCAAGAGCTGGACCCGGGCCGCGTCGTCTCCGCCGAACCGCAGCCTCCAGCGTCGCTCCGCGACGGGGACGATGCCGGAGGTGAGCGCGGCGAGCGGAGCGAGGGCGGCCGCATCGACCGGCCGGTCGAACTCCACCACGAGCTCCCGGCTGCGGAGGCGCCCCGTCACGCGGTCGACCCGGTCCTTGAGCAGGACCTGGCCGCGGTGGAGGACGATGACCTCGTCGCACACTTCGGTCACCTCGAGCATCTGGTGGGAACTAATGAAGAGGAGGTGGTCCCGTTTGAGACGGCCGAGGAGCCCCCGGACCAGGACCCGCTCCGCCGGGTCGAGACCGCTCGTCGGCTCGTCGAGGAGGAGGACCGAGGGGTCCCCCATCAGCGCCGACGCGAGGACGACGCGCTGGCGCTGCCCCTTCGAGAGCGCGCCGACGCGCCGGCCGAGCGGGGGAAGGTCGAGGAGCTCGTGGCACCGGTCGATCTCCTGGTCGATCCCGTCGACGGAGAGCCCCCGCGTCTGCCCGACGGTACGCAGGGTATCGTAGATCGCGAGGGTCGGGTACGGCTCCGGGGTCTCGATCACGGCCCCGACGTCCCAGAGCGCCGCCTTCCGGTCGCGCATCGGATCGACGTCGTTGAGGAACGCGTGCCCGCGCGTCGGCCGGAGGAGTCCCACGAGCAGCTTGAGGGTGGTCGTCTTGCCGGCCCCGTTCGGTCCGAGGCAGCCGATCGCCCCGGTCCCGTCGTACCGGAAGGAGGCGTCGCGGAGCGCGAACGCCCCGCCGCGGAACTCCTTCGTAAGGCCCTCGACCGCGAACGACCCCATGGTCCCCTCAGGCCGTCGACTCCTTGCGCTGGTAGAGCCAGACGCTCAGGAGCAGGAAGACGACGAGGTACGCCGCCATGATCAGGACTCCTTCGGAGATGTTGGCGCTCCACAGCGTGTAGTACTGGTCCGAGCCGAGCGGGATCCTCTGGAAGTGCACGAAGTCGGTGTCGAGCACCGTCGGCATCGCGCCGGCGGCGTACGTGAGCGAGAACCACGGCTCGAAGCCGGCGAGCTCGACGACGCCCTGCAGGGTCGTGAACCCGACGTAGATCGTGAGGAGCGTCACGAGGACGCCGGCCGCGGGGGAGCGGAAGAAGGCGCTGATCGAGAAGGCGACCGCGAGCGCCGCGAGGGAGAACAGCACCGCGATGGCGAGCGAGTAGGCGACGGAGTCCCACGCGACGGCCGCGGAACCGAAGAAGTACGAACCCCCGACCAGCCCGACCGTGTAGTACACGAGGACGACGCCCAGCGTGACGACGAGGGCCGCGGCGTACCGTCCCGCGAGCAGCGTCGCGCGCCGGACGGGAAGGACGAGCATGTAGTAGCCCGTCCCCGTGGAGAAGTCGACGCTGAGGGCGTCCCCGCCGAAGAACGCCGCGGCGAGGATGATCCAGAGCCCGATGTACGCGAGGAAGTTGCTGAGGTACTCCGAGCTCTTGTCGAGCTGGGCGATCCGCGTCGCCTCGACGCCCGCGATCAGCTGGAACCCCAGGGTCAGCCCCGAGACGAGGAGGACGAACCCGACGAGGCCGAGGAATCGGTACGACCGCAGATAGTGGGCGAGCTGGTGCCGGGTGATGGTGACCCACTGGGAGGTCTCCCCGACGTACCGACGCGGAACGGTCGGCGCCCGTCCCGGCGCGGGCGAAGCCGTTGCGTCCGGCGAGTCCTCCGTCATCGGGAGCGGTTGCCCGGCCGCTCGGGCGGCCCCTGGGGGCGCACGGCCGGCCGGCGGCCTTGCGGGGGGCGCCATATAACGGTTCTCGGACCCGGTCCGGCTGTGACGGTTCGTCCCGTGCCCCCGGACTCTCTTCCCGGGCTCCTCCGGAGGGTCGGCGCGGAAGGAGGCGCCCCGTCGCGGCCGGAGGGCCGGCGCCGGGAGCCCGCGACTGCGTCCCCGCGGGGCGGACCGCCCGAGGTAAAGCTATGTGACCCCCTGCCCGCTAGCGCCCCCCCGATGGACCCCCCGTTCCGCGCCACACCGACGGGCGCCCGGGCGGGGCTCCGCCTGCCGCTCGCCGTTGCGCTCGGTTTCCTCGTCGCGCTCTCCGGGCTCGCCCATCCGGAGACCGAGGCGTCGCCGACGGCCGGCTCCGCTCTCGCGACGCCCGCGTCCGGTCCGACCGGCTCGGTCCTGCCGACGACGTCCGCCCTCCCTGCGCCGAACTGGAGGAACCTCTCGACCGGACCGAGCGGGGCGGGCCCGCTGTCGGCCGGGACGCTCGCCTACGATCCCCTCGACGGGTACGTCCTCTGGGTCGGCGGGAGCGCGGCGAACGGCACGATCGCCCAGACCTGGAGCTTCTCGGGCGGCGCGTGGTCGAATCTCACCCCTTCCCTCGGCCTCTCCCCGCCGGCGAGCCCGGGGCCCGCCTCCGCGTTCGATGCGGACGCCGGATCCGTCGTGATCGTCCTGGGGGCCGCCGGCGACGGGAACGAATCGACCTGGCTGTTCGCCGGGGGTTCCTGGACGAATGACACCTCGGCCTCGCCGATCTCGCCTCCGGGCCGACAGGACGCCGCGCTCGCGTACGATCCCGGGTGCCTCTGCGTGGTCCTCTTCGGCGGCCTCGGCCGCGGGGCATGGCTCAACGACACCTGGAGCTGGACCGCCGGCGTCTGGACCGCCGCCTCCCCCGGCCCGGCGCCCGCCCCGCGGGCGGCGGCGGGGCTCACCTTCGACGCGACCGACGGTTCCCTTCTCCTCGTCGGCGGAACCGACGGAGGGGGACCGCTCAACGATACCTGGAGCCTGTCGGCCGGGAACTGGACGGCCGTTCCCGGCGCCGGCGCGCCCGGGTCGATCGCGGTCGCCGCCGACGCGATCTCCGCCGCACCCGGGGGGCGCATCGTCGGGTTCGGCGGAACCGGGTGCGGGGCGTCGACCCTCGGCCTCTGCAATCGGACCTACGCCTACTCCGACGGCCGCTGGACCGAGATCCCCAGCGCCGCGGCCCCGTCCCCGAGGGAAGGGATGGAGATGGTGTACGATGCGGCCGACGGCTACGTTCTCGCCGTGGGAGGCACGTTCCCCGACGGGCCGGGGAACGAGTCGTGGGCTCTCGGCGGCCCCGTCACCGCGAGCCTCGTCCTCGATCCCCCCGATCCCCAGGCGCCGAACGCGTCGGTGATCCGTACGTACGCTTCCGGCGGGTACGGGAACTACACCTACTCGTACTGGTTCCCCGACTCCGAAGAAGGGACCGACTGCCCCTCCGTCGACCTTCCGGTGTACGTCTGCCACCTGGACCTCGACGACATGGGTACCCGGACGGTCATCGTGAACGTGACCGACCAGGTCGGCAACCGGACGTCGGCGACGAGCGCCTTCCACCTCAACGACCCGCTCCTCGTCGAGATCTACGCCTCCGTCACCTACGTCGACGTGGGGCAGACGTTCACCGTCATCGCGAACGCCACGCAGACGTACCCCGTGGTGAGCTACGGGTGGGCGGGACTGCCGGACGACTGCGCGGCGACGTCGACCGCCCGGATCGACTGCACCACGGCGCTGGTCGGCTTCTACGCGATCAGCTGCACGATCCGCAACTCGTTCGGCACCCAGGAGGCGACCAACACGGTCGGCATCTGGGTCGACCCGGCGCCGATCGTCGGCGGCTGGCCGTCCCGGACCTCGGGGCCGGCGCCGCTCGCCGTCGCGTTCAACTCGACGGCGTTCAGCGGCACCCCGCCGTACAGCCTCCTCTGGCACTTCGGCGACGGCGGGACGAGCGCGTCCCCGTCGCCCACGCACACGTACGAGACCCCGGGAACGTACACCGTGACCCTCTCGGCGACGGACGCGACGGGCCTCGTCACGAACTGGACGGGCCCCGAGCCGATCGTCGTGGGGAACCCGCTCAACGTGTCGATCTCGGGTCCGGGGGTGACCGGTTCCGCCCCCACGACGGCCACCCTCGTCGGCGTGGTGTCGGGGGGGACCTCGCCGTACTCGTACGAGTGGCAGCTCCCCAACGGGTCGACGTCCGACCGCGCCAACGTGACGATCCCCGTCGCGGCGGCGGGAACGTACACCGTGCCGCTCACGGTCATCGACGCGACCGGCACGTCGGCGCACGCGACGGTGACGTTCACCATCGCGGGCCCGAGCGGGGGCTCCTCGGGCTCGGGGCCGGCGACGTCGTGGGGATGGATCGTCGGGCTCCCGGTCATCGCGCTCATCGTCGGCGTCGCGGGCGGCTGGTGGGCGGGGCGGCGGCGGCCGCCGGCCGCCGAGCCTCCGGCGTCGGACGGACCGCCCGCCGGACCGCCGCCGTCGGCCCCGTAGGCGGGACGGCGTCGCCCGGCGGCTCAGAGCGGGGTGCCCGCGGCGAACGGCACCCCGTTCACGAACCCCTGCACCTCGAGGCCGTACCCGGTGTCGGCGACGGAGGGGTCGATGAGGACCGTGATCGTCGAGCCGGCCGCGATCGCCTGCGCCGGCGAACCGCCGAGGGGGACCCATCCGACGGAGAGCGTGAAGTAGGCGACGTTCGCCCCCGTCGGGTCGGTGAGGACGGCGTACCACGCGTACGCCGGCGACGGCGCGGATCCGGCGCACGGGTCGGTCGGCGTCACCTCGGGGGCGGACGCGGTGGCGCGGAGGATGTCGCCGTCGCCGATCTCGACCACGTAGAGGTTGAGGTCGGCGAGGGTGATCGGCGTGCTCGACGACCGCCACGCGATCGCCTCCGACGAGGCGTTCCCGCCCGACCCGCAGGCGACGGTCGCGACCGCCGGCGAGCCGAGCGCGATGGAGATCGAGCCGCCCGACCCGCCGCCCCCGGTGCCGCCGGAACCGCCCGAGCCCGGTCCGGACGACGTGGTCCCGGGGGCGGCGGAGGGGTGGTACAGGACGAAGGCGATCCCCGCGGCCGCCGCGACGCCGACCGCGAGGGAGACGACGAGCCAGCGACGCCCCGCCCGCCGGGCGAGGCGGGACCGGTACGCGGCGGCTCCCCCCTCGTCGGGCTCGCGGTACGTCCCCTCCGGGAGCGACGGGTCCGTCGTCGGAGGGCGTTGGAACGGCGCCGCGCGGACCCGGCGGTGCGTCGCCCGTCGGGGGATCATCGGCGGGGGCCGGTCCCCTCCCCGATCGCGTCGAGATACGCCTCCTCGAGCACGAGGGAGGCGTTCGCGAACTGGACGACGGGCGCGACCGTGAGGCAGGCGGCCAGGATCCGGTCCCGGCTCTCGTCGCGGCCGTCGAACCGGACCCGCCAGCGGCGGTCCGAGACCGCGGTGAGGTCCTCCGCGAGCGGCCGGACGGGCGCGAGCGCGGCCCGGTCGACCGGCCGCCCGAACTCGACGATCACCTCCCGGCTCCGGATGCGGCTCGAGACCCGGTCGACGCGGTCCTTGAGCAGCACGCGGCCGCGGTGGAGGACGATCACCTCGTCGCAGACCTCCGCGACCTCGACCATCTGGTGGGAGCTGATGAACAGCAGATGGTCGCGCTTGAGCCGGCCCAGAAGGTCCCGCACGTGGACCCGTTCCGCGGGGTCGAGCCCGCTCGTGGGCTCGTCGAGCAGGAGCACCGAGGGGTCCCCGAGGAGGGCGGAGGCGAGGACGACGCGCTGGCGCTGCCCCTTCGACAGGGCGCCGACGCGCGCGTCGAGCTCGGAGAGCCTCAGCAGGCGGTGGCACCGGTCGATCTCGGCGTCGACGTCGGCCGGCGCGAGGCCCCGCAGCTCCCCGACGGTCCGGAGGGTGTCGTAGATCGTGAGCGTGGGGTACGGCTCGGGGGTCTCGATGACCGCGCCCACGTCCTCGAGCGCGCGGACCCGGTCGGCGACGGGGTCGAAGCCGTTGAGGAGCGCCCGGCCGCGCGTCGGTCGAAGGAGGCCCACGAGGAGCTTGAGCGTCGTCGTCTTCCCCGCCCCGTTCGGACCGAGGTAGCCGATCGCCCCCGCCCCCTCGTACCGGAACGTCACGCCATCGAGCGCCGGCGCGCCGGCCCCGAACGACTTCACCAGGTCGTCGACCTCGAACGAGCCCATCGTCCCTCAGCCGGTCGACTCCTTCCGCCCGTACAGGTACGCGCTGAGCCCGAGGAAGACGGCGAGGTAGCCGAGCATGATGAGCACGCCTTCGCCGACGTTGGCGCTCCAGATCGTGTAGTACTGGTCCTCCCCGAGCGGGATCGACTGGAAGTGGACGAAGTCGGTGTCGAGGATCGCCGCCATCGCCCCGCCGGCGTAGGTGAGCGAGAACCACGGCTCGACGCCGGCGAGCTCGACGACCCCCTGGAGGGTCGTGAAGCCGACGTACAGCACGAGGACCGTGACGAGGACCCCGGCGGCCGGGGACCGGAAGAAGGCGCTCATCGTGAACGCCACGGCGAGCGCGGCGAGCGTGAACAGGGCGGCGATGCCGAACGATAGGGCGGCGAGGTCCCACCGGATCGCGGACGCGCCGAAGAAGTAGACCCCGCCGAGGAACGCCGCGACGTAGTAGACCGCCACGATCGCGAGGGTCACGACGATCGCGGCCGAGTACCGGCCGGCGAGGAGCGTCCGCCGGCGGACCGGAAGGACGAGCATGTAGTAGCCGGTCCCCGTGGAAAAGTCGACGCTGAGCGCATCGCCGGCGAAGAACGCCGCCGCCAAGATGATCCAGAGCCCGGTGTAGTCGAGGAAGTTCGACAGGTACTCCGAGCTCTTGTTGAGCTGCTGGATCCGGACCGCGTCGACCCCCGCGTCGAGCTGGAAGGCGAGCGTGAGGAGCGAGATGAACCCGACGAACGCGAGGAGGCCGAGGAACCGGTACGACCGCACGTAGTGCGCGAGCTGGTGGCGGGTGACCGTCCACCAGCGCGCGAACTCGCCCACCGTCCGCCGCCGGACCGTGCCCGTGGTCGGGGCGTCGTCCGAGCCGTCCTGCCCGCCCGGAGCCGGGGGCGCCGCGGCGGGCGCGTCGGGCGTGGAGGGCGGAGCCGGGGTCCCCGGACCGTCCTGGCCGTCGTCCGGCATCGCGCTACGTCTCTGCCGGGAATCCCCCGATAAACCTTCCGAACCAGCGCCACGACGTGACCGGGCGGCGGGACGGGCGTGGGCGGGCTCAGCCGCCGGGTCCCGCCGCGGCGGGCGCGTCGGCGGGCGCGGGGGCGGCGCGCGGGACGGCGAGCGGCGGCCGCTCGTCGCTCGCGAGCGCCTCCCGGACCGCCCGCTTCCCCAGGATCTCCTTCGCGAACAGGACGAGCACGCCCGCGGACGCGGAGGCGACGGCGGCGATGAGGTAGGCGTCGCGGAACGCGGTCGGGCTCGGGAACGTCGTGCCGAACTCGACGACCGTGAACGTCGCCATGAGCGATCCGGCGAGCGGGGCGCCGACGCTGCTCCCGACGTTGCGGAACACCGCGTTGAGCGACGTCGCGAGCCCCATGTCGCGCGGCTCGACCGTGAGGACGAGGAGATTGATCACCGACGAGTTCATCACCGCGATCCCGGCGCCGATGACGACCATGCTCGCGAGGAGCGCGGGCAGCACGGTCGCGAGCGTCGCGAGGTAGAAGCCGGTCGCCGCGACGGCGCAGCCGACGGCGGTCATCGGCCGGGTCCCGACGCGCGTGACGGCGAGGCTCGCGAGCGGCGCGAAGACCAGCATCGGCACCGCGAAGGCGACGAACGCTAGCCCGGTCTGGAAGATGTCCTGCCCGAAACCGACGGGCGGCGGGTACTCGAGCCGGAAGGTGAGCGCCTGGAAGGCGAGGAACATCCCGAAGCCGCTCACGACGATGATGAGGTTCGTGACGAGGACGTTCCGACGGCTCAGGAGGCGGACGTCGAGGATCACCTCGCGCCCGCGGCGGTGGTGGTAGATCTCGACGAGCGCCGTCGGGACCAGGAGGATCGCGCCGCCCGCCATCAGCCCGAGGACGAGGGGGCTCCCCCAGCCCCAGACCGGCCCCTGGGAGAGTCCGAGCACGAACAGCGCGAGCGACGCCGCGAGGAATCCCGCGCCGCCGTAGTCGACGAACGCGTTCGGGCGGCGGTACGGCGACTCGCGCAGCACGACGAACGCGGCGATCGTGACGAGGGCGACGACGGGGACCGCCGAGTGGTAGGTGAACCTCCAGCCGAACGTGTTCGAGACGAACGCCCCGAGCGGCAGGCTCACGGCGAACCCGGCGCCGAAGAGGCCGCTCAGGATCCCCTGGGCCCGCGGGACCATCTCCCGGGGGAACTCCTCCCGGACGAGGCTCATCGCCAGCGGAAAGATCGTGAGCCCCACGCCCTGGATGGCGCGCGAGGCGACCATGAACTCGTACGACGGGGAGAAGCCCGTCACCGAGACGGCGAGGGTGTACAGGACGAGGATGACCGTGAGGACCCGCTTCTTCCCGTAGACGTCCCCCAGCTTGCCGGCGATCGGGCTCAGCGCGACCCCCGTGACGAGGTACACCGACAGGACGAGGCTCACCTGGGCGACGTCGACGTGGAACTCCCGGGCGATCGTCGGGAGCGAGGGGGTGAGCATCCCCTCGATGTACATCACGATCATGACGAGGACCGACATGATCGCCATGATCCGCCACGAGTAGGCCCGGTCGAACGTCTCCGCGGTCCGCTCGCGGGGGTCGGCGGCGCCCGGGGCGGCGGCGCTCATCGTCGGTCCCCCCGGCGTCCCGTCGGACGGGCGTCGGGGAGGGAGGTCGGCGCGGTCACGGTCGGACAAGTACCCGGGGCGCGCGAGGGGAAAACCCCTGCGTCGCCCAAGGCGCGACGCGACCGGGGCCCCCTACGGGCCCGGGCTCCAGGCCGACCGGCGCGACGTCACGACCCCCGTCCGGAACGACCGGTAGGCGAGGACCGACGCGACGCCGATCAGGAGGACCGCCCAGCCGATCAGCCCCGCGAGGTACGTGGAGACCGGGTAGGCGTAGCCTTGCGCGCCGAACAGGTTCGCGCGCATCACGTTGACCGCGAGCGAGATCGGGTTCACCGACACCACGTCCTGGAGCCACGGCGGCATCGTCCCCGACGGGTACATCGCGTTCGACGTGAGCAGGATCGGCAGCTGGAGGATCGTGACGACCCCGAAGTAGCTCTCGATCCGGTCCGCGGCGAACCCGAAGGCGAGGAACAGGGCGGTGAAGGTGAGCGAGAGGGTGAGGATCGCCACCAGCACCTCCGCGACGCCCGCCGCCGACACGCCGGCCGGCACCGAGAGGCCGGCGAGCCCGGGGACGTAGGCGAGAAGGAGGGCGATCCCGATGACGAGGAACGCCGGGATGAGGGTGAGCACGCCCCGGAAGAGGAGCGACGCCGAGAAGATCGCCCCCCGGGACGCCGGCGTCGAGACGATCCGCTGCTGGATGCCGAGCTGCTTGTCGAAGATCACCCCCGTGCCGGAGAACATCGCGGCCGTGACGCTCGCGAAGGCGACCATGCCGATCGCGAAGTAGGAGAAGTAGTTCGGCGCGCCGAGCAGGACGACGCCGAGCGGGTTGCCCGGGACGTTCGCCGGGATCAGCTTCCCCAGGTCGAACGCCTGGCCGAACAGGACGAGGTACAGGATCGGGCTCATGAGGCCCGAGATGACCCACGTCGGCGCGCGGATCCAGCGGAGGTACTCCCGGCGCATGAGGGAGACGACCTCGCGGTACATCAGCGGCCTCCGGGGGCGCCCGTCGCGCCCGCCTTCCCGTTCCCTTCCTCGCGGTACGCGTGCCCCGTGAGGTGCAGGAACACCTCGTCCAGGCTCGGCTTGTGGACGGCGAGGCGGGTGATCTCCACGCCCCCCGACTGGGCGGCGACGACGACCTTCGAGACGAGCGCCTCGCCGCGCGCGCACTTGAGGCGGTAGCCGCCTTCTACCCGGGCGACGGCGGAGACCCCCGGGATCGCGCCGAGGGCCGACGTGAGGTCCGCGGCGCCGGCCGCGGTGCCGATCTCGAGGGTGTCGCCGCCCATCCGGTCCTTGAGCTCGGCCGGCGTCCCGGTCGCGATGATGTGGCCGTTGTCGATGATGGCGATCCGGTCGCACAGCTGGTCGGCCTCGTCGAGGTAGTGCGTCGTGAGGAACACGGTGATCCCCTTCGAGTCGCGAAGCTCGCGGATGTACTTCCAGAAGCCGGCGCGTCCCTGCGGGTCGAGGCCGAGCGTCGGCTCGTCGAGGAACACGATGTGGGGCCCGTGGACGAGCCCGGCCGCGAGCTCGAGCCGGCGGCGCATGCCGCCGGAATAGGTGCCGACGAGGCGGTCGGCGACGGCCGTGAGCTCGACCTGCCGGAGGAGCTCGTCGATCCGGTCGGCGACCTCCGACGGCCGGAGGCCGTAGAGCCCGGCTTCCAGGGTCAGGTTCTCCCGGCCCGTCAACTGCGCGTCGGCCGTCGAGGTCTGGAAGACGAGGCCGATCCGTCGGCGCACCTCGGCCGGCGCGGCGACGGTGTCGATCCCCGCGACGGTCGCGCGGCCGCTCGTCGGCGACAGGAGCGTCGTGAGGACCGAGATCGTCGTCGTCTTCCCGGCGCCGTTGGGGCCGAGGAACCCGAAGATCTCCCCGCCGTGCACGGAGAAGGAGACGCCGTCGACGGCCTTCGTCCCGGGCGTGTTCTTGCGCGACGAGGCGTACTCGACGTGGAGATCGTCGGCCTGGATCACGGCCTTCGCGGCACCGTCCGTTCCTGACATGATGACCTACCCTGCGGGAACCCGCTCACCGATGGGGCTAGCGCCTCCCGCGGCTGATAAGCGAGCGCACGTCGGGTGAGCACCCGTCGTACCGGAGCGCCGGGTCCGCTCCGTCCCCCGGCTCGCCCCCCCGATCGCCCCGTCGCCCCATCGGGCCGGCCGAGCGGGGACGCCCGATAAAGGCACGCCCCGGAACCGCGGTCCCCGGCCCCCTTCAGGGCGCGGCGATCTCGACACGGGCGTCGAGCGGCCCCACCGGCGCCTCCTGGACGGACCGGCTGGGGCGGGAGACCATCGCGAGGAGGGCGAGCGAGGCGAGCTCGGTCCAGAGGAGGAACGTGCCGATCGAGGCCCGCTCGGCGAGACCCGCGTACGGCGTCGTGACCGATACGGCGCCGAACGCCCCGAGCGCGATCCCGGCGACGAAGAAGGCGACGGTCCCCCGGCTGAACCGGGTCCAGCCCGGGCTCCCGGCCGTCGTTCGCCAGAACCCGAAGAGCCCGACCAGGAAGAGAAGGGCGAGGAGCCCCGAGATCGCGATGTGGCCCTCGCCGACCGCCGTCACCGGCGCGCCCCACGGGTCCTGCGGGAAGAGGAAGAGGAGGAGGCCGAGAGCGCCCGCTCCGGCGAGCGCGGCCGGGCCGACCGCGGCGCGGGGCCGACGCGGGAGGACCCGCCGGGAGGCGACGGCGAACGCGATCAGGGCGACGTTGTACAGCGCGAAAAGCGGCCCGATCACCGCCTGGTTCGGCGCCCCGCGGCTCGTGAGCGTGCTCACCGACTCGCCGTACGACGAGTAGGAGGTCCACAGCAACGGGCCGACGACCAGCGCCAGTACGTAGACCCAGGGACCGAGCGCTCCCAGCACGAGGAGCGGCCGAACGATACGGTCGGCGTTCTCGGGGGAATCCCCCGTCGGCCGGCGACTCGACTCGGTCACGGTCGCTCCGACCGTCGAGCCCTCCCAAAGCGGCTCGGTCAACCGGGGTTGAGCCCGGCGTCTCGCCCCCCACCCGGGAACGACCCGCGACCCCCGCCCCCCGGGCGGTCAGACCTCGGTGATGACCTTCTCGGTCCGGATGAACTTCCCGTGGCGGAGGTCGGAGACCGCCTCGAGGATCTCGTCGCGGGTGTTCATGACGATCGGCCCGTACCAGGCGACCGGCTCGTGGAGCGGCCGGCCCGAGACGAGGAGGAACCGCACCCCCGCGTCGCCGGCGTGGATCCGCACCTCGTCCCCGTCGCCGTAGAGGACCGTGTGGCCCGGCGTCGCCGCCGATTCGGCCTCGGGACGGAGGTCGCCCGTGTAGAGCCGCGGGTTCTCCTCCCCGACGGCCGGCACCCCGAGGGGATCGAAGCACCCCGAGCCGTCCATCACCTGGGCGAAGACGGTGTAGCCGGGGTGGACCGGGTGCGTGAACGTCGCCTCCGCCGGAAGGGTCACGTCGAAGTAGAACGGGTCGACGGGGATGTGCTTCACGGGGCCTTCCGCCCCCTCGAACTCGCCCGCGATCACCTTCACCGTCCGCCCGTCGTCGCCCCGGACCGTCGGGATCGACGGGGCCGTCACGCCCCGGTACGCCGGGGTCTCCATCTTCCGGGCCTTCGGAAGGTTGACCCACAGCTGGAACCCGGAGAGCCTCCCCTCGGTCCGCTTCGGCATCTCCTGGTGCATGATGCCGCTCCCGGCGCTCATCCACTGGACGTCGCCGGAGTCGATCACCCCGGCGTTGCCGAGGGAGTCCTCGTGCGCGGTCTGCCCGTTCAGCATGTACGTCACGGTCTCGAGGCCCCGGTGCGGGTGCCACGGGAACCCCTTGAGGTAGTCCTCGGGATTCGTCGAGCCGAAGTTGTCGAGCAGGAGGAACGGGTCGAGGAGCGGCACCTCCGAGTTGCCGAACATGCGCCGGAGGCGCACCCCGGCCCCCTCGAGCGTCTCCGCGCCGCGGAGCTGCCGGGCCACGGTACGGACGGAGCCGGTCATGCGCCTCCCCCGGCCCCGAGCGGCGCCGGATATTTCACGGGGCGCTCCCGCGGGCCCCCCCGCGGGACGGCGGCGCCGACCCCGGTCCGACCTACGGTCCGCGGCTCTTCCAGGTGACCGTGAAGCTCGAGAGGTCGGTCGAGACGGCCGACGTGCTCGCCTTCACCGTCGAGGAGCTCTTCTGGCTCACCATGTCGATCGACGCGAGGCCGGCGAACGAGCCCATGAGCCCGGTCGTGCCGCCGACGGTCGCCGCGCCGGTCCCGGCGAGCCCGGTGTAGTCGTAGCCGAAGTCGACGGTGCCGAAGTTCGCGAGCGGCAGGACGCCGCGGATCGACGACGGCGCCTCCGCGATCCACTCCGCCGAGGAGCGCACCGCGCTCTTCACCGCGGCGCTCGTCGAGAACGACTTCCCGGTCGAGACGTCGGTGAGGGTCACCGTGAACTTCGAGGTGGTCGGGCTGTAGGCGACCGACGCGAGGATCGTGTCCCCGGCCGAGATCGAGACGGTCTTGATTACGACCGAGCCGGCCGGGTAGAACTCGTACCAGGCGTAGTAGGTGGGGGCGCCGCGCTGGCAGTCGGAGTCGGTCCCGGTCTGCTCGACAGTGCTCGACGTGTAGCCGTCGATTCCGATCCAGAACGAGGAGTAGAGGGCGGTCTTGGGACACTTGCCGACGATCGACGGGACCGTCCACGACCCGTTCACGAACGAGACCTGGCCGGAGGTCGTGCTCACGGCGTATCCGGCCCAGTTCGTGCTCGTCGTGCTCGAGTGGAAGATGGCGGGCGGCGCGGCCGGGGACGCCCCGGCCGAGTGCGCGAGCGGCACGATCGAGAGCGCGGGGAACGCGAGCAGGGCGAAGACGCCGACGGCGGTCCAGACGGCGGTGGTGCGGGACATCGGAAGCCTCGGCGGGGACAACGAGAGCCTCCCCTTATGAGGCTACGGGACGGTTCTTACCGCCCCGACCGGCTCAAGACGGGCCCCGCGGGGGGCTCCGCGGCCGAGAGGGCGTCGACGAGCCGGGCGGTGAGACGGGCGGCCGACCGCTCGGCCGCCCAGTACCGTTGCTGCGCCCGCGTGGGCGTGGCCGGCCCCACCTCCCACGCGCCCGGGTAGCCCACCTCCCAGAGGACGAGCGGCTCCGGCTCGGCGAGCGGGAGCGTAAGGCGCCGGCGGCCCTCGCGGGCGGCCGCCGCCTCGTCCGCCGAGAGCGTTCCCGCGACGATCGCACGGAGCGCGGCGACGATCTTCCGCACCATCCCCCAGACGAACGCGGGGGCGACGATGTCGATCACCCGGCCCCCGTCCCCCTCCGTGACGGTGAGCCGGGTGACGTCCCGCCAGACCGGGGCGGTCGCCGGGAGTCCCCGGCCGAACGACCGGGCGTCCAGTCGGCCGACGAACCCGCGCGCCGCGTCGCGCCACGGGCCGATCGGGCCGGGGCGGTCCGACGGATCGAAGTAGCGGTACCACCGGTACGACGCGCCCCGGACGCGGAACCGGTCGTCGATCCGCCGGGCGTAGCCGAAGTAGAGGGAGGGGGAGATCCCGTTGAGCGCCCGAAGCAGCGCGTCGCCGTCGAGCGGGGACCGGAGCGCGAGGGCGTTGCCCCGCGCGCTCACCCCCCGGTCGGTCCGGCTCGCGACCTCGAGGCGGACCGGCTCGCCCCGGACGAGGAGGCCCCGGTCGACGAGCCCCGCCCGGATCGTCCCCTCGATCGTCTCCTGGCCCGGCTGCCGGGCCCACCCGTGGAACCGGCGGCCGTCGTAGGCGAACCGAACGAGCCAGCGCGTCACGCGTCCGGGCGGTCCCCAACGCCTACGGGGACTTCACGGGTCGGGCGGCGGCGGAGGCGGGCCCGGCGCCCTCCGAGGAGGCCCGCTGGAGCTGCCGGTCCCAGAGCGACTTGAACGTCTCGAAGTGCCGGTGGTACGGGTCGGCGCGCCGGCGGTCCTCGAGCTCTCCGAGGGCGATCTCGTACTGCGCCTGCGCCTTCCGGTCCCCCGAGGCGGCCTTGACGAGGTAGACGCAGAGGAGCTGGTAGCCGGGAAGGACGATCGCGTCGGTGCGGGGCGTGCTCATGTCGCCCTTGCGGGGCCGGTAGACCTTGTCGAGCGGCACCCGCTCCGCGATCGCGCGCCGGTGGCTGAAGCCGAGGTAGTGGCCGGCGCCGAGCACCCTGGTCACCTCCCGGACGCTCCCCCGGAACGCGTTCGTGAGCCGGTCGCACTCGTGCCAGCACCAGAGGCCGAACCCGAAGTCCCCCCCCAGGTACTCCTCCCACGCCTTCTCGTAGAGGCCCCGCTCGCGCGCCTCGGCGTCGAGCTCGGGTCCCAGGGACGCCTTCCAGTCGGAGAGGAGGGCGTCGACGCGCATCGTCGGGGAGAGCTCCCGGAAGGCGGGGACGTCCGGCGCGTCCGGCATCGCCCTCCCCGACCGGCGGGCCTAGATAGCGGCTCCGGGGGCGACCCGCCGGCCGCCGCGCACGACGGCCCGCAGGGGACCGCCCCGCGCGATCGCCGCCCCGAGGTCGGCGACGTCGAGGACGACGAGGTCGGCCGGTGCATCCACGGCGATCCGTCCCAGCGCCGGCCTCCCGAGCGCGTCCGCTGCACGGTGGGTGTACATCGCGAGGGCCTCCTCGGGGGTGAGGCCCGCCTCGGCGACCGCCGCGTGGAGCCCGGTCCAGGGGTCGGCCGGCTCGATGGGCGCGTCGCTCGAACCGGCGACCGGGACTCCTCGGTCGACCATCTCCCGGAACCGGTACGCCCACCCGCGCCGGACCGGCCCCAGCCGCTCCGGGATCCACCGATCGCTCCGGACGAACCCGGGCTGGACGACGGTCGGCACTCTTCCCCGGGCGAGACGGTCGAGGAGGGCGTCCGGGACGACGGAGGCGTGCTCGAGGCGTACCGGAACCCGGCCCGCGAGCCGTTCCCCCCAGTCGAGGGCGCGGGCGACCGCCCGGTCGCCGATGGCGTGCATCGCGAGCGCCCATCCGTGCGCCTCGGCGGCCTGGGCGGCCGACTCGATCTCCTCCTCCGAGGAGACGAGGAGACCCGCCTCGTCCGGGCGGTCCGCGTACGGCTCCGAGAGCGCGGCGGTGCGGGCGCCGAGCGAGCCGTCGAGCACGATCTTGAGCCCCGAGATGCCCACCGCCGGCTCCCCGGGGGGGACCGCCTCACTACGCAGCCCGTCGGCCACGGACCACCCCGGATAGAGCCGGAGCCGCGGCACGGTCCGGTGCGAGGGGATCGCCCGGGCCGCGTCCACCTCGGCCGGGAGCGCGCTCAGCACGCCGACCGTCGTGAGCCCGCGACCGACGAGTCGGGCGAGCCAGTCAGTCGCCTCCGCCGCGCAGGACCGGAACGACTCCTCCTCCAGCGGCCGCAGGGCGCGGAGGGCGGCGTCGAACAGGAGGCCGTTCGGAGCACCGTCGGGCCCCCGACCGATCCGACCCCCGGGAGGGTCCGGCGTCGATCGGCCGATGCCGAGCCGGTCGAGGGCCGCTCCGTTGACGAGCGCGACATGATGGCAGACGCGGTACAAGGCGACCGGCCGGTCCGGCCCGATGCCGTCGAGCGCCGCCCGCGTCGGGTACTCGACGCGCGAGAACCGCTCCTGGTCCCACCCGCCCCCGAGAAGGGGTCCACCGGGGGCGCGGTCGGACGCGGCGGCAACCGCCCGGCCGATCTCCTCCGGCCCGCGAACCCCCCGGAGGTCGACCCCGGCGCGGCCGATCGTCGCGGCGAGCCAGTGGAGGTGCGGGTCGATGAGTCCGGGGAGGATCCACCGTCCCCCGAGGCGT
>DATJVB010000136.1:0-2461 GCA_035502055.1 Thermoplasmata archaeon | reverse complement strand
GCCGAACTCCCACGAGTAGAGGTACGGGAACGAGCCGCCCGAGGCGCCGGCGGCGAACGCGATCGTCTCGCCGACGGCGACCGACGTCATCGAGGCGGTCGGGGCCGCCGCGAGCGCCGGGTTCACCCGCAGGGTGAGGTTCGAGTACGCGACCGAACCGATCGCGTCCGTCACCTCGAGGCCGACGGAGAAGTTCCCTACGACGGCAAAGGTGTGCGAGGCGTTCGGGCCGCTCGCCGTCGTCCCGTCGCCGAACGTCCACGCGTACGACGCGTACGGGCCGACCCCGCCCACGCCGGTGCCGTTGAACGCAATCGGGATCCCGACGTCCGCGGTCGGGTACCCGATCGTGGCGAGCGCGGAGAACGGAGAGACCACCGCGACCGTCGAGTTCGACCAGACCGCCCCGCCTCCCGCGTCGGTCACCGCGAGCGAGACGGAGTACGACGCGGCTCCCCCGAACGTGTGGTTCGTGGTCGCGTTCGGCGTGACTTGGGTCGTTCCGTCGCCGAACGTCCACGAATAGCTGTACGGGCCGGCTCCCCCGGTGCCGGTCGCCACGAAGGCGACCGGGAGCCCGGCGACCGCGGGCGGGTTCGCCACGCGCCACGTCGCCGACAGGTTCGATCGGACGTCGACGGTGAACGTCCAGGCGCTGCCGGGCACGTCGAAGTAGTCGACGGCGTGGACCGAGACCGGATAGCTTCCCGGGCCGGCCGTCGTTCCGTAGATGTGGGTGGCGTCGGACGCCCAGCTCGCGGTGAACCCGGCGACCTCGACCGGCGTCCGCGTCGTGGCCCCGTCCCCCCAGTCCGTCACGAACGCCATGCTGGCCGGGGAGCCGTCCCCGGCCGTACCGTCCCCGGTCGCCGTGACGACCGCGTCGTCGTCGACCGGGTTCGGGTTCACCGACGCGTTCGCGAGCTCGGGCGGGATCTCCCACACCCAGTCGCTGTTGGCGCAGCCGGCGGGCGGTCCCAGGCCCCCGACCACGAAGGGGGCGATAACCGAGCTGTTCGCCGCCAGCGCCTCTCCGGCGCACCCGACGAGGTCCGACGGCGCGGGGGCCCCGAACGAGTCGCTCGGGTACCACTCGCCGCCGACGAACAGCCAGCTGTCGTTCGCGAACCCGTTGGTCGAACGGTTGTACCCGCCCGACAAGAAGACGAGGTCGAACTCCCCGTCCCAGGTCATCGCCCCGTACTCCCGGCCGGGCGGCGTCCCGCACGTCGGGATGCACGCGGCGTCGTCGCCGGACCGGTTGGTCCACGCGCCGGCGGCGTAGGTGTACGTCCAGTTCGTCGAGTTACCGGCGGGGAATCCGCCCTGGTTGCCGCCGAACTCGACCATGTACCCGTCGAGCGGGTCAAACGCCATCGCCGCGCCCGAGAGGAGCACCGTGGGCCCGCCCGGACCGGAGCCGAGGAGGCTCCAGCCGCCGGCCCCGAGGAGCGACGTCGAGGAGGAGAGGTTCCCGCAGGCCGCGTCGAGGCAGCCGTCGACGACGAGGAGGCCCCCGAGCGCCGGGTCCCACGCGGCCGAGCCGAAGAACGTCGCCGGCCCGGGGCCGGTCGTCGCCGTGATGTTCGACCAGTGCCCCGAGAACAGCCAGACGTCGTCGGCGACCGCGCTCCCGTCCGTGCCGCCTTCCACGACGACGCCGCCGAGCGCGGGATCGTAGTCCATCGCGAAGCCGAGCCGGATCGACGGCGCGATCGTGAGCGTGGGGGTGAGGTTCTGCCACGCGTACGGTGTGTACTCCCACGTCTCGTTGTCGGGGCACGCCGACGGCGTGCAGCCGCCGAATAGGACGACCGCGCCGAGCGTCGGATCAAACGCCATGTGGGCGAACATCGTCTCGGGCGACCCTGCGCCGTCGATCATTCCGGTCACGTTGATCCAGGTCGCGAGCTCCGTGTCGTCGGGCCGGAGTCCGCTCGAGCCGCCCGGCGCCGCCGCTCCGGGCGACGGCGCCCCGCAGGTCGCGGACGGGCCGGACTCGACCGAGCACCGGACGGGCGCGCCGTGGGCTGGCCCCCCTCCGATGGAGAGCGAATCCACCGCCGCCGCGATCAGCGACCTGGCTCCTGACCCCGCTCCGGGGAGGGTCATGGCGGGCGGCGCGTGGATCCCCGTCGTTGCGGCGACTGCGGCCGTCCCGGAGATCGTGAGTAGCCCGAGGACGGCGAGCGCGGCGGCGCCGCGGATGCGGGGGCGCATGGGCGGGGGCAGCCGCCGGCCCGTAGATAGCGCGTCGCCCCGGGCGACCCGTCAGAGGAACTCGGAGAGCGCGCGCTGCTTGGTCGTGCGGACCGGCGGCGCGAGGGTGCCGCTCCGGGCCTCCGCCTCGACCTCCTCGAGCATCTCGTGCATGCGACGTTCCCGCCGGCCCGCGGACTTCTGGAGACCCTCGTCGCGGGTCCCGGCGCTCACGAGGACGACCGCCCGCCCGGTCCGGGCC
>DATJVB010000135.1:0-41727 GCA_035502055.1 Thermoplasmata archaeon | reverse complement strand
GGTCCTCGGCTGGTCCGAGGAGACCGGGCGGCTCATGGACGCCGTGACCCGGGAGAGCCCGACACCGGACGTGCAGCTCTCCGCCGAGGTGCTCCGCGCGATCGAGGCGCTCGCGCCGGTCGTGCCGCTCATCGGCACCTCGAGCACGGACGGGACCGGCCTCGAGACCCTCTACCACGCGTTCCAGCGGAGCTTCGCGGGCGGCGAGGACCTCGAGCCGTCGCAGGCGACGCCCGAGTAGCGGCGCGGCGACCTCACTCGGTGAAGAACAGGCCCATGCCGGCCGACGCGTTCTCCTCGTCGGCCTTGAACTTCCGGTACAGCGCCTCCGCGTCGGCCGCCTCGATCGGCTTCGCGAGGGGTCCGAGGAGCGACCGGGCGTGGGCGACGGCGCCGTCCGCCCCCTCGATCAGCACGTAGAGCGCACCGGCGGGCCCGCCGGCGGCCGCCGCGTCGCGGACCGTCTGGCTCTGGCGGGAGACCGTGTCGTCCTTGAGCGCCGCGTCGAGCTCGGCGCGCTTCTCGCTCGGGACGAGGAAGAGGGCCCACGCCATCGGCCCGCGGACCCGGGGTCCGTATTAGCGGTTTCCCCCGAGCCGGTCGGCCGCAAGCCGCTTTACCTTCGCGCTCGCTTGGAACGGCGTGTTCGCGAGCACCCTCGAGGGGCCGGTCCTCCTCATCGGCTCGGCCCACGTGGTCGATCTCGAGGCGCCGCTCCGGTCCGCCCTCGCGGACCGGACGCTCGACGCGATCGCGGTCGAGCTCGACGCCGAGCGCGCGACCGCGCTCCTCGCCCCGGCGGCGGTCCGCCGGCCGTCGTCCCGGCGAGGCCAGCCGGTCGTCCTCCGCCTCTGGGCGTCGATCCAGCGCCGCCTCGGCGAGCAGCTGGGCGGCGAGCTTCCCGGCGCGGAGATGCGGACCGCCGCGGAGGTCGCCCGAGAACGGGGGATCCCGCTCCTCTTGATCGACGACCCGATCCGGGAGACCCTCGCCCGGCTGTTCCGGTCGCTCTCCGTGCGGGAGCGGGTGTCGCTCCTGTTCGGGGCCGTCGTCGGCCTCCTCATCCCGCCGCGCCTCGTCGAGCGCCAGCTCGACCGGTACACCGAGGCGCCGGCCGACTACCTCGAGGAGCTGCGCCGGATGTACCCGTCGATCGCCCGGGTCCTCCTCGACGACCGGAACGAGCACATGGCCCGGCGGCTCGCCGACATGCGCGTGTCGGGGTACGGGCGGATCGCGGCGGTGGTCGGCGACGCCCACCTCCCGGGCCTCGCCGCGGCGCTCCGGCGCCGGGCGGTCCCGGTCGAGACGATCGGCTTGGGGACGCTCCGCCCGGTCAGAGCACCGTGAGCTGGCTCTTCTTCGACCGGTCCATGGCGTCCAAGAACGCCGCGGTGTACGCCTCGAGGGCGGGGCCGGCGTAGTCGGTGATCCGTCCGGCGTCGCCGAGGCTCGAGAGCGCGGGATCGATCGGGATCTCCCCCACGACGGGCACGCCGTACTCCTCGGCGATCTTCGCGACCCGGCTCGGGCCGAACACCTCGATCCGCTCGTGGCAGTGCGGGCACGTGAGGTAGCCCATGTTCTCGACGATCCCGAGGAGCGCGACGTGGAGGTCGCGGGCCATGTTCATCGCCTTCTTCACGATCAGCGCCGCGAGTTCCTGGGGCGTGAAGACGAACACCATCCCGTCGATCGGAATCGTCTGGAAGACGGTGAGCGGCACGTCGCTCGTCCCGGGCGGCATGTCGATCAAGAGGTAGTCGAGCTCCCCCCAGTTGACCCCGCCGAAGAACTGCATGATGAGGCGGGTCACGAGCGGCCCGCGCCAGATGACGGGCGTCTGCTCGTCCTCGACCAGGAACTGCGCCGAGACGACCGGCGACCCGTTCGGGGCGCGGGCGGGCTCGATCCCCTCCCCCTTGTCCATGAGCGGTCCCGTGACGCCGAACAGCTTCGGGATCGAGGGGCCGGTGATGTCGGCATCGAGGACGCCGACCTTGAGTCCCCGGCGGGCGAGCCCGACCGCGAGGAGCGCGGTCGCGGTCGACTTGCCGACGCCGCCCTTCCCCGAACCGATCGCGACGACCCGGGCGATCCGCCCCTTGTCCATCCGCTGGAGGGTCCCGCCGCCCCGGCGGCCCCCCGGCGGAGGGGACGGCGCGGACGGCGCGTGACCCTCCGGCGGGTGCTCGTGCCCGGCCATCGACGGCGCGACGGTGCCCACGCTATATAACGGGGGCCGGGTTCGCCGGGCCGCCGGGGGGAACGCGTGCCGCGCGGGGAGTCCGTCGACCTACCGGAGCTGTTCGCGCCGCGCTCCGTCGCCGTCATCGGCGCGTCGAACCGGGTCGGCTCGGTCGGGGCGAGCCTGTTCCGCAACATCCTCACCGCGGGGTTCCAGGGCGTCGTCTACCCGGTCAATCCGTCGTGGAAGAGCGTCTCCGGCGTCCGGTGCTATGCGACCGTCGAGGAGCTCCCCGAGGCGCCGGACCTCGGCGTCGTCATCGTCCCCGCGGAGCACGTCGCGGGGGTCGTCGACGCGCTCGGCCGGCGCGGGACCCGCGGCGCGGTCATCATCTCGGCGGGGTTCCGAGAGGTCGGCGGCGAGGGGATCGCCCGCGAGGAGGCGCTCGTCCGGATCGCCGCGAAGCACCACCTCTCGCTCGTCGGTCCCAACTGCTTCGGCGTGATCAACACCGACCCGGCGGTGAGCCTCAACGCGACGTTCTCGCAGTTCCTGCCGCCCCGCGGCAACATCGCCTTCGTCTCCCAGAGCGGCGCCCTCTGCGCCGGCATCCTCCAGTACGCGGTGAGCGAGCGGATCGGGTTCTCCCGGTTCCTGTCGGTCGGCAACCGCGCGGGGGTCGACGAGAACGATCTCCTCCTCTCGCTCGGGCGCGACCCCGCGACCCGGCTCATCCTCCTCTACATCGAGAGCCTCGCCGACGGCCGCCGGTTCCTCGAGGCGGCGCGGGAGGTGACCGAGCAGAAGCCGGTCCTGGTGATCAAGAGCGGGCGATCGCCCGTCGGCGAGCGCGCGGCGTTGAGCCACACGGGATCGCTCGCCCAGTCCCGGCGCGACGGCCTCTTCGACTCCCTGTTCGAGCAGTCCGGCGTCCTTCGGTCCGAGACGATCGGAGAGCTGTTCCGGACCGCGAAGGTCTTCTCCGCCGGGCTCACCCTCGAGGGCCCGCGGCTCGCGGTGCTCACGAACTCGGGCGGCCCCGGGATCGTCGCCGCCGACGCGTGCGCCCGGCGCGGACTCGAGCTGCCGACGCTCTCGGCCCGCGTCCGCGACGTCCTCCACCGCCGCCTCTCCGCGTCGGCGTCGCTCGGGAACCCGGTCGACATGACCGCCGACGCGAGCCCGGCGCAGTACGAGGAGTCGCTACGCGCGCTCCTCGGCGCCGGCGAGATCGACGGGGCGCTCGTGATCGCGACGCCCACGGGGACGGTCTCCGGACGGGCGGTCGCGGAGGCGGTCCTCGCCGCGAAGCGGACGAGCCCGAAGCCGGTCGTGGCGTGCCTCTTCGGCCTCTCCGATCTCACCCAGGAGGTCCAGCTGCTGGAGGGGAGCGGGGTCCCGACGTTCACGTTCCCGGAGGAGGCGGTGCAGGGGTTCGGCAGCCTCGCGCGGTACCACGCGTGGTGGACCCGGCCCCGCCGGGAGGTCCGCACGTTCCCCGTCGACCGGGTCGCGCTCCGGGAGGCGGAGGCGACGATGCGGTCGATCGGGACGACGGTGCTGCCCGAGTATGCCTCCCGGCGGCTCCTCGAGGCGTACGGCATCCCGTTCGCCCGCGTCCGCCGGGTGACCGACCGGGCGGGAGCGCTCGACGCCGCGAAGGCGATCGGCTACCCGGTCGCGCTCAAGGTCGCCTCGCCGGAGATCTCGCACAAGACGGACGTCGGCGGCGTCGCCCTCGACCTGAGGAACCCGGCGGCCCTCTCGGAGGCGTTCGCCGCGATGGGCCGCCGGCTCGCCGAGCGGGCGCCGAACGCCCGCATCGAGGGGTTCGAGGTCGAGGAGATGATCGGCGGCGGCAAGGAGGTCCTCGTCGGGGTCCAGCGGGACCCCGCCTTCGGCCCGATCGTCGTCTTCGGGCTCGGCGGGATCTACGTCGAGGTCCTCAAGGACGTCACGTTCCGCCTCGCGCCGATCCGGCCGCTCTCCGCGGAGCACATGGTCGCCTCGGTGCGCGGCTTCCCCCTCCTCCAGGGGGTGCGGGGAGAGCCGCCGAGCGACCTCCCGGCGCTCTACGAGGTGCTCGAGCGCGTGAGCCAGCTCGCCGTCGAGCGGCCCGAGGTGCTCGAGCTCGACGTGAACCCGCTCATCGTCCGGCCGAAGGGGAAGGGGGTCGTCGCCGTCGACGCCCGGGTCGCGATCGCGCCGCCTTCCAGATCGGCACCTCGCGCTTCACCCGTTCGATCAGCCGGCGCGCGACGGCGAACGCACGCGCCCGGTGCGGCGCCGCGGCGCCGACGATGACGGCGATCCCCCCGACGCGGACCCGGCCGGTCCGGTGCCAGACGACGACCGCGACCGGCCCGGGGCCGACGTCGCGCGCGATCCGCTCGATCGCCGCCCGGGCGACCGGGCCGTGGACCTCGTAGTCGAGGCGCGTCACCCGGCCGCCGGGGACCCGGTCCGGGCGGACCCGGCCGACGAACACGACGACCCCGCCCATCCCGGGCCGGTCGAGCGCCCGGTAGGCGGCGGCGACGGAGAGCGGCCGCGTCGACAGCCGAAGGTCGCGCATCACCCTCCGCTGTACGGCGGATGGACCGCGAGCTCGTCGCCCGGGCGGAGCCGTCCGGGAGCGCCCCGGGCCACCCGTCCGTTGACGACGAGCCGGCTCGTCCGAAGGACCGCCCCGAGCGCCGGGTGCCGGCCGACGAGCTCTTCGAGCACGGTCCTCGCGGGGATCCCCCCGGCCGGGACCGGCACGTCGAGCGAGGCGCGGCCGACCGCCTCGCGGGCCGTCGCGAACAGGAGGACGTGGACCGTCGTCGGCACGGGACGGGGCGTCGGACGGGCCGCGGGTAGATTCGGCTTTCGCCGACGCGAGGGGGGTGGGGGCGCCTCCCGGCCGAGACAATCGATTAATACGCTCCCACGCTCGAATCGGCGGCCGTGGGCGAGATCAAGATCCGCACCGGAGGGGCGGCGGGGGACGGGATCGCCTCCGTCGGGGAGGTCCTCTCGCGCTCCCTCGCGCGGATGGGGCTCCACGTCTTCGGCTTCAACGCCTACCAGTCGGTGATCCGCGGCGGGCACGTCTGGTTCCAGGCCCGCGGCGCGACGCACCCGATCGCGACGCAGGGCGACGGGTGCGACCTCCTCTACGCCCTCAACCGCGAGACGGCCGACGTCCACCTCCCGACCCTCGGACGCGGCGGGGTGGTGGTGTACGATCCGGAGAAGTTCTCCCTCCCATCCGAGGCGATTCCCGCGGGGGTCCGGGCGCTCGAGGTGCCGACGCTCGCCATTGCGCGGAAGCGGACGTCGCAGCCGATCCTGCAGAACGCCGCCGGCCTCGGGGCGATCGCGTTCCTCGCCGGGATCCCCCTCGAGACGATCCGGTCGACGCTCGCGGACTCGTTCGGCCGCAAGCGGGGCGAGATCGCCGAGTGGAACGTCGGCGCCGCCACCGACGGGTTCGAGCACGCCCAGGCGAACGGCGCGGCCCACGACCGGGCGGTGGCCCCCGCCGGCGCCGGAAAGCTCCTCCTCACGGGCAACCAGGCGATCGCCCTCGGCTCGGCGGCCGCCGGCGTGAAGTTCCTCGCCCAGTACCCGATGACGCCCGCCTCCTCGATCATGCACTGGATGGCCGCGCACGCGCGGGAGCTCGGCGTCGTCGTGAAGCAGGCGGAGGACGAGCTCGCCGCGATCCACATGGCGATCGGCGCGTCGTTCGGCGGCGTCCGGTCGATGACCGCGACGAGCGGAGGCGGCTTCTCGCTCATGGTCGAGGCGCTCGGGATGGCCGGCATGTGCGAGATCCCGGTCGTGGTCGTCGAGTCCCAGCGGTCCGGTCCGTCGACCGGTCTCCCGACGAAGACCGAGCAGGGGGACCTCAACCTGATGCTCGGGGCGGGCCAGGGCGAGTTCCCCCGGGCGATCCTCGCCCCGGCGGACCCGCTCGAGGCGTACCGCGCCGCCATCGAGGCGTTCCGACTCGCCGAGGAGTGGCAGACGCCGATCCTGCTGGCGAGCGACCTCCACCTGTCGGAGAACTTCGCGACGATCGACGCCGACGCGATCGATCTCAACGTGCCGGTCCCGTCGCTCTTCACCGTCGAACCGAACGGGACCGAGTACCGGCGGTACCAGTACACCGACTCCGGCGTCTCCCCGCGCGCGATCCCCGGCCAGCCCGGCCTCCAGTGGATCGCGGGCTCGGACGAGCACGACGAGCGCGGGCACCTCATCTCGGACGTGAAGGCCGGCATCCCGGTCTGGGTCGCCGAGCGGACCCGGATGATGCAGAAGCGGATGCGCAAGCTCGACGGCCTGCGCGCCGCGGGCCCGACGGCGCTCCGCGAGGGGCCGGCCGAGGCGCCTCTCACGTTCGTCGCGTGGGGGTCGACGGTGAGCGCCGTGCGCGACGCGCGCCGGGTCCTCGACGCGAAGGGGGTCGCGACCAACCTCGTCCACGCGCCGATGGTCTACCCGGTGCCGGCAAGCCTCGCGGCGCTGCTTAAGGGCGCGACGCGCACCCTCCTCGTCGAGGGGAACTTCTCCGGCCAGTTCGGCCGGCTCGTGCGCGCGGAGACCGGGATCGACCTTGCGGAGAAGCTCGTGAAGTACGACGGGGAGCCGTTCTATCCGATGGAGATCGTGGGGAAGGCGATGGAGATGGTCGCCCATGGCTGAGTCGCTCGCGGCGACGGCACCGGCCGTCGGCGCGGCGCTTCCCATGGTGGGGAAGTCCGACACGAAGCCGACCTGGTGCCCCGGGTGCGGCGACTACGGCGTCGTCGCGGCGATCGAGCTCGCGGTGAAGCGGCTCAAGCTCCCATCGCAGAACGTGGTCCTGGTCTCCGGGATCGGCTGCTCGTCGAACCTCCCGCACTTCCTCTCCGCGTACGGCTTCCACGGGATCCACGGGCGCGCGATCCCGCTCGCCGAGGGGATCCGGTGGGCGAACCACCAGCTCACGGTCATCGCGACGGGGGGCGACGGCGACGGGTTCGGGATCGGGGCGGGGCACTTCGTCCACGCGATGCGGCGGAACGTCGATCTCACGTACGTGACGATGGACAACCAGATCTACGGCCTCACGACCGGCCAGGCGTCGCCCACGTCGATGCTCGGCCACAAGACCAAGTCGACCCCCGACGGCGTCATCGAGAACCCGCTCGATCCGATCGCGCTCGCCCTCGCCGCCGGCGCGACGTACGTCGCGCGCGGCTTCTCGGGCGACGTGAAGCACATGGCCGACCTCATCCAGGGCGGCATCGCCCACCACGGGTTCGCGTTCGTCGACGCGCTCAGCCCGTGCGTCACGTACAACAAGATCAACACCTTCGACTGGTTCCGCCAGCGGGTCTACAAGCTCGAATCGTCCGGCCACGACCCGACGAACCTGCCGAAGGCGTTCGAGAAGGCCCTCGAGTGGGGCGACAAGATCCCGATCGGCCTGTTCTACCGGACCGATCGGCCGTCGTACGAGGACCTCGAGGAGGTCCTCGCCGCCGGCCCCCTCGCCCACCAGACGGCCGGGCTCCGCGACAAGACGGGCCTGCTCGACGAGTTCCGCTGAACGCCGGCGGCGGCCGGACGGGCTACGCGCCGGTCCGCTCGAAGACGTAGGCGTCGCCCGCGTGGTAGTCGGTCCGGTACGACGGGTCGACGAGGAACGGGGCGGGGGAGAACGCGGGGAACAGGACCGTCGAACGCGCGGTGACGACCACGAAGTCGACGCCGAGCGCCGCGATCGCGGCCGCCCCGGCCGGGCCGAGGGTCCCGTTCGGGAGCGACGCCCGGAGGAGGAGGTACGATGCGTTGCGCGTCCAGTCGGGCCCGGCCATCGGGAACAGGACGACGAGGCGCGCGTCGTACGCCGGGAGGAACTCCGCGGCGCTCCCCGGAGCGACCAAGACCCGGGCGCCGTCCGGCAGATGCGCGGGCGCCCAGGCGAACAGCGCGAAGTCGTCCGCCGTCACGTTCGAGAACTCGGCGTAGACCCCCCCCAGGTACGCGGGCATCGCGCCCGCGGTGACCGCCGCGCCCGGGACGACCAGGATGACCGCCGCCAGGAGGGCGATTCCCCGAGGCCCGGGGAGGCCCGGCGGTCGGGCCGGCCGGCGGTCCGCGGGCTCGCCGGGCGGCGGGAGGCGCCGCGCATCCGCCGAGGGGCGCGTCGCCATCTCGAGGAGGAGCGCGAGCGGGACAATCGCCGCGAACCCGTACACCGTGGCGAGCAGCACCGCCATCTCGTACGGGCTCGTCGCGGCGAGGACGACGGAGGCGGGTCCCGCCGACGGGAGGAGTCCGGCGGCGAGGCCGACGATCGCGGCGATCCCGCCGGCGAGGAGGTACCGCCCTTCCGGACGGGCCCGGCCGAGGCTCCACGACGCGACGGCGACGACGACGCCGACCGCGAGCAGTCCCGCGACCTCCGCCCGGAGGAGCTCGAACGGCCCGAGCAGCGTCGCCGGCCCGGTGAAGAGGAACGGGTCCGCGTACGCGACGAACGCGCCCGGGCCGACGGCCCGGGTCCCGCCGCCCGCCGCCCCACCGCCGGTGCCGAGGAGGAGGAGGAGGCTCGGGGCGACCCAGAGGAGGGCGACGGCGACGGCCGCCGCCCACCGGGTCCCCCAGGCGAGCCACCGGCCCGCGAACGCCGGACGCCCGAGCGCCGCGGCGATCGGCAGGAGGAGGAACAGCCACTCGGCCGGGACGGGGCTGATCGACGCGAGCGCGCCCGACATCACCCCGAAGGTGAGCGCGTACCGCCACCCGGGGAGGCGCGGCCCGGCCCAGTCGGCCGCGCGGGCGGCGAGGAGGAGTCCCAGGGGAAGAGCGAGCAGGAAGTCGTTGTTCCCGCCCGCGAGGTACCGGGCCCCCGGGAGGAGGAGCGCGGAGCCGACCGCGTACGCGGCCCCGGCGAGGGGACCGCCGGCCCACCGGCATCCGACGCGGTACGCTCCGAGCGGGACGAGCGCCAGGAAGAGCGGGGTGACGAGGAGCGCGGTGCGGGCCGGGGGGAGTCCGCCCACGCCGCCGAGGAGCGAGAGCCAGACCGGCGTCCCCGGCGGGTTCGCGACCGAACCGGGGGCGACCGGGGCGAGGGAGAACGGGGCCGCTCCCGTGTGGTTGAGGAGCGCCACGAACAAGGCGTCGACCGATGAGTCGTACGTGTTGCCGGTCGCGGCGGTCCCGGCGGCCGCGAGCTCGACCGCGAACAGCGCGAGCGCGCTCGCGAGCGCGACACCGACCGCCCAGCGGGCGGTCCGCCCGGGCGGATCGGGCCGCGGAGCGGTCGCCCCGCGGCGGTGCCCGACGGCGAGGTCCGCCGCGCAGAGCACGCCCCCGCCTCCGAGGAGGACGATCTCCGCCGGCGGGCCGAACGCGCCGCCGGGCAGGAGGCTCGCGGCCGTGAGCGCCGCCCCCGCGAGGTAGAGGTCGAGGAGTCCCCGCTCGATCGGATCGACGGCCGCGAAGAACGGGAGGAACCGGGCGAGGAGGCGCCGGCCGCCCTCGCCCGCCGCCGCGACGACGACGGCGAGGGCGAGGAGCTCGACGCCCCATGCCCCGGGCGGCGGCCCCGGGAACGTCACGCGCCCGCCGAGCGCGGGTGGGGTAATGAATGGCGCCGGTTCCGTCGGGCCCGTAAGGTTATGCGGCCCGGGTCCCCCGGGCCCCGGCGGTCCTCGTGTCCGGCGTGAGCGCGGGAGCGCGGGACGGACTCCGATCCGTCACCCGCGGGACCGCCCTCACGCTGCTCGGCACGGTCGGCTTCGTCGCGGAGAGCTTCGTCTACCGCGTCCTCCTCGTGCGAACCCTCTCCCCGATGCTCTGGGGGGAGTTCTCCTACGCGATCGCCCTCGCGGGCCTGCTCACCGCGTTCGGCTCGCTCGGGCTCACGTCGGCGCTCGCGCGGAGCCTCCCGTACGAGAGCGACGACGGCGAGCGTCGCCGGATGATCGCGACCGCGTACCGGATCGGCGTCCCGGGGGCGGTCGCGGCGGGGGCGCTCCTCGCCTTCCTGCAGTTCGGCGGCGTCGGCATCCTGGGCGAGCCCGAGTTCGGCCTCACGCTCCTCTACTTCGGCGTCGCGACGGTCTACACCCTACTCGCGAACCTCGTCGCCGCCGTCTTCCAGGGGTTCGAGGACGCCCTCCCGAACGCCCTCTTCGTCCAGGTGGTGAACCCGCTCCTGTTCATCGCGTTCCTCGGCGTCGCGACGGTGGGTCCGCTCGCCGCCGTCGGCTACGCGGGCGTCCTCGCGGCGTACGCCGCCTCCGCCGGCGTGAGCCTCCTCGGCCTCGTCCTGTACGCGCGCCGGACCCTGCCGCGGTACCTCCCCGCGGGGCCGCGGCCGCCCGGGATCTCGCGCCGCCTCGTCGGGTTCGCGGCGCCGCTCTTCTTCGTGAGCGTCCTCGGCTTCGTCGCCAGCAACGGCGACACCCTCGTCGTCGGGGCGTTCGACCAGGGGACCGTCGGCTACTACACCGCCGACCTCGCCCTCGCCCGGCTCATCCTGATCGGCGTGAGCTCCCTGGGGTACATCTTCCTCCCCGTCACGACCCGGCTCGTCCGCTCCGGCGACCGCGACGCGGTGCGGATCATGTACGCGACGGCGACGAAGTGGATGGTCCTCACGTCGGTCCCCTTCTTCCTCGTCTTCTTCTTCTACCCCGCCCCGGTGCTCACCCTCGTCTACGGGGGCGGCTACGCGGGGGCGACGGCCCCGCTGCAGCTCCTCGTCGTCGGGAGCCTCGCCCTCACGGTCGTCGGCCCCGCGTCGGTCGCCCAGGTCGCCTACGGCCACACGAGGCTCCTCCTCTACAACACCCTCCTCTCGGCGGGCGTCGACCTCGGGCTCGCCGTCGCGCTGGTGCCGACGTTCGGCCTTTCGGGCGCCGCCGTCGCGTGGGCCGCGAGCACGGCGCTCTACCCGATCCTGTCGATGGCCGAACTCGCGTTCCTCGAGTCGGTCCATCCGTTCCGGCGCCACTACGTCGTCCCGCTCCTCGCGGCGTCGGTGCCGCTCGCGATAGCGTTCGCGGTCGTCCCGTACTCGTTCTCCCTCCTCCTCCTCCCGTTGCTGGTGATCGCCGCGGCGGGGCTGTTCCTCGTCGCCGTGGTGCTGACCGGGTCGATCGATACGGGCGACCGGCTCCTCCTCGAGGCGGTCGAGCGGATCGTCGGGCGCCGGCTACCGTTCGTCCGCGGTCTCTACGCCCTCAGCCGGCGCGGACGGGAGTGAGGCCGGGGGCGCCGGGGGCCGGCGCCCCTCCTCGACGACGCCGAGGACGATGCCCGCGAGCAACAGGAGGACGGTGAACGTCGCGAGCGTCGCGGCGGTCCCGTGGTCCCCCGCCGCGTCGACGCCGCCGGCCGCGACGAGGAGGAGGATCGCCCCCACGATCGGATACCGGTAGTCGAGCCGGAGCCAGAGCGAGACCGCCGAGTACGCGACGAGCAGGACCGCGAACAGGGGCAGGAACAGGTCCACGGTGCCTCTCCCGGAGGAACGGGGGGGACTTCACCGTTCGCGCCGCCCACCGGCGGCGACGGCCTCCGGCCCGGAGTCACTTATACATAGGGGCCCACACCTCTATCGGCCATCGGGGAGACGAGCGTGAGGTTCCCGTTCCCCACCGCCCGCCGGACCGTTCCCGCGGTCCTCGCGGCGGCGATGCTCGCGACGGTCATCGGCGCGGGCCTAAGCCCGGTCTCCCGGGCGGTCCCGGGCGACGCGAACTGCCCGTACGGCAACTGCCCGGCCACGGGCGGCGCGAACGGCTCGCTCGGCTGGGAGATCCTCCTCGTCGTCCTCGTCCTGATCGCGGTCGCCCTCGCGGTCGTCCTGTACCGGATGCGGTCCCGCGGCGCCGAACCCGAGGGTCCGATGACCCCCTGGGCGGGCGGGGGCCCGCCGGGCGGCGCCTCGGGCGAGCTGGAGCCGGAGGCCGAGGCGGCCGCCGGCGCGGGCGCGGCCGCCGCCGTCGCGACGCCGAGCTACGTGGAGACCCCCGAGGACGTCGCCGCGCCTCCGCCGGAGATCGCGGCCGACGCCGCCGCGGCGGCCCCGGCGGCCGGCGAGGGGGACATCGACTCCCTCATGAAGGAGCTCGACAAGATCAGCAGCGAGATCCTGAAGCGGCGGGCCCCGGCCGCGCCGAAGACCCCCGAGCCCGAGGACCGGGACGAGGGGGCCGAAGGGTCCGACGGCGCCGGGTGATCCCGGGCGGCCCCGCCCGCGGGCGGGTAGGGCTATTAGGCCGGGACGGCTAGAATTCCCGTGATGCCCGCCGATTCCGGGGCCGACGACGACCGCCTCCTCCGCGCCCTCGCCGACGCGATCGCGTCGGCGCCGAGGCCGGTCGCCTCCATCGAGGTCGGCATCCCCCTCTCGATCGCCCTCGGCCGACGCCGGACGCCCGTCTCGTGCGGGGGATGCCAGACGGGGCTCGAGTTTGAGGGGATCCCGGCCACCACGAACGCCCGGCTGCCGGGCCCGTTCCGCCTCGTGCTCGCCGACGGCGCGCCCGCGTAGCGCGCAACCGGGCGGGCGCGATGGTCTCGGTTCCGATCGTCGAGACCGCGGTCGCCGTCCTGTTGGACGTCCTCCGGTGGGGCGGGCTCCCCGCGCTCGTCGCGCTCATGGCGGTGGAGTCGTTCGGGATCCCGCCGCTCCCGAGCGAGATCATCCTGCCGTTCGCGGGGTTCCTGGTCGTCGAGGGGCACTACGCGTTCTGGGCGGCGGTCGTCGCCGCCCTCGCGGGGGGCGTCGCCGGGGCGTTCGCCGCCTACGGCGTCGGCCGCTGGGGGCGGCGGCTCCTCACGACCGGTCCGCGGGCGCTCCGGCTCGATCCGAAGCACCTCGAGACGATCGAACGGTGGTTCGCCCGGCACGGCGAGCCGACGGTCGCGCTGTGCCGGCTCCTGCCGATCGTCCGCAGCTACATCAGCTACCCCGCGGGAACCGCCCGGATGGAGCCGGGCCGGTTCGGGCTGTACACCGCCGTCGGGGCGCTCCCGTTCACGATCGCCTTCGTGGAGCTCGGCGTCGTCCTCGGAGACCACTGGGACGCGCTGTACCCGCTCTTCCAGCTCGGCGACATCGCCGCCGTCGTCGTGCTCGTGGGACTGGTCGCCTGGCTCGTCGTGCGGTGGCACCGCCGGCCCGTCCCGCCCTCGCCCGCGGGCCTGGCGGCGCCGGCCGCGGCGGCGGACGACGCCGGGCCCGCGGACCCGTCCCCCGCGGAGGCCACCGAGGGTCCGGGCGCGCGGTCCCCGCCCTAGCGGGCGTACTCGGGGCGGACGACGCGTCCTACGCGACTCCCGACGAACACCCCGTCCTCGACGATGGTCTCCCCGTCCCGGAAATGGTGGCTGGGGCGGATCGCCTCCCACCCCTCGAACGGGGTCCATCGGCACGCGGTGGCGAGCCGCTCGGCCCGGATCGGCCGGACGTCCCGGAAGTCGACGGCGAGGAGGTTCGCCCGGTGCCCGACCGCGATCCGGCCCTGCGGGAGCCCCAGCCAGCGGGCGGGCCGGTCGCAGGCGGCGGCGAGCAGCACCGGGAGCGGGAGGTCGCCGCGCCGGACCCGGGCGAGGAGGAGCGGCAGCATCGTCTCGACGCCCGGGACCCCGCTCGGCGCGTCCGGGAACGGCCGGTCCTTCGCGCCGATGGCGTGCGGGGCGTGGTCGCTCGCCACGATCGGGACGGTTCCGGTCCGGAACCGTTCCCAGAGCGCGGCCCGGTCGGCCTCGGACCGGAGCGGGGGGTTCACCTTCCGGTGCGTGTCGCCGCTCCCGTCGGCGGCGAGGAGGAGGTGGTGCGGCGTCGCCTCGAACGACATCCCGCGGGTGGCGGCGGCGTCGGCGACGGACGGCGCCGTCACGTGGGCGAGGTGGAGCCGAAGGCCCGGTGGGGCGTCCGCGACCATCGCGACCGCCGACGCCTCGGCATCGATCGGACGGGCGCCGCTCCACTCGTCGAGCGACCGGGCCGGCGGTCGAGCCGGGAACCGGCGGGGGTCCTCCGCGTGGACGCTCACCGCGAGCCCCGTCGGCTCGACCTGCGCGAGGAGCCGTCGGACCTCCTCGGGCCCGGGGGCCTTGGCGACGCCCGTGGTCGGGCTCAGGTACAGCTTGAACGCCCCCGCCCGCCGGCCGAGCGCGCCGACGTCGACGTCGGGGAGGAGAGCGGCGAACAGGACCACGTCGACGGCGAGCCGGCCGCGCGCCCGGGCCGCCTTCTCCTCCAGCCGCTCGACGGTCGTCGTCGGCGGTTCGCCGTTCGGCATCTCCCCGACGGTCGCGATCCCGCCGAGCGCGGCCGCCTCGGTCCCCGACGCGAACGATTCGACGGCGGGCTCGGGCGCCGGCTCGCGGAGGTGGACGTGGAGGTCCGTCGCCGCGGGGAGGAGGATCCGCTCGCCGAGGTCCGTGCGGTCCCCCCCGGGGACCGACCGGGCGACTCGGACGATCCGTCCCTCGTCGTCGAGGCCGATCTCGATCGGCTGAAGGCGACCGTGGAGGAACGCCCGGCCCGCGAGGACCCGGACCGGCCGGACGGCCGCCGCCGGCGCCGTCGCACCGGACCGCCGGGCGCGCGGCCGAGCGGGCATCGGCCGCGCCGACCGCGTCCGAGGTTATCTATCAACCGGCCGCCGCGAGGACGGCCGGCCCATCGCTACCCTTTTCGTCCCGGACCGTACCCAACGGCCGTGGCGCGGCGCGCGTCGGCCCCGTGGACGTACGCGGCGGCGGGCGTCGACCGCGGCGAGGTCGGCGGCGCCCTCGCGGCGCTCCGGCGGCGGATCCGGGCGCGCGTGCCGCCGGGCCACGGTCGGCCCCTCTCGCTCCCGGGGCATTACGCGGGCGTCTCGGAGGTCGACGGCGTCCGCATCGCGGTCACGACGGACACCGTCGGGACGAAGGTCCTCCTCGCGGCGGAGACCGGCCGGTGGAGCGAGGTCGGCGAGGACATGGTCGCCATCAACGTGAACGACCTCGCGGCGCTGGGCGCGCGGCCGTTCGGGTTCGTCGACACGATCTCGTGCGCGCGTCCCGACGTGCGCATGTTCGCGGAGCTCGGCCGGGGGCTCGACCGGGGCCTCGTCGCCGGACGGTGCGCCCTGCTGGGGGGCGAAACGGCCGTCGTCCCCGACCTTGTGCCGGCGATCGACCTCGGCGGAACCGCGATCGGCTTCTACCCTGCCCGCCGCGCCCCCGTGACGGGATCGAGGGTCCGGCGCGGGGACGTCCTCCTCGGGATCCCGTCGCGCGGGCTGCACGCGAACGGGTTCACCCTCGTGCGTCGGCTCGTCTCGAAGGCGCGGGCCCCGCTCGACCGACCCCGCCCCGGCGGCCGGATGCCGCTCGGCCGGGAGCTCCTTCGCCCGACCCGCACGTACGTCGCCGTCTCCGAGGCGCTCGCGGGCGACCCCGCGCTCCACGGCCTCGCCCACCTGTCGGGCGGCGGGGTCCGGAACCTCGTCCGTCTCGGGTCCCGGCTCGGATTCACGCTCGATGCGTGGCCGGATCCGGGCCCGTTCTACCGGTGGCTCCAGTCGCTCGGTCCCGTGGCCGACCGGGAGATGTTCCAGACGTTCAACATGGGGGTCGGCTTCGTCGCGGTCGTCGCCCCCTCCGCCGTCGACCGCCTCACCGGCCTCCTCCGACGGGCCGGCGTTCGGGACGCCCGGCCGATCGGCCGCGTCGACGGCCGGCCCGGGGTCCACTTGCCCGCGTGGGGGCTCTCGTACCGCGGGTACGCCTGAGGGAGGGGGGAGACCGATCACGCCCCCGATCGCCCCCGGCCCGTGACGACGGGCCCCCGGCACGCGCGCCCCGTCGCGGTCGCGTTCGCCCTCATCGCCGCGTTCCTGTGGGCGCTGTACTACTTCTTCGTCCTCGGCACCCCGGGCGCCCAGCCGAGCGGGCTCCTCGCGGACCCGTTCCTCGTCGGGGGGGCCGGGCTCCTCCTCGGCGTCGCGGCGGCCGGAGGAGCGCGCAAGCTCAAGGCGTCGGCGACGGACCTCCGGTCGGTCCCCCGCGCCGTCTTCCTCGCGGGGATGCAGGTCGCGGTCCTCGCGTCGACGTATCTCGCGGGCGCGGTCGACACGGCGCTCCTCGCCCTCCTGGCCGACGTGGTCGCGACGCCGGTCCTGCTGAGGGTGGCGTACGGCGAGGGGAAGGGCCGCTTCCGCCGGGCCGGGTTCGTCGCCGGCCTCGGCGCGTGCGTCGTCGGCGCGGGGCTCGTGATCGGCGGCGGCACGTCGATCCGCCCGCTGAGCGGCTGGGCGTGGATCGCGGCCGGCGCGACGATCGGGTTCGTCGCCGCCTACTTCGTCTACACCGCCCGGACCACCGACGCGGCCTCGATGCCCGCGACGGTGAGCGTCGCCACCCTCGGCGCCGGCCTCCTCGCGATCGGCGCGAGCCCGTTCCTCCCGGGCGGCCCGGCGGGGCTCGTCCCGCCCGACGCGCTCGCCTTGGGCCTCATCGCCGCCCTCGGCCTCACGAGCTTCGGCCTCGCGCCGTACCTCTACTTCCGGGCGATCGAGCGGGCGGGGATCGTGCTGCCCGCGGTCCTGATGACGGGGATCCCCCTCTTCACGCTCCTCGTCGGCGCGCTCCTCTTCCAGAGCGTCCCGCCGCCCGTGAGCCTCTTGGGCGTGCCGGTCGCCGTGGTCGGCGCGGTCCTCGCGCTCCGGGCCCCCGACGGGGATCCCCCGTAGCCCGGGGCCGGCTCACTCGAAGTCGGAGAGCGCCCGGGTCGTCGCCCGGCGCTTCGCGGGCTTCCCGAGCTCCGCGACGGGGGTCGCGAGGCCGGCCGCCGCGCCCGGCGCGGCGACGGCGGCCGGCGGCGGGCTGTCGTCGAGCCGGCGCTGGAGGCGGCCGCCGAGGAGCGAGCGGGCGTCCCAGTCGTACACCTCCGTGACCCGGGCGAGCGTCTGCGCGACCCGCTCGGCGTAGTAGGCGTAGTCGGGCGGCTTCGTCGCCGCGCGCCCCTCGATCCACGGCTCGATCTCCTGGGGGGTCTTCCGGCCGTCGGTCACGATCCAGGCGACCTTCATGCCGGGGATCACGTCGTACCCCTCCGCCTTCAGCTGCTTGAACGCGCGGAGGAACGGGAGGGCGTCGCGCGTCGCCTCGTTGTACTCCCCCTCGGCCCGGACCGACCGGGCGATGACGAGCTTCTCGGGCGGCACGTCGCCCCGCCGGCACTGGGCGACGAGCTCCCGGGCCCGGGCGACGGCGCCGTCCGTGTCGCCCGTGAGGACGATCTCGAACACCTCGGTCAGTGCCTCCGACTGGAAGTCGAACGCGTCGGTCCGCCGGCTCTCGTAGCCCCGGACGACGAGCTCCGCCTTCGGCCAGACCATCCGGCCCACGTACCGCTTCTTCGCGCCGTGCGAGAACAGCGCCTCGTAGACCGACTGGAACTCGAAGGTGACGCCCTCGCCGGTGAACCGCTTCGACACCGACTCGCCGAAGGCCCGGGCCCCCTCGAGCGTCGGCTCGGGGGAGCGGACGAAGACGCTGTCGGTGTCGGAGTAGACGATCTCGAGCCCCTCCGCCTCGAGAACCCGGATGATCGAGGTGATCGCCTCCCGCGCGAACGCGGTGATCGCGGCGCCGATCGCCTGGTTGGTGAACCGGTAGAAGCTCGACGCGAGCACGCCGTAGAACGAGTTCATCAGGATCTTGACCGCGTTCTGGAGCCCATCGTAGTACGGCCGCAGCTCCACCGGCTCCGCGGTCTGGCTCAGGCGCCGGAACCGGTCCCGGTCGGCGAGGAGCTCCTTGAGGATCGACGGGATGATCCCGGGGCGGACCGACGCGGGGACGAACCGGGCCCCCGACGGCGCGACGGTCGTCCCGTCGTCGGCGAGGGTGGTGAAGCAGAGGTTCCGCTGGATGATGATGCTCGGGTACATCGACTTGAAATCGAGCACCACGACCCACGGGAACAGCCCCGGCCGGATCGAGTGGACGTACCCCCCCTCGATCGTCGTGTCGCGCCGAAGGCGCCGCGTCGGCGGCACCCCGACGTGCTGGTGGTCGGCCCGCGGGATCAGCATCGCGTCGATGAAGGTCGAGGTGCGGCCGTTGAGGCCGTCCTCGAGCGGCAGGTGGGCGACGGTCGCGAGGTCGGCCGCCTTCTCGACGCTGCGCAGGCGGAGGAGGATCCGAAGCGCGAGGTCGGCGTCGTGCTCGCAGTACTCCATCACCCGGGCCCGGTCCGCGGCCCACTCCGCCTCGATCCGCCGGCGGTCGACGTCGAGCTTCTTGTCGCCGAGGAGGGTCCGCGCGACGAACTGGAGCGACTCCTGCTTCGGGTGGAGCTCGCGGCGGGCGGACCACCAGGCGTCGGCGACGACCCGGCCGGAGAGCCGCCAGAGCCGCTCGCCCAGGTCGCGCGGCGCCCCCCGGTCCCGCCCGAGACCGATCTCGGCGTGGAGCGCCTCGCCGCGCTCGAGGAGGAGCGGGACGTCGTATCCGCCGATGTTGTACCCCGTGATCACGTCCGGGTCCTCGCGACGGACCGTCTCGACGAACCGCTCGAGGATCGCCCGCTCGTTCTCGTCCGCGATCTGGAACGTGCCCCGGGTCCCGTCGGCCCGCTGGACGACGCCGCAGATCGTGAAGATCGTCCGCTCCCGGATCGCGTTCTCGATGTCGAAGGCGAGGATCGTGAACGGCGGCCGGAACGGCTCGCACGGGCCGATGTCGCGCCCGCCCTCCGTCACGACGCGGACGACCCGGGGGACGGTGTAGAGGGCCCGCACCGGCTCGGGCTCCTCTTCGGCCTCGAACGAGACCGTGAGCCCGATCCCCTTGTCGTAGAGGAACCGGTGGAGGAACGGGATGTCGCAGGAGAGCACGCCGGCCTCGTCCCCGGACCGCCGGTACCGCTCCCGGTACTCGGGGACGGTCCACGGGAACGTGACGGTCACCCGGAGCGCCGGATGGTCGTGCCCGGCGACCCAGACCGTCTCGTCGGCGAGCCCCTTCACCTGCGGGTCCGCCCCGAGGCGCTCGCGCTCCTCGGGCGTCGGGTCCTTGAGGACGAAGTACGGGCGGAACCCGTAGTAGCGGGCGACCATCGGCTCGCCGGCCCGCGTCCGCCCGTACAGCTCGACGACCACGCCGTCGTCGACCCCGCGGTACGTGCCGCTCAGGACGAACAGGTCGACGGCCGCCACGCGCCCGGGAGCGGGCGGGCCCGTTAAAGTGTTTCAGCGAGGCAGCGCCGGAGGGCGGCCGCGTCGGCGATCCACCGGTCCCGGAACCGGCGGGACCGGAACGTCGCCGCCGGGTGAAGGAGCGCGAACAGCCCGGGCGGTCCCCGGCGCCGAAGCGTCCCGGCGCTCGCGAGGACCGGCGGCGACCCGGGATCGAGCGCCTCGAGGGCGTGGCGGCCGAGCGTCACGACGAGCCGGGGACGGAGGAGCGCGAGCTGCCGGTCGAGGAACGGCCGGCACGCCCGCACCGAAGCCGGGGGGAGGCGGTTCCCGGGCGGGTGGCACTTCACCACGTTAAGGATCCCGACGGCGTCCTCGTCGAGCCCGAGGTCGCCGAGGAGGGCGTCGAGGGTGCGGCCGGCGCGGCCGACGAACGGCCGTCCGGCCGCGTCCTCGGCGGCGCCGGGCGCCTCCCCCACGAAGACGACGCGGGGCGCGGCACCGCCCCGGTACACGACGGGGTGCGCCCGGGTCGCCCCCAGCGGGCACGCCCGGCACGCGTCGACCGCCCGGACGAGCGCGTCCCACTCGGGACCGGCGGGCCCCGCTCCCGACGGCATCGCCCGCGGAACCCGCCCGTCCCTTTGACCTCTCGGGCCGTCGAACGGGCCGCCGGCCGGACGGGCCCCGCCGGCCATCGCGGAAACTTAAATAGGGAGGCCCGCTCGGCCGGGGCCTTCACAGCCATGCCACCGCCGTCCGGACTCTACACCGCCGGGAAGCTCGCGGGCCTCCGCCAGCGGAGGCGCTGGTCGGACCGGTACTACAAGCGGCGGACGCTGCACCTCAAGGAGCGGTCCGACCCGCTCGAGGGGGCGCCCCAGGGCCGCGGGATCGTCATCGAGAAGGTCGGCGTCGAGGCGAAGCAGCCGAACTCGGCGATCCGCAAGTGCGTCAAGGTCCAGCTCATCAAGAACGGGCGCCAGATCACCGCGTTCGCGGTCGGCGACGGGGCGATCAACTTCATCGACGAGCACGACGAGGTCCTCGTCGAGGGGATCGGCGGACGGATGGGACGGTCCTACGGGGACATCCCCGGGGTCCGCTACAAGGTGATCCAGGTGAACGGCACGTCGCTCGACGAGCTCGTCCGCGGCCGGAAGGAGAAGCCCCAGCGATGAGCGCCGACGCGACCCCGCCGGGGACGATGCTCCCGGGCGCCGACGAGGAGGGACCCGGGCCGGTCGTCGTCCGCCCCCAGCCCCCGCCGCCGCCGCCGTTCCCGATCCCGCCGTTGTTCGGGAAGTACTCGTTCGAGGGGCTCGAGGTCCACGACCCGGGGCTCCAGCCGTACCTTTACCTGCACCCGATCTACGCGCCCCACACCGAGGGGAAGCTCACCGGCCGGCCGTTCCTCAAGAGCCACATGCACGTGGTCGAGCGGCTCGCGAACCACCTGATGAAGGGGGGCCGGTTCACGGGGAAGAAGGGGAAGGCCCTCAAGACGATCCGGCTCGCGTTCGACCAGCTCGCGACGACCGAGAAGGCGAACCCGCTCCAGCTGCTCGTGAACGCGATCGAGAACGCGGCGCCCCGCGAGGAGGTGACGCGGCTCCAGTTCGGCGGCATCTCGGTGCCGCGGGCCGTCGACGCGTCGCCCGCCCGCCGGGTCAACGTGGCGATCCGCAACATCGCGCAAGGCGCGATCCAGGCGTCGAGGAAGTCCACGAAGGCGATCCACCAGTGCCTCGCGAACGAGATCGCCCTCGCCGCGAAGCCGGACCTCACGAGCTTCGCGGTGGCCCGCAAGGAAGAGGTCGAGCGCGTCGCCCAGTCGGCGCGCTAGGACGAGGGAGGGCGACCCGGCGATGACCCACATCCGGAGCGACCTCGCGAAGGCGATCCCGGAGATGATGCGGGAAGTGGACCGCATCCGGAACATCGGCATCGTCGCCCACATCCACCACGGGAAGACGACGCTCTCCGACAACCTCCTCGCCGCGGCCGGGATGATCTCGAACGAGCTCGCGGGCAAGCAGCTCTACCTCAACTTCGACGAGCAGGAGCAGGCCCGGCTCCTCACGATCAACAACGCCGACGTGACGATCGTCCACGAGTACGAGACGCAGCAGTACCTGATCAACCTCATCGACACGCCCGGCCACGTCGACTTCGGCGGCGACGTGACGCGCGCGATGCGCGCGGTCGACGGGGCGGTCGTCGTCGTCTGCGCCGTCGAGGGCGTGATGGCGCAGACCGAGACCGTCCTCCGGCAGGCGCTCCGGGAGAAGGTGAAGCCGGTCCTGTTCATCAACAAGGTCGACCGGGCGATCAAGGAGCTCAAGCTCACCGCCGACTCGATGCAGAAGCGGTTCACCACGATCATCACCGAGGTGAACGAGCTGATCCGCCGGATGGCCCCGGAGGAGTTCGTCGACGAGTGGTCCGTCGACCCGCGCGACGGCTCCGTCGCGTTCGGCTCGGGCTACGAGAACTGGGCGATCAGCGTCCCGTACATGCAGCGGACGGGCGTCAAGTTCCCCGACATCTTCGACTTCGTCTCCACCGGCCGCTCCCGGGAGATCGCGCAGCGCGCCCGGATCAACGACGTCATCTTCGACATGGTGGTGAAGCACCTCCCGAGCCCGGTCATCGCCCAGCGGTACCGGATCCCGAACATCTGGCGCGGCGACACTGGCTCGACGCTGGGCCAGGCGATGATGACGACGAGCCCCGAGGGGCCGACGTCGTTCATGGTCACCGACATCACGATGGACCCGAACGCGGGGGAGATCGCGACGGGGCGGCTCTTCTCCGGCCGGCTGCAGAAGGGGATGGAGCTCCAGATCGCGGGGACGAAGACCCGCAACCGCGTCCAGCACGTCTCCCTCTTCATGGGCCCCGAGCGCCTCATGGTCGAGGAGGTGACGGCCGGCAACATCGCCGCCGTCATCGGGCTGTCCGACGCGTTCGCCGGGACCACGATGTCGACGGTCCCGGACATGATCCCGTTCGAGGAGATCCGGCACGTCTCGGAGCCGGTCGTCACCGTCGCCATCGAGCCGAAGCACATGGGCGACCTCCCGAAGCTCATCGAGACGATGCGCAAGGTCGCGAAGGAGGATGCGAGCCTGCGCGTCGAGATCAACCAGGAGACGGGGGAGCACCTCCTCTCCGGCATGGGGGAGCTCCACCTCGAGATCACCCAGTACCGCATCGTCAACGACTACAAGGTCGAGATCGAGGCGTCGAAGCCGATCGTGGTCTACCGGGAGACGGTGAAGGGCCCGGGCGGTCCGTTCGAGGGGAAGAGCCCGAACAAGCACAACCGGTTCTACTTCGAGGTCGAGGCGCTCCCCGCGGCCGTCGTCCAGGCGATCAAGGACGGCGAGATCCCGCAGGGGAAGTCGTTCAAGGACCTCAAGACCCTCGTGACCCGGTTCGAGCAGCTCGGCATCTCCCGCGACGAGGGCCGGGGGCTTGTCGCCGTCGAGGGGACGAACATCCTGTTCGACGTGACGAAGGGGATCCAGTACCTCAACGAGACGATGGACCTCATCGTCGACGCGTTCAAGGAGGCGATGAACCGCGGACCCCTCGCGAACGAGAAGGTCTACGGCCTCAAGGTCCGCCTCGTCGACGCGAAGCTCCACGAGGATTCGATCCACCGCGGCCCGGCGCAGACGATCCCGGCGGCCCGCTCCGGCATGTACGGCGCGATGGTCCTCGGCGGCCGGATCCTCCTGGAGCCGATGAACCGGGTGACGGTCAACGTCCCGCAGGAGGTCCTCTCCGGCGCGACGCGCGAGCTCCAGCGCCGGCGCGGCGAGATCCTCGACATGACGAGCGTCGGCGACCTCCAGACGATCGTCGCGAAGGCGCCGGTCGCCGAACTGTTCGGCTTCGCGAGCGACATCCGCAGCGCGACGGCGGGGAAGGTCCTCTGGGCGACGGAGTCGCTCGGCTTCGAGATCCTCCCGACGGAACTCCAGGCGACGGTCGTCGCCGAGGTCCGCCAGCGGCGCGGCCTCAAGCCCGAGCCGTACGACGCCGCCTACTACTCCGGCTAGGCCGTGGGCGCGGGACCCGTTACTCGCCCGCCCGGGCGCCCGGCCGCGCGGGCCCGTCGAGCGTCCGCTGGGCCCGGCCGCGCGGGCCGTCGATGCTCTTCGCCCGGAGCGGCCAGGCGCCCTCGTGGTCGAGGAGCCAGCGCTTCCGCCACAGCCCGAGGCCAAACCCCGTGAGCCCGCCCGCGTCGCCGACGACCCGGTGGCACGGGACGATGATCGGGATCGGGTTCCGGTGCATCGCGCCGCCGACCGCGCGCGCCGCCCCGGCGTGGCCGCTCGACCGGGCGAGCTCGCCGTAGGTGACGGTCCGGCCGGCCGGGACCCGCGCGAGCGTCGTCCAGACGGCCCGGTCGAACGCGGAACCCCCCGCCGGCTCGGGGGTGACTTCGAAGCGGGTCCGCCGTCCCCGGAAGTACTCCGCGAGCTGCGCGGGCGGGCTGCCGGCGGGGAACGGGGCGCGCCGGCGCCTCGCCTCGGCGGGCGTCGGGTTCTGCGCGACCCCCCGCTCGAGGAGGTCGACCGAGCGGACCCGGGTCCCCGCGTAGACGACGCGGAACGGTCCGATCGGCGTCGGGACGTCCGCGAACTCGAGCGGTGAAGCGTCCATGGCGGGCGGATGGGGGGCGTCGGATAAAACGGCCGCGCCGCCCTACGCGAGGCCGGCGTCGGTGATCGCGAAGTCGGCCGTCCCCTCGGGCCGGGAGCGGTGCTTGTGGAGGACGGCGCGCCGCCGCGCGCCGGGGAGCCGCTCGAGCTCGAGGATCGTCTTCGCGGCGTGGTTCACGAGGGAGCCCCCGAGCGGCTCCAGGGTCCCGGTCCGGGCGCTCCGCCAGACCTGGTTCGTGACGAGGACGGGGACCGGCCCCGCGAGCGCCGTCGCGACCAGGTCCGCGAGCTCCGTCGCGAGGGCCTCCCGGCCCTCCTCCTCGTGGTCGTCCGCGAGGGCGAGGCGGTAGTGGTGCGTCGCCGAGTCGAGGACGATGAGGCCCACGTCCCGGTCGCCCGACCGGGCGAGGGTGCACGCCGCCGCCACCGCCCGGCCCTGCTCCGCGAGGTCCTTCGGGGAGGAGACGAGGAACCGTTCGAGGAGGCCGGGGAGCGCGGCCCCGGCCGTCCCCTCGAGCCGCTCGACCGACAGCCCCTCGGTGTCGACGTAGACGACCCACCGGCCGGCCCGGGCGACGGCGAGGGCGACGTGGAGACACAGGATCGTCTTCCCGCTGCCGCCCTCCCCGTACAGCTCCGTCACGCTGTCGGTCTCGAGCCCCCCGCCGAGGAGGGCGTCGAGCGGGCGGACCCCGGTCGGGAGCCGGTCGGCGGGCACCCGGGTGCCACCGCGGCCGGGGCTTAACTACGTCCGGTCGGCGGGGGGCGACGCCGGCTCAGCGGGCCTTGAGGAGCTTCTTCACGTTGGGGTGCTCCTTCGTGAAGATCTTCCCGCCGCAGTTGTCGCACCGGACCCCGAAGAGGTTCGCGTCGCTCGGCAGCGCCTCCCCGCAGCGGATGCACCGGAACATGGCGGCCGAACCGTCCTCCCGCGCGCTCTAAGCCCTTGCGGGGGCCTCGGTCTCGGTCCGCTGGGACCGGGTGATCGGGGGCGGCGGGCTGAACGTGTAGGCGCCCGAGGCGAACTGCGTGCCGCAGCGCCGGCACGCGTAGACCCCGCTCGCGATCCGTTGGACGGTGACGGTGGAGCACCGCGGGCAGCTCGCCGCGAGGGAGCGGGCCCGGTCGATCTCGAGGACGCGGCGGCGGATCCGGATGCCGTACCGGGGGCCCATCCAGCCGGTGTTGCCGACCTTCTTCGTCCGCTTGCTCATCGGTCCCCCGCGCCCCGCGCGACCGCCCGCATCCGGTCGCCGTGGCGGAACGCCCGCTCGACGACGTCGCGGATGTCGTCGGGGGAGAACGCGCCGATAAGACCTTTCTGCATCGCCACCACGTTGCCGGCCTCGTCGGTCGCGACGGTGATCCGGCCCTGCGCCGCCCGCTCCTCGTCGAAGCTGGGGTCGACGACGATCGCGTCGCCGAGGCGGACGAACGTGGTCTCGCTCGGGTAGTGCGCGATGGCGAGCGGCGCATCGGACTCCCCGAGGCCGAACCGGCGCGTCGGGAGGACCGCGTGGGCGAGCGCGCCGAGGGCGGCGAGCATCCCCGCGTCGATCAGGTTCCCCGCGTGGTCGAGGACGTGGACGTCGACGTAGCAGACCCACGACTTCTCGCCCGGCGTGACGCACAGCTTCGTGAGGTCGATCGTTTCCGCCGCGCGGATCGCGCGGTCGACGACCCGGGAGACCTCGATCGCCCGGGGGTGCGGCGGACCGGGCTCGAACGTCGGCGACGAGAGGGGGACGAGCTCCGCGTTCGTGGTGAGGACCCCCGCGTTCGGGGTGTCCGGGAACGGCTTCCCCGGCTCGAGCTTCACGCCGCAGACGACGGTCGTCTCGCCGATATGGGCGAGCGCGGAGCCGTCGGCCGTCGTGATCCAGCCGGGCTCGATCGAGACCGGCCGGTACTCGTCCGGCGCCCGCCCGTCGAGCCGACGGCCCTCCCGCGCGAGGTCGAGGATGTGCGTCGTGAGGATCTCGGCCGTGACCTCGTCGCTCATGCCGCTCCTCCGTTCCCGGCGGGGTCGGTCGCGCGGTACCGCTCCCGGAGCGCGGCCTTCATCTTCTCGTGGATCTGGCGGCACCCCGCGACGCCGAGGTCGAGCGCCTTCGACAGCTCCTCCCGGGTCATGTGGCCCTCCATCTGGAGGAGGACGAGGCGGCCGGACTGCGGGACGAGCGCCATCGGGAGGTCGGCCTCGCCGAAATTGTCCTCCTCCTTCTTGAGGTCGAGCGCGATCTGCCCCGCGACCTTGCCGACGGCGACGGCCGGCAGAAGGTCGACCATCGGGATGCCGGCGTCGGCGAGGGCGACCGACGCGGCGACGAGCCCGGCGCACCGGGTCCCGGCGTTCGCCTGCAGCACCTCGATGTACACGTCGATGCTCGTCCGGGGGTACTCCTCGGCGAAGATCACCGACTCGAACGCCTCCCCGAGCACCTTCGAGATCTCCTGGGACCGCCGGTCGAGGCCGGGGCGCTTGCGCTCGTCGACGGAGAACGCCGCCATGTTGTACTTGCACTGGACGATCGCCTTGTCGTTCACCTGGAGGTGGCGCGGATGGACCTCGCGCGGCCCGTAGACCGCGGCCATCACCTTGTTCGCGCCCCATTCGACGAACGCCGAGCCGTCGGCCCGGTGGAGGGCGCCCGCCTTGATCGCGATCGGCCGAAGCTCGTCCAGCCGTCGTCCGTCGATGCGCCGTCCCTCGTCGTTCAGGAGGACGGGGACTTCTTTCGCTCCTACGCTTCCCATCGTTGCTCCGTGGATCCGTGAATCCGCCTTACTCGTACTCGTCCGGCCCGGGCGGGACGAACTCGGGGTCGGCGTCCGGCCCGGCCGCCTCCGGGGGGGCGGGGTCGTCGTCGTGCCGCCGCGGCGCGACGGGGCCGTCGGGCGGGGCCGACCCGTGCGACGCGAGGAGGTCTTCGACGCGCTCGGTGAGGCCGCTCCGGTGCCCCTCGTCGTCGATGAGGCGGAGCGTCTCGCGGACGCGGACCGCCTGCTCCGTCGGCCCGTCGACGTGGATGCGGCCGTTCTGCCCGACGGTGAGCCGGCAGCCGGTCGACCGCTGGATCGTCTCGATCATCGAGCCGCCGCGGCCGATCACGCGGGCGACCTTCGCGGGGGAGATCGTGACGATCGAGCCGCCCTCGAGCTTCCCGAGCCCCTCGCCGTTCATCGTGACGCCGATCCGGCCCGTCGCCTCGATGTTCTCGACCTGGACGAGCACCGAGTCGCCGACGCGCAGGTACCGCTCGGTCTCGCCGTAGTCGATCTTCCACGGCGTCCCGGTCATGTGGAGGGGCGCCCACCGGGGGGCCCCGATATCGAGGAGCCAGAACGTCCCCTGGACGTCGGTCACCGTCCCCACGACGGTGTCCCCCGGGCGCGGGATGTACCGGCCCGACAGCGGGACGACCTGGACGACGGGGGGCCGGCGCTTCAACAGCCCGAGCACGCTCGCGTAGATCCGGCCGTGGACGCGGTACGTGCCCGGCCCGGGGCGGAGGTCGCCGGCGGGGATCTCCTCGCCGGGGAGGACTAAGGTGAGCTCTCCGTTAGGCGGAGCGCCCCGATCGCGACCCCGAGAACGGGGGCCGGAACGATGCCGATGACCCATTGTTCTGCATGCACCGGGGCGCGCGACGGTCGCACGCTATTTAAGTAAGGCGGTCTCGGCGGTCCCCTTCGTCCGCGCGTTGAGCTTCTCGTAGAGCTCCGTCTGCACGCCGGCGGGGATCTCGAGGACGCCCCGCCACGACCCGTCGGAGAGCCACTCCTCGTCGGAGAGCTTCCCCATCCCCTTGATCTCGCCGATGACCCGGGGATAGTGCTGCCCGGGGAGCCGGATCCGGACCCGGACGACGTCGAAGCGGATCGGCAACAGCGGCCGAAGCTTCTGCAGCACCTCCTGGACCTGCTGGTCCGCGGGCCGGAACGGGTCGATGTGGACCTTCGCCTCCGTCATGGCGGCGTCGATCCGGCCGGCGGGATGCGGCGAGCCGGTCTGCGGGTTCATCGCGTTCCGCGCGATCGCCGCCACGATCTGCTTGCGCTTCGCCTCCTGGAGCCGGTGGCGCTGCTCGGTCGTGACCTGGACCTCGCCCTTCTCGATGATCTGCCGGGCGATGGCGGCGAGGTCGCGGGTGTGGAACGTCCGCTCGAGGTGCTCCTCGGAGATCTTGTCGCCCTTCTTCGCGTCCTTGAACACCTGGTCGAGGGCGAGCTTGTCGCGGAGGTCGACGGGCTTGCCGTCCTTGAGGTCCTGGACCGCCTGGGGGTCGACCAATACCTCGAACCGCGAGCCCTGGGTCTCCCATCGGGCGACGACCGCGTCCTCGACCTTCACCACGGGGGTCCCTCCGGGCCCCGGAGGGCCCGTCTAGCTGCGGTTCGGCCGGCCGCCAGACACCGGCGGGAGGCGGGCCGCGTACTTCTGGATTTCCTCGGGCGTGAGGCGGTGCATGCCGCGCCCGCGCTGGAGCGTGCAGATCTCGACCTGCGAGAGGTTCTGGGCGTCGTCGAGCGACTGCCGGAGCCCCTCGAGGGCGAGGAGGATCGCGCCGTCGGCGTCGATCGCGGACTTGTACTTCTGCTCGAACAGCTCCATCACCGGCTGCTTGTTGCCGCCGGTCGAGGTCGCCCGAAAGCTCGTGAGCGAGCCGGACGGCTCCGTCTCGAACAGGTGGACGCCGTCGTCGTCGTACCCGCCGACCAGGAGCGCCGTCCCGAACGGACGGACGCCGCCGAACTGCGTGTACTGCTGCTTGTAGTCGCAGATCCGCCGGACGAGGAGCTCGACGGGGATCGGCTCGGAGTAGGTGACCCGGTTGATCTGCGCGGCGAGGCGGGCGTACTCGACGAGGACCCGCGCATCGGCGACGAGCCCCGCGGTCGCGCAGCCGACGTGCTCGTCGATCTGGTGGATCTTCTCCAGGCTCGCCGGCTCCGCGAGCTTCGGGTTCGGGATGCGGCGGTCGGCGACCAGGACGACGCCGTCGGGGAAGACGACCCCGGCCGTCGTCGCGCCGCGCCGGACCGCCTCGCGGGCGTACTCGACCTGGAACAGTCGCCCGTCGGGCGAAAAGACGGTGATCGCGCGGTCGTAGGCCATCTGGCCGGGCTGCATCTCCATGACGGCGCCTCGAGCGCGGGGGGCACCGTCGCCCTGCTTATAAGCGGGAGCCCGGCGATGGCGTCGGCGTAGGCCGGTTGCCTTCGCCCACCCGCCCGGAACGGCCCGTCCAAACCGTAAAGGCCGGCCGGCGCTCCGCCGGACGATGGCGCGCGCGGAGGAGCCGGACGGAACGACGCGACCGCGGGCGCGACGGCTCGCCGGGGCCCGGTCGGCGTACCTTCGCGAGGCAGCGGGCCAGCCGATCGACTGGCATCCGTGGGGCGAGGAGCCGTTCGAGCTCGCGCGGCGCACCGGGCGGCCGATCCTCCTCGACATCGGCGCCGTCTGGTGCCACTGGTGCCACGTGATGGACGACGGCACGTACGCCGATCCCGAGGTCGCTCGGCTCATCGAGCAGCATTTCGTCGCCGTGAAGGTCGACCGGGACGAGCATCCCGAGGTCGACCGCCGGTTCCAGCGGCAGGTCGGCGCGCTCTCCGGCGAGGGCGGCTGGCCGCTCACCGCCTTCGCGACGCCGGAGGGCGAGGTGTTCCTCGGGGGGACGTACTTCCCGCCGCAGGACGGCCTCGGGCGTCCCGGCTTCCGACGCGTCCTCCGCGAGGTCGCCCGCCTCTACCGCGACGAGCCGGAGAAGGTCCGCCAGTCGGCGCGGTCTATCCAGGAGGCGCTCGGACGGCTCGCCGCGCGCGGGGCCCGCCCCCGGGCGCTCGACGGGTTCGTTCCGTCGGTCCTCGCGATGGTGGGCGACAGCTTCGACCCGGTCAACGGCGGCTTCGGGCACGCGCCGAAGTTCCCCCACGCGACGACGGTCGAGCTCCTCCTATGGAGCTCGCTCGCGACCGGCGAGCCGGCCGACGCGGAGCGCGGCCGGGAGACGCTCCTCAAGATGGCCGACGGCGGCGTCTACGACCAGGTCGGGGGCGGGTTCCACCGGTACTCCGTCGACGAGGGGTGGCACGTGCCGCACTTCGAGAAGATGGGCCGGGACAACGCGGAGCTCCTGCACGCGTACGCGGCAGGGCTCGGGCGGTTCGGCGACGCGCGGCTCGCCGACACGGTGCGCGGGATCGCCCGGTGGGCGACGGAGGTCCTCCTCGACCCCGCGGGCGGCTTCGGGGCGAGCCAGGACGCCGACATCGCCCCGGGGGACGACGGGAGCTACTTCACCTGGAGCCGCGCCGAGCTCCGGTCGGTCCTCGACGCGGAGGAGCTCCGGTTCGCGACGCGCCTGTTCGGCGTGGGGACCGATGGCCGGATGCCGCACGACCCGGAGCGGAACGTGCTGTTCCGTCTCCTCCTCCCGTCGGAAGCCGCCGAGGGCGTCGGGGAGGCGGGGCCGCTCCTCGCCCGCGTCACCGAGAAGCTCGCCGCCGCCCGGGCGGCCCGGTCGCCGCCGATCGTCGATCGGGCGGTGTACGCCGACATCAACGGCGCGTTCCTCCGGGGGTTCGCCGCCGGCGCCGACGCGCTCGACGATCCGTCGTTCCTCGCGCCGGCGGTCCGCGCCGCCGACCGGTTCCTCGCCGCCGGCGGGCTCGCGGAGCGCGGGGTCCCGCACCGAGTCGACGCCGACGGGCCGAGCGGCTTCGGCCACCTCGACGACAACGCGTCCATCGCCCTCGGGCTCACCGAGCTCGCCGGCCGCACCCTCGAGCGCCGGTACGTGGACGGCGCCCGATCGCTCCTCGCCCTCCTCGACCGGGAGTTCCGCGGCGACGACGGGCTCCTGCGGGACCTCGCGCCGGCGCTGTACGACGGCCCCTCGATCGGAGGGATCGCCACCCCGTCGTACCCGCTCGAGGACGCGCCGCACCTCGCCGCCAACGCCGCCGCGGCGATCGCGATGGTCCGCTTCGCCTCCCTCACGGGGGAGGCGACGTGGCGAGAGCGGGCCGCGTCGCTCATCTCGGCGGCCGCCGGGCGGCTCGGCGGCGCCGGACTGTTCGGCTCCGGCATCGCCTTCGCGGCCGGTCTCCTCTCGACGCCGCCGGCCCGCGTCGTCATCGCCGGCGACGGGGCGCCGGCCCGCGCGCTCCAGCGGGCGGCCCGGACCGCCTACCACCCGGACGCGTGGGTCTTCGCGAGGGAACCCCCCGCACCGTTCGGCCTCCCGGAAAGCCTCGCGGCGGCCGCGGGGTCCGAGGGGGAGGCGCGCGCGCTCCTCTGCTTCGGCACCCGGTGCCTCGCGCCGGTCACCGACCCGGAGCGGATCGCCGCCCTCCTCCGGTCGGAGGGTCGGGCCCCGTGAGGACGATCGGGCCCACGTCGGTCCCGTCCAAGAGGTAGCCGCGGGCGCTCCCGCGGGCGAGGAACCGGGCCACGAGGAACGAGCGGCCCCGTCGGGGCTTCTCCACGTTCAGCGACTCGACGCCGGCGAGCGGATGGAACGGCGGCAGCACGATCAGCTGCCGGGCCCGGAAGGGCGGCGCCGTCCGTCGCGGCCCGGGCACCGGCGCGGGGAGCTCGACCCGAAGCCACCCGCGTTCCTTCCCCGACGGCCGGTCGGGCGTGGGGGCGAGCCGGAACCCCGGGTGGAGGTGCCCGACGACGAGGGTCCGGCAGGGGACGAGCGCGGGTCCCGGCCACCGGTGCCCGTGGAAGATCCCGACCCCCCCGAGCACGAGCCCGGTGGCGGGGTGGATCGCGACCTCGCGAGGGACGGCCCGGTCGATCCCCGCGTCGTGGTTCCCCCGGACGAGGTCGACCGAGAGGTCGGCGGCGAGGAGCGCGCCGAAGAAGTCGAAGACGGCGCGTGCGAGGCGGGGCGGGACCCCGACGACCGGATGCTTCGCATCGCCGGCGATCACGACCCGCCGCGCGCGCTGGGCCCGGGCGAGCTCGATGAGGCCGTCGGCGAGGGCGCTCGCGCCGGCCGCCGGCGGCGGGGCGTTGGCGGTCTCGCCCGCCCCGACCCCGAGGTGGAGGTCGGCGACGAGCAGCGTCCGCGCCGCGCCCCGGCCCGAGGGGCGGAGGAGGAGGGCGGGCGCGTCGGGCACCGGACCGAGTTCGTCCCCCGCGCGGGGGGGCGGGCGCCTGTTTGGGCTCACCGCGGCCTACCCGGTCCCGCCCGAACGGGGGGCCTTCACCGCGCCGATCACGAGATGGAGCGGGACGTCGAGCATGTACGGTCCCTGGCCGCTCGACGCGACCGCCTCGGGGAGGGGCACCGGCTCGTCGAGCCGGTCGATCCAGAGGCCGGCGGCTCGGAACGCCCGCGCGTACCACTCGAGCGGCCGGTGGAACGACGCCGTCGTGAGCTCGCGTCCCTCGTCCAGGACCCACGGGATCCGCTCGGAGAACCGCTCCCGGTAGCCGCGCACCTTGCGCCAGGTCGTCGCGCGGCGCATCGTCCGCTCAATCTCCCAGAGGGACCGGGAGCCGACGTCGAAGCACGGGTGGCAGATCGACGCCACGCACCGGCCGCCCGTCACCAGGACCCGGCCCGCCTCCCGCAGCGCCCCCTCCGCGTCCTCGATGTCCATGAGCGCCATGTTCGACACGACCAAGTCGAACGATCCGTCGGGGATCTCCGCGAGGGCGGCGGCGTCGGCGACGAGGTAGCGGACGCCGAGCGGCGCGGCCGCCTCGCGGGCCCGGGCGTGCGCGACGATCGCCGGGGAGCCGTCGACGCCGGTGACCGCCGCGCCGTCCCGGGCGAACCGCCGGGCGAGGTACCCGTTGCCGCAGCCGAGGTCGAGGAGGCGGAGGCCGCGGACCGGCCCCACCGCCGCGAGGAGGCCGGGGTCGATGATCGCGCGGTGCCACAGGTCGCCGTCGTCGCCCTGCTTGCGGTCGTACCAGTCGGCGAGCGCCTCCCAGCCCCGCTCGTCGCCCATCGTCCCGACCCGCCGCGGGCGGCGAGCACGGCCGGGGTTATGACCCGGAGCCGGCGCCGCCGGGCGGTCTCCCCTCCTTTTATATAGAAGCGGTATCGCATGATTGACCGAAGCGGCCGGGGAACGATGGAAGGGGAACGCGACCGGGCGATCGAGCGGATCCGGGCGCTCCTCGAGAGCGCCGGCTTCTACGTGACGGACGCGCACCACGTCCGACCGACGAGCTTCGACCTGCTCGCCCGCCGCGACTCGCTCCTCCTCATCGTGAAGGTCCTCAAGAACATCGACGCCCTCGACCCCGAGGAGGCGGGCCGCCTGCGTGCGCTCGCCGCGCTGTTCCCGGCCGCGCCGCTCGTCGTCGGGCAGACGTCCGGCTCCGCCGCCCTCGAGCCGGGGGTCGTCTACAGCCGGTACGGCGTCCCGATCCTGATCGAGGAGAGCCTCCGGGAGAGCCTCCTCGAGGGGGTCCCGCCGTTCCTCTTCTCGAGCCCGGGCGGCATCTTCGCCCGGGTCGACGGCGACCGGCTCCGCGAGCTTCGCGTCGCGCGGAGCCTCTCGCTCGGCGCCCTCGCGAGCGCCGCGGGCGTCTCGCGTCGCACGATCCAGCTCTACGAGGAGGGCGCCGGCGCGGAGGTGAGCGTCGTCGAGCGCCTCGAGACGTTCCTCGGCGAGACGATCGCGCTCTCGCTCGACCTGTTCTCGATCCCCCCGTCCGACCCCGCGGGCCGGACGCGCGGCGGACCCGCCCGGGACCGGGGGGCGCCGGGGAAGCGGACCCCCGAGGGCCGTCCCGCCGAAGCCCCCGCCTCCGACCGCCCCGCGGGCGGCGAGCGTCCGTCGACGGGCGACCGGATGCGGGACCGGGTCTTCCGGCACCTCGACGGCATGGGCTGGGAGGTCGTCGTCACGGTCCGGTGCCCGTTCGACGCGTTCTCCCGGGGCGAGTGGTCGCGGGAGGAGGAGATCCTCCTCACGTCGGTGGGGTCGCTGCGGACGGCCCGCCGGCGGGCGGAGCTCCTCCTCCAGCTCGCGCGCGTCGCCGAGGGCCACGCGTTCTACGTCGTCCCCGAGATGGCGTCCCGGACCGCGATCGACGGACTCCCGCTCGTCACGATGGGCGAACTCGGCCGGCGCCGGGACCCCCGCGAGCTGGTCGACCTCATCGCGGAACGCGAAGGATCGTGATCGTCGCCGACGCGCCCGGCCCGATCCGGGTGTTCGGCGCGGTCCGCGGACGGGTCGCCGACGTCGCGCCGCTCCTCGCCGGGCTCGAGGCCTTCGATCCGAAGGTCGTCGGCGTCGGCCTCTCGTTCGACGAGATGACCGGGCTCACCGACCACTTCGCGGGCCGCCCGTTCGAGCCGGTCGTCCCGGTGACGGGCAACGAGACCGCGGAGATCGGCGGGCTCGTCCGGTTCGGCGAGGTCCGCCTGCCGCATCCGGCGTACGTGGGGGTCCTCGAGTGGGCGAAGGCCCGGTCGGTCCCCGTCGAGCCGCTCGAGCCGTCGGACGAGACGTACGCGACGCTGTTCGCGACGCACATCGGCTACGTCGAGCTCGTCGGGCGGACCCTTCGGGAGCGCCGGCTCGCGCGCGGGCCGCCCGACGCGCCGACCGCCGACGAGTTCGCGATCCGGTGGGACCGGGAGGTCGCGCGCGGCAAGGGCTCCCGCGCGTTCATCGCGGCGCGCGAAGCGCACGTCGCCACCGAGGCGCACCGGCTGGCGGAGCGGTCCGGTCGGACCGCCGTCGTCGTCGACCGGGAGCGGTTCGACGGGGTCCTCGCGGCGCTCCGCGCGTGATCCGCCGGCCCGCGGAGGCTCACTCCTCGCGCGCGAGGATCTCCTCGAGCCTCTTCCGCGCGTCGGCGCGGAAGGCGTCGAGCTCCCCCTCGTTCACGAGCATCCCGTCGGCGAGGGCGAAAGCGTTGCCGATCCCCCACTTGAGCTCGCGCCGGTCCCGGTCGTAGAACTCCTGGAGCCCGACGCCGTCGTCACCCCGGCTGCGGCGGATCATCCGGTCGTAGCGGCGCTCGGGCGACGCGTAGATGCCGAGCACGAAGAGGTCCCCGAAGTGGTGCCGGAACACCGTCACCTCGGTATCGGAGCGGCATCCGTCGACGAGCATGCGGGTCTCGGTGAGCTTCGGGAGCGCGCGCTGGGCCCAGATCCCGGCCCCGTGCTTGTCCCGCTCCTCGCTCGCGATCCGGGCGACGTTCGCGTTCGACAGGGCGAGCCCCCGCCGTCGCGTCTCGTCGCGGACGAGGTCGCCCATCTTGAGCGTCGCGAGGCCCATCTGCCGGGCGACCTCCACGAGCTCGTCCTTGCCGGAACCCGGCATCCCGACGGTGACGATGAGTTTCATGGCGAGGCGGGGGGCTGGGGGGCGCCGCGGCCTTCGTCCGAGAGCCCGCCGCCCATCCGGGACGCCGCCTCCTCCTGCGTGGCGAGCTGCAGCCGGTCGGCGCGCTTCCCGTAGCTGTCGGCCTCCTGGTCCTCGAGGCGGGCGATCTCGAGGTACCGATCGACCTTCACCTTGAGCTCCGCCGTCTTCTGGGTCTTCACCGCGGCCCGGTGCTCGAGCGTGCGGGACTTGTGCTGGAGGTCGACGATCTTCTGCTGGATCTTCCGGATGCGGTACTGGATGCTCGTCACGTCGGACCCGAGGGAGATCCCGCCGGTGCGGTCCGACGACGCCTTCACGTCCCGCTCGAGCTGCGCCATCTCGCTCTCGAGGTCGGGGATCCGGGCGAGGACCGCCTGCGCCTTCTCGCGGAGGACCGTCGCCTGGTGGCGGATCTTCTCGATCCGTGTCTCGAGCCGCGCCGCGCGCTGCTGGGCCCGCGCGGACCGGCGCTGGTGCTTCGCCGAGATCTCGCGCAGCTTCGTGATGTCGGCGTAGCCCTGGCCGAGCCAGCGGGATTCGCGGTGGACGGTCGGGCTCGTCGGGGGGACCCCGGGCGGCGGGACCTCCGGAGCCATGGACCGGTTTCACGGGAGCGGTCCATATATGGGTTACCCCGGACCGGAGCGCCGGGCCGGGGGCGCGCCGGCTACGGGACGGGGGCGGCCGGCCGGGCGCGGGGCGGCCGTCGGGCCCGCCGGACGGTCGCGACGAGCTCGGGAACGCCGACGCGCCGCTGGGCCCTCGAGTCCCGCTCGCGCAGGGTGACCGTCCCGTGCGCCGGGTCGGCCGGATCGAGCGTCGATCCGTCGACCGTCACCGCGAACGGGACGCCGGCCTCGTCGAGCCGGGCGTACCGGCGGCCGATCGATGCCGCGTCGTCGTACTCGCCGTCGATCCCCTCCGCGCGCAGCGCTTCGAGGATCCCGCGGGCCGCGTCGCCGTGCGGCTTCTTGAGGAGCGGCAGCACGCCGACGGGGAACGGGGCGAGGAAGGCGGGAAGCCCCCAGACGGTCCGGTCGCCGTCGGTCCGGAGGCCCCGGTCGGCGACGGCCCAGAACGACCGGTCGATCCCGAGGGTCACCTCGAGGACGTGGGGCAGCACGCGACCGCCGCCGGCGGGCGCGACGGAGAGGTCCTTCTTGGCCCCGGCGGCGTGGCGGGCGAGATCGTAGTCGCCCCGGTAGTGGAGCGCGCCGATCTCCCGGAACCCGCCGAGGCTCTCGACCGACGCCTCGAGGTCGAACTGGATCCGGTTGTAGAACGCGCGCTCCGCGTCGGACTTCTCGAGGAGGCGGATCCCGTCGGCGGGGAGGCCCAGGCTCTCCGTCGCGAAGCGGCAGAGCTGCGCGAGGTGGTAGACGTAGAACGCGGGGAGCCCCCCGTCGACGAGCGCGGCGGCGGTCGTCGGCGTCACGCGCTCGTCGCCGGCGAGGCGCCGCTCGGCGCGGACGACGGGGAGGGGCGTCGCGGCCACGTCGTCGAGGGGGACGGGGAACGCCGCCGGGTCGAAGAAGATCTGGAGCTCCGCCTGGGTGAACGCCCGCATCCGGTAGAGGACCTGCCGGGGCGCGATCTCGTTCCGGTACGCCCGGCCGATCACGCCGATGCCCAGCGGGAGCGCGCGCCGGCCGATCTCCCACATCCGGGGGAAGGCGAGGAAGCTGTTCTGCGCCGTCTCCGGACGCAGGTAGCCGCGCTCCGCGCCCTGGACGCCGAGCTCGAGGCCGAACATGAGGTTGAACGGACGCGGCACGGTGAGCGCGGCGGCGCCGCAGGAGGGGCACGTGACGTGGTGCTCCGCGAGGAGGGCGCCGATCGCCTCCGGAGGGAGGCCGTCGACGCCGTCGGGACGCCACCGCTCGAGCACCGAGTCCGCGCGGAAGACCGCGTGGCACCGCCCGCACGACACCTCGGGGTCGGTGAAGTTCTCGACGTGGCCGCTCGCCTTGAGGACCGATTCGGGGAGGATCTCCGGCGGTTCGATGAGGTAGTAGTCGTCGGAGAGGCCGACGAACCAGGCGGTCCACGCCTCCTCGATCCGGCGCTTCACCGCCGCGCCGAGCGGCCCGTAGTCGTAGAGGCCCGCGGAGCCGCCGTACAGCTCCGCCGTCGGCCAGAGGAACCCCCGGCGCCGGAGGAGCGCGAACAGCGCTTCCGCGTTCACCGCCGTCGCCCCCGTTCGGTCGGGGGCCTCGGACGGACCATAAGATGTTCGGTCGCCCGGGTGACGATCTGGTACTCGGGGTCCTCCGGCGGGAGCCGCAGGACGAGCGGGCCCACCGGCATCCCCGGGGCGACCCGCGCCGCGTCGGGCGTGCCGAGCCACCGCCACGGCTCGATGAGCGCGGCCCGGGCGAGGAACGCGGGGCTCACGGGGCGCCGTGCGAGCCGGGCCGAGACGTAGGCGAACTCGAGCTCGCGCCACATCGACGGGGCGTGGAACATCGCGTTGTCGGTGCCGAGGAGCGTCCGCACGCCCGTCCGCTCGAACAGCGCGAGGTCCGGCCGCCGGCCGAACAGCGCGTTCGACCGGGGGCAGACGGCGACGGTGACCCGGTTCGCCACCACGGCCGCGAGGTCGTCGGCGGTGGCGAGCGACAGATGGACGAGGAGGTCCGGGCGAGGGCGCAGGTAGGCGTCCGGCGGCTCGCGCTCCTCCTCGCTCGCGTGCAGGGCGAACCGCTTGCCGGCCCGATGGCAGGCCCGGGCGACCGCCCGCCGGACCTCTTCGGGCTCCTCGCGGGCCGCGCTGAGGCCGACCCCGTCCCCGGCGGCGACGACGGCGTCGAGCTCGCGCGGATCGATCGGGCGGGTCAGCGGTCGCCCCAGGACGACCGGGCGGAGGTCGATCCCGCGCGCCGCCGTACGGAGGTCCTCGATGCCGGCGAGTCCCTCCTCCCGGAAGTCGATCGTCGCGGCGACCCCCTCGATCGCCATCCGCCGGAGCGCGAGCCGCATCGCGGCGACCTTCGCGCGACGCGGCGTCCCGGCGAGGAGGCGGAACTTGAGGCCGTGCGGGGGCCGCACGAGCTCGGCGAGCGACTGGCCCTTCGGCTCGACCGTCGCGATCGCGTCGCCGAGGTGCGTGTGTCCGTTGACCGGCCGGGGCGTGACGATCCCGTGGATCCGGCGGTCGCGTCCCCGCCGGGAATCCGTCCCCGGGGTCCCGGTTTCGACGACGGTCCCGTCGCGGAACCGGACATACGCCCGCCGGGGGCCGTCCGCGTCCACGATCGCTCCCTCGACGATCACGCGGCCGCCCGGTCGGCGGAGCGGTCCCCGGTATGTAAGAAGCGTCCCGCGCGCGCGGGCGCGCGGACGTCATAACCCGGCGTCGGGTCGGGCCGACGTGCGACCGGCCCGAGAGCGGCCTCCCCGGACGGTCCGGCACGATCTCCTCGTCGCCGGCCACCTCAACGTCGACCACCTCCTCGCGGTGCCGGCGCTGCCGACGGCCGAGCGGACGACCCCGATCGACGCCCACCGCGTGGCCCTCGGCGGGTCGGCGGCGTCGATCGCCCGCGTCGCCCGCCGGGAGCGCCTCACGGTCGCCGTCGTGTCGCGCGTCGGGGCGGACTTCCCGCCGCCGTTCCTCCGGCTCCTCCGGGCCGAGGGGGTCGACGTGACGGGCGTGGAGCGGGTGCCCGGGACGACGACGTCCGCCTGCATCATCGCCCACGATCGCGCCGGCCGCCAGACGACGCTGATCGACCAGGGCCCGATGGGGCGGGCGGCGGGCGCGCGGCTCCCCCGGACGCTCGTCGAGCGCGCGGGATGGGTACACCTCACCACCGGTGACCCCCCGTTCGTCCTTCGCCTCGCCGAGACGGCGCGCTCGGCGGGGGTGCCGATCGCGGTCGACCCCGCGCAGGAGATCCACTACCGGTGGGAACGACGCCCGTTCGCCGCGCTCGTCGCGCACGCGGAGATCCTGTTCGGCAACGAGGCCGAGATCCGGGCCGCCGCGAGGTTGCTCGGGGTCGGATCGCCGGCCCGGCTCGTCGACCGCGTCCCGCTCGTCGTGGAGACCCGCGGACGCCGGGGAGCGGTCGCCCGGTCCCGGGCCGGCGCGACGGCCCGTCCGGCCGCCCCCGCCGGGCGCGTCGAGGACCCGACGGGGGCCGGCGACGCCTTCCGGGGCGGATTCTACGGCGCGTTCCTCCGAGGGGCGCCGATCGGTCCGTGCCTCGACGCGGGGGCGCTCGCTGCCGCCCGGTGGCTGCGGGAGCGGCCGAAGACGGGGCCGGGCCCGCCATGAGGATGCGGCCGTTCGGCCGGCTCCTCCCGGCCGAGACCGCGCTCTCCCGGCTCCTCCGGGCCGCGCGCCCCGTCGCCGGGACGGAGCGGATCCCGCTCGAGGCCGCCGTCGGCCGCGTCGCCGCGCGCCGGGCGACCGCCGCCCGGCCGGTCCCGGCGTTCGCCCGGGCGACGTGGGACGGCTACGCCGTCCGATCCCGTGACGTCGCCGGCGCGACGTCGGCCGCTCCGATCCGGCTGCCCGTCGTCGGCGCGGTGTACGCGGAGGGAAACGCACCGACCCGGCTCCGTCCGGGCACGGCCGTGGCGATCGCGACCGGCGGGGCGATGCCGCCCGGGGCGGACGCGGTCGCGATCGTGGAGCACGTGCGGGAGTCCCCGGGGGCGATCGCCCTCGACCGGCCGGTACCGGCCGGCGAGCGCATCGCGGCGCCCGGCTCGGACCTCCGACGCGGCGCGGTCCTCGTCCGGCCCGGCGACCTCCTCACGCCCGCCCGCCTCGGCGCGCTCGCCATCGCGGGCCATTCCGGGGTGACCGTGCACCGTCGGCCCACGGTCGCGATCGTCCCGAACGGCAACGAGCTCGTGCCCCCCGGGGGCCCGCTCGGGGCGGGGCAGATCCACGAGGCGAACACGTCGATGCTCGCGGCGGTCGTCGAGGCCGCGGGCGGGATCCCGTCGGCGGTGCCCCCGGTGCGGGACGACCCCGACGCGATCGAGCGGGCTCTTCGCGTCGCGCTCCGCTCGAGCGACCTCGTCGTCGTCACCGGCGGGAGCTCCGTCGGGGACCACGACTACCTCCCCACGGTCTTCCCCCGGATCGGCCGCCTCCTCTTCCACGGGATCGCGGTCCGTCCGGGGAAACCGACCCTCGCGGCGGCCGCCCACGGCCGGCTGCTCGTCGGCATGCCCGGCCACCCGACGTCCTGCCTCTCGAACGCGTACTGGCTCCTCCTCCCGGTCCTCCGCCGGCTCGCCCACCGGACCGGTCCCGGCTGGACCGAGGGGCTCGCCGTCCTCGAGGTCCCGGTCGATCCCGCGCCCCCGCCGTTCGTCACGATCGTGCCGCTCGCGGTGCGCGACGGGAAGGCGACGCCGACGTTCCGCGACTCCTCCGCCGTGACCAGCCTCACGGGCGCGAACGCGTACGCGTACCTGCCGGCGGGGACCCCGCCGCTCCGCGCCGGCGCCCCCGTCCGGGTCCGCCGTCTCCCCGCCCCGCTCGCCGCCGCGGACGCCTAGGGCCCCGGAAGGGGAAGGGATATCCCCCGTTCGGCCCCTAGCGGACCCGATGCGGGACCGGTACGGTCGGCCCGTCACCGACCTGCGCATCTCGCTCACGCAGCGGTGCAACCTCAAGTGCGTGTTCTGCCACATGGAGGGCCAGCCGGTCGCACGAGAGGAGCTCACGCCGGCGCAGATCGAGCGCGTCGTCCGGATCGCGAGCGGCCTCGGCGTCGACCGCGTGAAGCTCACGGGCGGCGAGCCGACGCTCCGGTCCGACCTCGTCGAGATCGTCGAGCGGATCGCGCCGCTCGTCTCGGAGGTCTCCATGACGACGAACGGCCTTCGGCTCGCCGACCTCGCGGCGCGCCTCAAGGCGGCGGGCCTCGCGCGGGTCAACGTGAGCGTCCCGAGCCTGGATCCCGCGGTCTACCGGGAGCTCACCGGCGTCGACGGGCTCGAATCGACGGTGCGGGGGATCCGCGCCGCGATCCAGGCGGGGCTGGGCCCCGTGAAGCTCAACGCCGTCTCGCTCGCCGACGCGACGAACGACCCCAGCAGCGTCGACCGGCTGATCGGCTTCGCCCAGGACGTCGGCGCGTGGGTGCAGGTGATCGAGTTCGAGAACGTCTCCGGCCGCGTCGACCCCGAGGTGTACCGTTCCCTCCACTCCGAGCTCAGCCGGCTCACCCGGTCGGCCGCCGCCCGGGCGTTCCGGACGAGCCAGAACCGGCTCCACGGACGTCCGCGCTACACGTTCGAGCGGAAGGGCCGACCGGTGACCGTGGAGGTGGTGCAGCCC
>DATJVB010000134.1:0-12545 GCA_035502055.1 Thermoplasmata archaeon | reverse complement strand
CGGCCGCTCCCCCGGTTCCGCTCCGCGAGAGGGCGGGGCTGCGGGCACCGGGATTTGAACCCGGGTTATAGGCTTGGCAAGCCTATGTGATAACCAGACTACACTATGCCCGCATAGGTCGACGGCCGCACCGTTGTCTGGGAGGTCGGGTCTCCTCGCGCGACGGGCGGTGCCCCCTCGCGCCCGGACCGACCGCCTCCCTCTGAGCCGCCCCCTGAGGGTCCGGTGGATAAAGGACCATCGCCCCGGGCGTCGGCGGGGCCGGGGTCGGTGCCTGCCGAATCGCGGAGACTCGTCCTCGGGCCCCCGTATCCTCCCGGGCGACGCACCCCCCCCGGCCCGGGGGTCCGCGGAATCGGCATCGACCGCCGGCCCTTCCCGGGGGGAGCCTAAAGAGGGGCGCCCGGCTCGCGCCGCGCGATGGCCGACCGTCTGCTGGAGGAGGGGGAGCCGGTCCTCCTCCGGCGGAAGGAGGGAGAGAGCTGGATCCTCCGGCTGCGCCGCGGCGGGCAGCGGATCGAGGGCGAGGGCGTGATCGACCTCACCGAACAGATCGGTCGGGCGCCGGGCGCCTCGATCGACTGGGCCGGCCGTCGGTTCGTGGTCCTCCGGCCGACGCTCCCGGATCTCCTCGGGTCCCTTCGGCGGCGAGCCCAGATCGTGACCCCGAAGGACGCGCTGTACCTGCTCTACCTCGCCGGCGTCGGACCGGGGGCCACCGTCCTCGAGGCCGGATCGGGGAGCGGGGCGCTCACCCTCGTCCTCGCGCACGCCGTCGGACCGACGGGGCGCGTGGTCTCGTACGACCGGCGGGCCGACTTCCTCGCCGTCGCCCGGGGGAATGTGGAGATGTCCGGGCTCGAGGGTCGGGTCGAGTTCCGGGAACGGGACGTGGTCGCGGCGGGATTCGACGCGGCCGACGAGGCGGATTCGGTCGTCCTCGATCTGCCGACCCCCTGGGACGTCCTGGACGCGGCGGACCGCGCCCTCCGGCCGGGGGGCCGCCTCGCCAGCTACTCCCCGACGTATAACCAGGTGGAGCGGACCGTGGGCGCGCTGCGCCGGCTTAAGTTCGAGGAGCTCCGCACCGTGGAGCTCCTCGAGCGGTCCCTCCACGTGGGGGAGGGGGGGACCCGGCCCGACTTCGACATGCTCGGCCACACCGGCTTCCTCACCGGGGGCCGCAAGATCGGATCCACCCCATGGTGAACGGGGCGCTGTTCCTGGCCGGGACGATCGGGGTGGTGCTGAGCGCCACCTTCCTCTACGCCGCCGTCGGCCCGTACGCGACGCCCCGGGTCGCCGTGAGCCGCTTCGACGAGCGGAAGGCGCTGATCGCCTACGCCGCCGGCCTGTTCGCGGGGATCGTCGTCTCGGTGCCGTACGGGCTCGCCGTCACCTCCCTCGCCGCCGGCGCGTTCCTCGCCGGCCTCCTCGGCGTCGTGCTGTTCGTCCTCGCCCTCGAGATCGCGGGCTGGCTCCTCCTCCGATCGCGGTACTTCGGCACCGGGACGACCGGTCCGTTCTACGCCGTCGGCCTGCGGGGCGGGATCTCGGCGATCATCGTGCTCACCCTCTGTACCCTCGTCCTGGGGGCTCCGACCCTCGATCTCCTCGGCGTCGGAGGGATGCTGCTCGAGTCGGGGGCGATCGTCGTCCTCCTCGGCACGGGGGCGCTCTACTCCATCCCCCGCCCCGCCTCGGGGGCGACTCCCGGCGGGGGTCCGGTCTCCGGGGCCCTGCTGACGGGGGCCGGCCTGTTCTTCCTCGTCCTCGCCGGGTCGTTGGGGGAGCTCGCCGGGGCGATCGTGGCGGCGCTGGTCCTCGTCACGGTCGCCCGCCTTTTCGTGCGAACCCGGGAGTCGGTGCTGGGCGGCATCCGCCCCGGGCCCGCGGAGGGGGAGCCGACGGGCGGGGGGCGGTTCGGGCGGACCGACCTCGATCGGGGCCCGGAGTAGGGAGGGGACCCGGGGGGGCGCCCTCGCCTAGACCCCCGGCGGCGGGGAGGGCCAGCCGTTGACCGTCCAGAGCAGGATCGCCAGGAGGACGATCGTGAGGATCAGGAGCCAGTAGTTCGCCCGGCGCTCGGCCACGACGTACGTGACCTCCTCGGCCTTCCCCGAGGCGGGCATCTGGAGGGTCCAGTGCATCTTGATGCCGATCCCGACTCCGAACAGGAAGAGGCCGATCGACCAGAGGAGCTTCGCGGCGAGGATCGCGTTCGCCGCCCCCGACTCCCAGCTCGTGTTGCCGATGCAGACCGGGGACCCCGTGGAGCTGTAGCAGCTCCCGCCGTAGCTGAGGCCGATGATCGCGAGGAGCGTGCCGACGAACAGGAGCGCGAACCCGAGGAAGCGGGAGAGCATCGACAGCATCCCCCACGGGATCGGCCGGGCGGCGGGTTGGGCCGGCATCGGCATCCATTGCGGCGGAGGCGGCGGGGAGGTCGGCTGCGGGGTTCCCATGGGGTGTCGATTCGCGGGGCGAGGGAGATAAGGGTTCCGTCGCCGAGGAAACCGCCCGTCCGGGCCCCCGGCGGCTCCGGCGCGGCGGTTCCATACTTTCTTAAGACGCGGACTCTGCCCCGAGGCGGATGGCCGACGACGAGGGGCCCGAGCCGATGGGCCGGCGGTTCCGCCGGTTCCTTCGGACGTACCGGGCCGCGTTCTCGGTCTTCATCCTCGCCGTCGGGATCCTCCTCACGGTGCTCGCGGCCGGCGCGTTCACCCCGCTCTCCGGGAGCGCCCCGTTCCCGACGATCAACGCCGGCACGAACCCGCCCGGCGGACCGAACTACGACCTCGTCTTCGTCATCGCCGGTCCGATCGTCTCGATCATCGGCGCCTACCTCGTCGGCGCGTACTACCTCGCCCGCCGACGGTTCGAGCACCTCATGGTGACCCGCAGCAAGGCCGAATTCCTCCGGAACCTCCCCGAGGTCGAGGACCTCCTGTGGGACCTCACGCCGGCCGACGAGCGACGGTACCTCGACAAGAAGGCCGAGCTGCGCGTCCGGCGCTGACGGCGGCCCGCGGCGCGGCGGCCGCCGCGCCTCCCCGACGGCGGAAGGTAAGTACGGCCGCCCGGTCGAACCCCGATGGCCGCGCCCGGCGAACGGCCGCTCAAGGACTTCACGCTCCGGCCGATCGTGAAGCCGGAGGAGATGCGGTCGGTCGAGGAGGTCCAGCGGGTCGCCTGGGGGCTCGTCGACGAGCCGCCGGTCCCGGTGCCGATCCAGCGGGCGATCCAGGACAACGGGGGGCTCCTCCTAGGCGCCTTCGCGGACATCCACCTCGCCGGCTTCGCCCTCGGCTTCCTCGGGTGGGACGGGACGACGCTGTACCACTACTCGCACATGACGGCGGTCCGACCGGAGTACCAGAACCACCGCCTCGGGTTCCGTCTGAAGGCGTACCAGCGGGACGAGGTCCTTCGGCAGGGACTCGGCCTCATCCGGTGGACGTTCGACCCGCTGCAGAGCAAGAACGCCTTCCTGAACGTCCATCGGCTCGGCGTCCGGGTCGACGGGTACCTGGTGCACTACTACGGGCAGATGGGCTCGCAGGTGAACCGGGACGTCGAGAGCGACCGCCTGCGGGTCGCCTGGGAGATCGGCACGCCCCGCGTCGAAGAGCGCCTCGCGCGGCCCCCGGCGCGGCCCGACGACGACGCGCGCCGGGTCGCCGCGGCCCAGCCGGTCCTCGAGTCGACGGTGGGGGAGACCGGGCTCCGGGTGCCGACCGCCGTCGCCGAGCCGACGGCCCCGACCGCCCAGCTCGAGATCCCGTTCGACGTGGGGCTCGTCCGGGAGCACGCCCCGGGGACGCTGCGGACGTGGCGGCACGCGACGCGGGACGCCTTCCAGGCGAGCCTCGACGCGGGCTACGAGGTCGACGACTTCGTGATCGTCTCGCGGGAGCACGAGCGGCGGAGCTTCTACCTCCTCGCGAAGGCCCCGCCGGCCCCGTCGGCGTAGGCCGATGGAGATCGTCCGGGCCCGGCTCGAGGAGCTCGAGATCCCCCTCGTCGAGCCGTTCGAGACGAGCTTCGGGCGCACGGTCCGCCGTCGGGCGCTGTTCGTCGTGCTCGAGGACCGCTCCGGCCTCCACGGGATCGGCGAGTGCGTCGCGGCCGAGGAGCCGCTCTACTCCGAGGAGACGATCGCGACGGCGTCGTGGGCGATCGAGCGGCTGATCCTTCCGCGGCTCGCCGGTGCGTGGGACGGGGACCCGGCCCGCGGGCTCCCGGCGGAGCTCGACCGGTTCCGGGGCCACCGGATGGCCCGGGCGGCGGTCGAGATGGCGCTCCTCGATCTCGCGGGCCGGCTCTCCCGCCGGTCCGTCGCCCGCCTCGTCGGGGCGACCCGGTCGCGCGTCGAGGTCGGCGTCAGCGTCGGAATGATGGGGAACTCGGCGGCGCTCGTCGACCGGGTCGGGCGGTACCGGGAGGCGGGGTACGGCCGGGTGAAGCTCAAGGTCCGTCCCGGGAACGACGCGGGCGCGGTCCGGGCGCTCCGCCGCGCGTTCCCCGACCTCCGGCTCTGGGTCGACGCGAACCAGGCGTACCCCGCCCGGGCGGTCCGCCGGATCGCCGGCTGGGCGACCCGGTACGGCGTGGAGCAGGTCGAGCAGCCGTTCGCGGAGCGGGACCTCCTCGCCCATGCGGCGCTCGCCCGGGCGGGCCCGTTCCGGGTCTGCCTCGACGAGTCCGTCGTCGACGGCGGGTCGCTCGGCACCGCGATCGGCGTGGGAGCGCTCACGAGCCTCAACGTGAAGCCCGGTCGGGTCGGGGGGTCGGTCCCCGCGCGCGGGCTCGCCCGCGCCGCGCGCCGAGCGGGCGTCGCGCCGTGGGTCGGCGGCATGCTCGAGACCGGCATCGGCCGGGCGCACGGTGTCGCGCTCGCCGCGCGACCGGAGTTCACGCTGCCCGCGGACCTGTCGGCGAGCGCCCGGTACTTCCCGGAGGAGATCATCGACCGCCCGTTCGAGCTCGGACCGGGGTCGACGCTACCGGTGCCGACCGGTCCCGGGAGCGGCGTCGAGGTCGACCCGAGAGCGTGGCGACGGTTCCGGCGGAAGGCCCGGTCGATCCCGCTCCGAAAACCCCCTTAAGCGGGGGACGGCTCGCGGGGGCGTGGCGACCCGGGCCGCCGGACGGCCCGCCTCCCGGTGGATGCTCGTCCTCCTGCTCGTGTCGATCACGGTCGGCGGGGCGGCCGCGCTCCTTTCGGGACCGACGCCGGTCCTCCCTTCCGTCGGCCCGGGCCAGGCGCAGTCGCTCGCGATCCCGCTCCAGATCGCCGGGATCGTCGTCGTCGCCGCGTTCTTCGGGGTGTTCGCCCTCACGGTCTGGCAGGGCCGCGGCCACCGGGCCGAAGGGATGTGGGGCATCCCGGTCGCCGCGTTCGTCGCCGCGTTCCTGGTCGCCGTGCTCGTCGTCGCCGTCGGCCGGTACGTCGCGCCGGGCGGCCTCGGCTCGAACTCCGTCCCCGCCAACAACTCCTCCTCGGGGTCGGGGAGCACGTCGCCGGCCGGCGGCGGGGGGAACGGCTCGCTGCTCCCCCTCGGGTCGACGCCGTTCGGCGGGCTCGTCATTCCGGGCTGGGTCCTCGTCGCGGGGCTCGTGGTGGCCGCCATCGTCGTCGCGGTCATCGTGGTGCCGTTCGCGCAGAGCCTCGCGGTCCGTCTTCCGCCTCCCCCGCCGGAGCCCCCGCCGACGCGCCGCGCGTTCGAGACCGCCCTCGCGGCGCTGGACGACCCGGCCCACGCCGACGTGCGCGCGATCGTCATCGCGCTCTACGCGACGCTCCTCGGCCGGGTCGAGCGGTCGATCGGGGCGACCGATCGGCTGTCGCCGCGGGAGATCGAGGCGGAGTGCGTCCGGACGCTCCACCTCGGCCCGGACTCGGCCCGGGAGCTGACGCGCCTCTTCGAGGAGGCGCGGTACTCGACGCACCCGCTCGACGCGGCGGTCGGCGAGCGGGCCCGGCGCGCCCTCGCCTCCGCCCTCGCCGACCTCGATCGGGCGCCGGGAGCCGCATGAACGTCGGCCCCGCGCGCGCGCTCGCCCTCGCCCTCGCGATCGCGTTCGGCGGCGTCGCGGTCTGGGCCGGGCCGAACGAAGCGACGAGCGTCCCGGCCGCGGGGCTCGCCCTCGTCGCCGGGGTCGCGTTCGCCGTCCTCTCGCTCCTCCCGTCGGTCCGGATCGACCTTCGGGCGGCCCCGCCGCCCGAGTACGACCGGCTGGTCGTGCTCCGGGACGCGTTCCGCGAGGGCGCGTTCGGCCGTCAGCGGATCGCGCAGGCGATCGGCGAGCTCGAGCGGGCGTCCGGGCCCGCGGGCGCGACCCGGTCCGGGGCGGATCCCGTCCTCCGGAACCCCGAGAGCCTCCCGGCCCCCGAGTTCCGGGAGTGGGTCCGCGCCCGGCTCCGCGAGCTCGAGGAGCGCACGTGAGGCCGGAATCCGTCCGGACCGCCGTCCTCCGGCCGCGCTGGCGGACCGCGGCGCTCGTCCTCGTCGCCGCGGGCGGGCTGCTCGCGGGGGCGGCGCTCTTCGCGCGGGACCCGGTCGTGCTGTTCGTCGCCCTCCCGCTCCTCCTCGCCCCCGTCGCGGCGCTCCTGGAGGCGCCTTCGACGGCGGCGCGGGCGGAGGTCTCCTGGGCGGCGACGGGGAGCGTCGACACCGTCGCGATCGAGGGACGGATCTCGCTCGGGCCGGGACTCGCCCCCGCCGGGGTCGACGTCACGTTCTTCCGGCCGGAACCGCTCCTCGAGCGCGCACCCCCCCGCCTCCGGCGCGACGCCGACGGGTCCCTCGGGTTCGACCTCGACTGGCGGGCCCCGTACCCGTGCCTCGCCACCGTCCCGCTGCCCGAGGTCGTCTGGCGGGACCGGCTCGGTCTCCTCGAACGCCGCGTCGCGGTCGATGGGACCGGCCTCGCGATCGAGCGGTTCCCGCCCGAGCTCGCCCGGCTCGGTTCGACGCGGTTGCGGCGCACCGCGCCCGTCCCCGGGGAGGTCCGGTCGAAGACCGTCGGGGGCGGCGGGGAGTTCTTCGCCCTCCGCGCGTCGGTCCCGAGCGACACGCCCCGCCAGATCAACTGGCGGGCGACGGCCCGGGCCGGCCGGCTCGTGGCGAACGACTATCTCCTCGAGCGGACCGGCGACCTCCTCCTCCTCCTCGACCTCCGGCCCACCCCCCTCGGCGCCGCCCGCGACCGCCGCCTCCTCGCGATCGGCGCGGCGGCGGCGCTCGGCATCGCGACGGGATTCCTCGGGGAGAAGTCCCGCGTCGGCTTGGGGCTGTTCGACGAGTTCCTCACCGCGGTGCCGCTCGGCACGGGGCGGCTCCAGCGGTACCGGCTCCACCGGGCCCTCGAGCGGGCGGCGCTCGCCGCGACCCCGGGACCCTCGGAGCGGTTCGCGGCGTCGCTCCGACGGTTCTTCCCGCCCGGCGTGACGACGGTCCTGTTCTCGTCGCTCGCCGACGACTCGACGCTCGTCCTCCTGTCGCACCTCCGGCGCCGGGGATACGCCCCGATCGTCCTGTCGCCGTCCCCGCTCCCGCTCCTCGCGGGCGCCGGGCGGGAGGCGCCCGACGACGCGGCGCTCGCGGACCGGCTGCTCGCGCTGGTGCGACGGCACCAGCTCGGCCTCGCCTGGCAGGAGGCGCCGGTCATCGACTGGCCCGACTACTGGTCCCTCGTCGGGTTCGCCCGGTTCCTGGAGCGCCCGATGGTCGCGGGGAGGTCGACGTGACCGACCCGGCGACCCGCGCGCCCGGGACCCGGGGATTCTCCCTCGGGGACCCGGTCGGGGCGGGCGTCATCGGCCTCGCCGCGCTCCTCCTCGCGATCCTCGCCCGGCTCCCGTTCGGGTACGCCGTCGCGCTCGCCGCGGTCGCCGTCGCCGCCCCGATCCTCCTCGGGGCGCCGCGATGGGGGCTCGGGCCGGCGCTCCCGGTCGTCCCGTCGATGGCGGCGGTCGGTCTCCTCGCGACGCGCGTACCGGCGTCGCCGCTCGCGGAGGCGGCGGGCGCCGTCGCCGGCGTCGCGCTCCTCGTCGCCGTCGGCCGCGCGGCCCAGCCGCCGGACCGTCGGGCGCGCGCGACCGGCGGCGCCCTCCTCCCCGGGCTCTGCGCCGCGCTCGCGGTCGCGACCGCCTCGCTGTTCCCGGCGAGCGACCGGCTGGAGGGCGTCGCGGCGGCGATCCTGCTCGGGGTCGTCGTCGCGCTCGCCGCGCTCGTGGCGGAGCCGTCGCGGGCGGGAGGGGCCGGGACGGCACCTTCATGAGCGGGCCCGACCGTCCGTCGGACGGCCGCGCTCACCGCGCGGTCCGGGAACCGACGAAGGGTCCCTCTCGACCGGCCACGGACGTGTCGTCCGCGAGGGATGACGTGAGGACAACCCCGGTTTCCGACAGCCCCGGCCGGGGTCAGGACGCCGAGAGGGCCGAACGGCCTGCCGTGACGCGGAACCGTTACGGCCGGGGAATACGGGACCGCCCGGGCGGACGTCGGGGCGGGGTACTAATACACGGGCCGGGTCGGCGGAGGGACCGCGCGGGAGGGCCGTGAACGGGGCGGACGCTCGGAGATCGATCGGCGACGTGCTCGCGGCGGTGCACGCCGCGGTGGTGGGACGCGACGCGGTCCTCGAGCAGATCGCGATCGGCCTCCTCGCCGACGGCCACCTCCTCCTCGAGGACCTCCCCGGCCTCGGGAAGACCCTGATGGCGAAGTCGTTCGCCCGGGCCCTCGGGCTCGCCTTCGCCCGGATCCAGTTCACCGCCGACCTCCTGCCGCACGACATCACCGGCGGCGAGCACTTCGACGTGCGGACGCAGGAGTTCGTCTTCCGGCCCGGGCCGCTGTTCACGAACCTGCTCCTCGCCGACGAGATCAACCGGGCCCCGCCGAAGGTTCAGTCGGCGCTCCTCGAGGCGATGCAGGAGCGCCAGGTGACGAGCGAGCGGGGGACGCATCCCCTCGACCGGCCGTTCCTCGTCCTCGCGACGCAGAACCCGATCGAGCTCGAGGGGACGTACCCGCTCCCCGAGGCGCAGGTCGACCGGTTCATGATGCGGCTCACGGTGGGGTACCCCACGCCCGCCGAGGAGGAGGCGATCCTCGCGCGGCGCCGCGCCCGCAAGGCGGACGATGTCGAGGTCCCCCGCGTCCTCGACGCGCCCCGGTTCCTCGCGCTGCAGGCGGCCGTCGAGGAGGTCGAGATCGATCCGGCGCTCGAGGCGTACGCCGTGGCGATCGTGGGGCAGACCCGGCTCGACCCCCGGGCCGAGGTCGGCGCGTCGCCGCGGGGCTCGCTCGCCCTCCTCAAGCTCTCCCGGGCGCGGGCGCTGTTCGAGGGGCGGGACTTCGTGATCCCCGACGATGTGAAGCAGCTCGCCGGGCCGGCGCTCGCCCACCGGATCGTCGTGAAGCCCGAGCCGTGGATCCGGGGCGTCCGCGGGGCCCAGGTCGTCTCGGCGGCCGTCGACCGGCTGCCCGTCCCCAAGATCCCGTAGGCGGCGGGGCCCCGGCGCCTCCGCTACGAACCCGGGGCCGGCTCGGCGCCGTCGTGCGACGGCCGGTCCAGCGGAGCAGCGGGCCCGGTCGGAGCGACCCCCGAGCGCGATCCCGGCCCGCCGGGTCCGCGGGGCGGGCCCGACGCCTCTCCTTCCGGTGCGGGCCTAACCGTCACGCGACGCAGCATCCACGTTCCGAGCCCGGCGATCCCCGCGACGGCGAGCCCGAAGATGAGGTAGCTCCCCGTGGGGGTGAGCCAGTGGACCGTCACCAGGACCCGGGTGAGCCCGTAGGAGACGAGCACCGCATCGATCGCCATCACGAGCCGCCGGAAGAACTCCGGCGACACCGAGGCGAGGAGGAGCGTGCCGAGGGGGATGCCGATGATCACCGGCACGACGAGGAACGGGAGGAGCCCGATCGACGGGAGGGTTACGAGGTTCGCACCGAAGAACGCGCTGAACACGGCGTAGGTGGTGAGCGTGATCGACGACTCGGCGACCCGGATCTGGGCGATCGCGCACCGGAAGTCGTTCTTGCTCATCCCCTGGTTCCGGAGGAACAGCGCGAGGGGGGGGCCCGAGATCGTCGTGAGGGCGTAGAGGAAGCCGATCCCGGGGCCGATCGCGAGGCCGCCGCGCCGCTCGTTCTTGAAGGGTCGGCTGATGCCGCTCAGCTGGAGGAGGACGAGCGGAAGGAGCGTCGCGTAGACGATCACCTTCACGTCGGTGACGGCGAGGAACGCGAGGCCGAGGGTGCCGAGGACGACCCCCGGCGCGAGGGTCGTGATGACCGGCCGGGCCCGTCCCCAGGTCGCGGGGATCCGGCGGCGCTCCCGGAGGAGCAGCGCGACGTTGACAGCGACCTCGACCATGACGAGGGCCGGGTTGAGGAGCTTGTTCGAGTACCAGAGGATCGCGACGGGCGTGATGATGGAGGAGAAGCCGTACCCGACGGCGCCGTTGACGAGCGCCGCCCCGAGCGCGAGGAGCGTGAGCCACAGGTCCGCGGAGAGGTCCATCGATCGTTCCTACGGCCGCCCGCCGACCCGGCTCCCGCCGGAGGGAAGTCCCGGCCCGGCCGATCGGCGGAAGGTCGCCATCGGCATCCGTTGGGCGGCCGCCCCCCTTAAAGGGTGGCGCTCGTCCCATAAGTGACAGGGTTTATCCTGCGTCGCGCCATCGCCCCGCGATGCGAATCGCCCCGCGGGTGCGCCTCCGACGGGAGGAACGGCGCGAGCTCGCCGCCCTCGCCGCGCGCCCCGGGCCCTCCGATCCGGTCGCCCGGCGGGCGACGATGGTGCTCGCCGCCGCCCAGGGACAATCGAACGAGAAGATCGCGCGGCGGCTGGGGGTCGGGCCGGGGACCGTTGGCCGGTGGCGGCGGCGGTTCATCCAGCAAGGGGTGCCCGGGGTGCTGCGCGAGGCGCCGAGGCAGGGGCGGCCGCCGCTCGTCCTCCGCGGCCAGGTCGAGGCCGTCGTCCAGCGGACCCTGCGCGAGGCGCCTCCCGACGGGCGTCGGTGGACGGTCCGGGCGATGGCCCGGGCGACGGGCCTCAGCCGGTCGACGGTCCACCGGATCTGGCGCGTGCGCGGCGTCGATCCGCGGCGGACCTCTCCCGGAGCACCCCTGGCGTCGGGGAGCGACTTCTTCAATCGGGTCACCGACCTCGTGGGGCTGTACCTCGACCCGCCCGAGCGCGCGATCGCGTTCGCGACGGACGAGCGGCTCCGCGGCGCCGGGCCGACCCCCGCGCCCCGGAGATCCCTCGAGGAGCTCCAGCGGCGGCGCCGGGGCGCCGAGTTCCGAGCGTTCCTGCAGGCCGTCGAACGGGAGACCCCGCGCTCGCTCGACGTCCACCTCCTCGTCGACGGCCGCCTCGCCCCCGCCCCGCCGCCGGTCGAGCACTGGCTCGCGCGGCACCCCCGGGTCCACCTCCACTTTCTCCCGCCGGACCTCCTCGGACGGACCGCGATCGACCGGTTCTTCGCGGAGTTCTCCCGGAAGCGGGTGCGCCCCGGCTCCGTCCCCTCGGTCTGGCGGCTCCATCGCGCGCTCCGCGCCCACCTCGCGCAGGAAGGCGCGGACGCCGCCCCGTTCGTGTGGACCGCCCCCGCCGACGAGATCCGGGGCCGAACGGGGCAGCCGGTTATACAGTAGTGGACTATTGGGACAAAGATCGCCCCGGCGCGTCTGTTCCCCGACGCCGTATGGATGGAGCCCGCGCGACGGGCGCGCGGCTCAGCGGAGGAGGAAGGAGGTGACGACCGAGCGAAGCGAAAGCGAGGCGGAGTCCTGGGCCCCGAGGAGGCGACCCCCGTTGAGACCGTGTCCGTCGAACGTGGCGACGGTCTCGGTGAGGACGACCTCGCACCCGTACGTATGGCCCGACACGAGGGTGTAGTTGATGTAGAACGTCTCGGGGATCGTGGTGCTCGGGATCGGCCCCAGCGCCGAGGCGTTCGTGTACCGCACGCTGCAGGAGGAGGCGCCCGAGCAGGCCTGGTAGACGGCCACCCCCCAGCCCATCGTCACCTCCGGGGTGTAGATTGCCACGGCGCCGGAACTATCCACGAGCATGAGCTGTCCAGTCACGCCGACCACGGTCGCCTGCGCGCAATCGTACGCGGACGACCCCGTCGGGCGGCAGCTTCCGACGCGCTGGGTCACGCTGCCCGAGAGGTCGAGCACGACTCGGGCGACGAGCTGGTTCGCGCCTGTCGAGCCGGCCACCGTCGGGCCCTGCCACCCCCACGCCGACTGCACGTAGCTGCTGCTCCCCTTGAGGTAGGAGCCGGCAAACGCCGCGGCCGGGCTGTAGAACGACGTGTTCGTCGCCGCCGCACAGCTCACGTCCGACGCCCGCGCCGCGAACCCCCCGCGCCCGGAGAGGTTGCTGCCCCACGGGGCGAACGGAAGCCCCAAGGAGGCGCACCCGGCCGTCGTGTTCGTCATCGCGACGGCTCCGCTCGCTACGTATGGGGGTCGGAAGACGATCAATGTCGATGTCCCCGGCGCCGCCGC
>DATJVB010000133.1:0-5343 GCA_035502055.1 Thermoplasmata archaeon | reverse complement strand
TTGACCACGACCCGGGCCTGGACCCGGCCTCCCTCGTCCGGAGCCGGCCCGCTCGACTGACCGCTTCGAAGGGTGGAGCGAAAGCTGGAAACTGGCCCCGGCCCCCAGCCCCACCCGCCCGCATCGCATCCACGGTGCGGGGGGCTTTATCAGCGGCCGCGCCGGTCCGCCCCGCGATGTGCCGGCTCTTCGGGATGCTCGGGAATCCGGGCAGCCCCGCCGACCCGTGGCTCATCGCCACGGACCGATCGCTCCTCGCCCAGTCGCACGCGTCGGAGGCGGCCGCCCAGCGGGACGGCTGGGGGATCGCCTGGTTCCTCCCCGACGGGACGGTGCACGTGGAGAAGGGGACCGGCGGGGCGTTCGAGGAGGCGGAACCGTTCCGGAGGGCGGCGCGCGCGGCCCGCGGACCCCTCGTGGTGGGGCATCTCCGCAAGGCGAGCAATCCGATGCGCCTTCCCCGCCGCCGCCTCCTGGGCCGGGAGAACGCCCAGCCGTTCGCGTTCGACGCGTACGTCTTCGCCCACAACGGATCGATCCCGTTCCCCCGCGAGACGCGCGCGCGGCTGGGACCGTTCGAGTCCCGGGTCGTCGGCGTGAACGACTCCGAGGTGCTCTTCTGGCTCCTCGTGAAGCATCTCGAGGCCGGAGCCGAGCCGGCGCCGGCGTACGCCGCCGCCGTCGCGGAGCTGAAGGCGGTCTGGGCCGAGCGGGGCATGCCGGCGGCCGGACCGTACTCGGGGCTCAACGTGCTCCTCGCCCGCGGACCGTCCGAGCTGTGGGCGTTCTGCCACTGGTCGGGGGAGCACGGCCGGGGGCTCCTCGACACGAGCCGTCCCTACTACGCGCTCGCCTACGCGGCCGACGCGAGGCAGGTCGTGGTGGGCAGCGAGCCGTTCGACTCGACCCGGCGGGACTGGCGGAGCCTCTCGAACGGCGACTTCCTCGTCGCGCGCGCGGACCAGGGCCTCGTCACCGTCGAGACCGGTCGGATCCCGGTGCTCCCCAGCGCCACCCCCCGCCCCGTCGGGTAGATAACCTCCCACCGGATGCGGTGGCTCCACGATGGCCGCGGTCCGGTTCGATGCGATGCTCCGCGAGTTCGGGCCGCGCGGCGAGCTATCGACCGGCGCCGCGAACGTCTCGGCGCTGCTCGACGAGCTCGAGGCGCGGTACCCCAAGCTCCGGTTCCGGCTGCGGGACGAGACGGGGTCGATCCGCGAGTTCGTGCGGGTGTTCGTGAACGGGAGCGCGCTCGACCGGGCGGCCGCCCCGTCGACGGCCCTCGCGGCGGACGACGAGGTCGAGATCCTCCATTCGATACAGGGCGGGTAGAACCAACCATGAGCGCAGGGGACAAGGTGCGGGTCTTCGTCGGGACGCGGAAAGGCGGCTACGTCGTCGAGAGCGACCGTCGTCGGCGGCGCTGGAAGGTCTCGGAACCGATCCAGCCCGGCCGCGAGGTGTTCCACATGGCCCCGGATTCGCGGGTGCCGGGGCGCGTCTACGCCCTCGTCAACAGCGTCTTCTGGGGCCCGATGCTGCTCCGGTCGACGAACTCCGGCAAGCGGTGGAGCGAGATCCCCCCGCCGCTCATGCCCCGGTCCGGCGAGCGGCCGCCGCCGAACTTCGACGGGACGCCGTCGAAGGACCCGGTGAAGAACCTCTGGCATCTCGAGCCGGGTCCGGAGTCGGAGCCGAAGGTGGTGTACATCGGCATCGACCCCGCGTCGCTGTTCCGCAGCGACGACGCGGGCGCGAGCTGGACGTCGATGGACGGGCTCAACCGCCACGAGACCCGGGAGAAGTGGAACCCCGGCGCGGGCGGGATGTGCCTCCACACGATCCTCCTCGATCCCACCGATCCCAAGCGGATGTACGTCGGCATCTCGGCCGCGGGGACGTTCCGGTCCGACGACGCGGGGGAGCACTGGCGGCCCGTGAACCAGGGCGTGCGCGTCTCGTTCCAGCCGGAGAAGTACCCCGCCTTCGGCCAGTGCGTCCACGACGTCGTCCTCGACGCCGGCGACCCGAAGACGCTGTACCGGCAGGACCACGACGGCATCTACGTCTCGCACGACGGGATGGAGTCGTGGCGCCGCGTCGGCCGCCCCCTGGGCTCCGACTTCGGCTTCGCCGTCGTGAGCCCCCCGACGATGCCCGGCACGGCGTTCTTCGCGCCCCTCGGGACGATGGGCCGGACGATGGCCGACCACCGGTTCGAGGTGTGGCGGTGGGACGACCGGGGCCGATCGTGGCACCGGACGATGAAGGGCAAGCCGTACATCGGCGACTTCGGGATGCACCGCGAGGCGTTCGCCTCCGACGCGCTCGACCCGGCGGGCCTCTACCTCGGGACGACGACGGGCGAGCTGTTCTTCTCGCCGGACGGCGCCCGCAGTTGGCAGCTCGTCCCGTACCGGTTCCCCGCGATCCACTCGGTGAGCGCGGAGTCCCCGCCGGCCCGTCGGTAGGGGCGGCGGAGCCCGCCGCCCCCGACGATGGAGCTCGTGAGCGGGCCCGACGTCGGGGGCGGCTACCTGTTCCAGCTCACGGTGGAGCCCGCCGCGGGGGGCGCGCGGTTCCGGATGCACGCCCAGGAGGGCGGTCTCGACGGCGGCGCGGGCCGGGCGGGGAACCCGGGCGTCGCGGGCCTTCGGCCGGCGGACCGCCCGTGCCCGGTCGGCGGCCGGTCGTGCTGGCACGCCGACATCGAGGGCGCCCCGGACGACGCCCCGAGGATCCGGTTCGCCTACAACCGGCTTCGGTTCGTGCTGCCGGTGCTCGTCGCGCAGCGGCGGGGCGAGCGCCCGGTCCCGTTCCGGGAGGGGCTCGGGACGGTCGTCGACCGGATCGGGGCCCGGCTCCAAGCGGACGGGATCCCCTGGATGGTCGGCGGCTCCGCCGCCGCGGCGGTCGCGGGCGCCTCGGTCGTCCCGCGCGACATCGACCTCTCCTGCGCGCCCGAGGGCGTCGAGCGGATCGCGCAGGCGCTCGAGGAGTTCGTCACGATCCCCCCGGGGAACCGCCCCGCCGCCGGATCGGACCGTCGATGGGCGGGCCGGGCGTTCGTCGGGTCGCTCACCGAGGGCATCGCGGTCGAATGGGGGCCGTGGGCCGACGGCCCCGAGCCGTCGGACCCGCTCGGCGAGTGGCGCGAGTCGACGGTCCGGGCGGCGGAGCGGTGGCCGTGGGAGGGGCGCACCATCCCGTGCGCCCCGCCCGAGTTCGCGCTCCTGAAGGCGGCCCGGGAGCGCCCCGATCGGGGCCCGGCCCTGGAGGCGCTCCTCCTCCGGACCGGCGTCGATCGGGCGCTTCTCGTCGAGCTCCTCGACCGGTCGGGGATATCCCCCCACCTCCGGACCCGGCTCGAGGGGCGGCTCGCGCGCGCGCCGGACCGGTCGGCTCCCGGCGTCTCCGTTCCAGGCGAACGTTCATAGCGGACGGCCGCCGGGCGACCGGCGATGAGCGTAGCGATCCCGCTCGCCCCGACCGTCGCCGTCGAGCACCTCACCCCGCACGACCTCGTCACCTACTCGCGGTGCCCGTGGGAGATGACCCTCCAGCACGCCCGCCGTCGGGCGCACCTCGCCGGGAGCGCCCCGGAGGTGCCGACCCTCGGCGGGCCGACGCTCCGCCACTCCCCGCTGTTCACCCCGCCCGCCGGCGGGGTGCGGGTCATCGAGGGGCGCCTCGATCTCCTCCCCGGCGACACGCTCGTCTACGCCGACGAGGGGGAGCACGGGCTCCCCGTGCTGTTCCCGCCCGAGCGCGTCCGGCCGGACGCGCGGCTCCTCGCCCACGGCGGGACGATCCGGGACGACGAGCTCGGCCTCTCCGGACGGCCCGACTTCGTGGTCCGCCGGACCGACGGGAGCCTCCTTCCCATCGAGTACAAGGCGACGCACCTGTTCCAGGGGTGGCGGGCGGGCCGCTTCGAGAGCCACGGCCGGACGTTCGACGTGGTCCAGGCGATCGCCGAGTGCCGGCTCGTGCACGCCGCGACCGGCGACCGGCCGACGGCGGGGCTCGTCCTGTACGGGGACCGCGGCGCCGAGGGCGCCCACGAAGGGTGGATCGAGGTCCCGTACGGCCCCGCCGAGGAGCACTGGCTCCGCGCGGCCCTCGCCCAGGTGCGGGCCGATCCGATCCGCTCGCCGGTGCCGACGGAGCGGAACTGCGCCGGCTGCGAGCCGAACGGCGAGGGGCTGTGCCGGTACGCGGCGGCCCGATTCGAGCGGGCCCGGACCGACGCGGACCGCGCGCTTCCGCTCTTCGCGGGCGCGCCCGTCGGGAGCCGTTAAATAGCGCCGTCTCGTGCAACGGGGTCGCGCCGGGTCACACCGGGGCGATCCGTGCACCCGCAGAGGGAACCCTCTCCGGGGAAGGGCGAGGGCTCCCGCCTCACCTGGGTGGGGGCCGATGACGCCGATCACACGCGTTCTGGACGCTTGTCAAGCGCCGTCAGTGTAGCTGACTCCTGTCAGTTGGGGAATGGCTGGGCTCGGGCGCCGATGAAGGTCGTGCCAAGCTGCGATAAGCGGTGGGTAGGCGCAAGGAACCTGTGATCCACCGATCACCGAATCGGAACTCCGGCCCCGTAAGGGGCATTCCGCAAGGAAAGGGAACCCCCCGAAGTAAAGCATTCTAGTAGGGGGAGGACAAGAAATCAACCGAGATGCCGTTAGTAAAGGCGATCGAAAACGGCAGAGGACAAACCGAATCCCCGCCCGGCGAGGGCGGGGAGATGTGGGGTAGTGGACTCTCGTACCCGCAGGCTTCCTAAGCCAAACGTGCCTGGAACGGCGGACCAAAGAGGGTGAAAGTCCCGTAGGCGAACGGAAGAGGCGGGATTGGGAGGATCCGGAGTATCGTGCGTTGGATATCGCGCGAGAAGCCGGGAGGTACAGACTTCCAATCCTAAATACGTCCCGAGACCGATAGTGCATTAGTAGCGCGAGCGAACGCTGAAAAGTACCTCGGAAGGGAGGTGAAAAGAGCCTGAAACCAACTGACGATAAGCCGCATGGGTCCCCAAGGAACGAAGCGGCCGCAAGGCCGTGGACACAGGATCCATGCGTCCGTTTTGAATAACGGGCCAGGGAGTTTCGATCTATGGCGAGGCTAAGGCCCTCAACGGCCCGAGCCGCAGGGAAACCGACAGTCCGCAACGCCGCAAGGCGCCAGGGACGGGGTGCGATTGCCCGAAGTCATAGGTGGAAGACCCGAAGCCAATCGATCTAAGCGTGGGTAGGTTGAAGCCTGCCGAAAGGTAGGTGGAGGACCGAACCGGTGTTGACGTGCAAATCACTCGGATGACCTGTGCTTAGGGGTGAAAGGCCA
>DATJVB010000132.1:0-8218 GCA_035502055.1 Thermoplasmata archaeon | reverse complement strand
GCCGGTCGGTCGAGTCCCAGATGGTAGTGTCGACCGCGTCGAAGCCGATGTGGACGCGTCCCACGCCCCCGGTCGCGCTCCGGATCTCGGCGACCTCCCCGCCGTTGCGGAGGAGCCCCGTGGCGGGGTCGGTCCGGTCCGCGATCCACGCGGCGAGCCGTTCGAGCGGGGCCGCGAGCGCGGTGGCGACGGACGCGTCGCCGGAATGGTCGACGAGGGCGACGAGCGCCGGAGGGTAGTACAGGGTCGAGTCGGAGGTGCCGTAGAGGAAGATCGGCCCGTCGCCGATCTGCATCGGCAGCTCGCCCCGGCGGGCCCCGAGGACCGGGATCGGCCCGGGGGCCTGGAATCGGAAGACCGTCCGTATCGCCTCCGCGGCGAGCTCGTGGTCGCCCAGCCAGAGGAGCGCGGGCAGCATCCACCCGAGGTCGCGCGTCCAGAACGCCGCGTACCAGGGATACCCCGCGACGAGGCCGGAGAGGCCCGGCTCCCCCCGGTGGACGAGCCTCCGGAGCCCGTCGCGGGCCTCGCGGTAGCCGGCCTCGATGCCCGGGTAGCGGGGGAGCTCCACCGCAGGCGTTCCGACGCGCCACGCGTCGTCCCGGGCGCGCGCCGCCTCCGCCGCGCCGCCGCCGCGGATCGCCTCCGCCCACCGGCCGTCGACCTCGCCGAGCCAGCGCTCGTACCCGCCGCCGATCGCCCAGCCGACCGAGAGCGTCCCCGCGGCGGGGACCACGAGGTCGTAGTCGAGCACGATCTCGTCGACCTCGCCGGTGAACCGGCCCCCGATCCACGCTCGTCCGTCGAGGCGGAGGTGGTGCGGGAGCGGATCCGCGGCGAGGGCGAGCCCCCAGCCGTGGGCGTCGACGGTGAGACACTCTCCCCGGGTCGCCACGCGGTACGTGTACGGCTTGATCCCCTCGAGGAGGATCGGGGCGAGGAACGGCCGCACCGACAGTTCGAGGTGGATCGCGTGGGCCGCCCCGTCCCGGGCCGCGAACTCGATCCGTCGACCGATCACGGGCGCCGGCTCCAGCTCGAGGATCGGGGCGATCGTCTGGCGGGCCTCGATCCCGACGTCGCGGTGCCAGGAGGCGACGTCCGAGAGGCGGGCCTCGAGCCGCACCATCGTCGAGGCGAGGTCGGCGGCGCGTTCCTCCTCGCGCCACCGGACCTCGACGCGGGACGTGAGGCGGATCCCCTCGCCGTAGACGCCGCCCCACTCGACGGGACCGCCCCGCGTGTCGAGCGTGAGGGCCATCTCCCCGGCCCCGCCGAGGACGGCGAACGCGCGGGGACCGGCCACGAGGATCGGCCGGTCCGGGCGGGCCGAGTCGAGGACGACCGTCCCCTCCGGGGGCGTCATGGCTTCGCGGGGACGTCGGCGGCGACGCGGTCGGCGAACTCGAGCCAGATGCGCGGCGGGATCGCGACGTTGGTGAGCTCCAGGCGGACCCGGTGCTCACCGCTCGTCGGGTCCGGGACCGGGAACGCAAATCGGCTGCGCGCGCCGACCGGAAGGCCGAGCGGTGCCGTCGAGGAGAGCGTGCTCAGCGCGCGCGCCGGGCGCGCCCCGTCCGTCTCGACGGTGCACCGGGCGGGGTCGACGGGCTCGCCGTCCCACTGGATCGTCGCCGAGGAGAACGCCCCCATGCGGAGCGGGGGGTTGAGGAGGGTGAACCGGGCGCGGCCGGCGACCGCCCGGAGCGACCCCGGCTCGTACACCGTGTGCTCGATCACCTCCGCAAGGCGGGTGATCTGCTCGAGCGGCGCGACGCCGAAGTCGAAGGCGACCACGAGTCCCTCGCGCACGAGCCGGAGGTCGACGCGCAGGCTGCCCCGCAGCATCGGGGCGCGAACACCGCGTCCCCGAGATATCGGTTGGCTCGGCGGCCGGTTGCGGCCGCCGCGGACCGGTTGCGCTCGCCGCAACCGGTACCGTCGGCTGAAAGCTGATATCGGGCTCGGGGTCGCCTCTCCCCGGTCCCGATGGTCCGCTCCCTCGCCGAGGCGCTCGCCGGTCGCCCGCTCTTCTTCGAGCCCGTGCCGCCGGGCGCACGGGCCTCGCCGGCGCGCGCGAAGGCCCATCTCGAGGAGGTCGTCGCGCTCGTCGACGCCATCCCCCGCCTCGACGCCGTCGACATCCCCGAGCTGATCGACGAGAACCACGACGGGAAGCCGTACCACCGATCGGGCGACACCCGGGTGTTCGCCCGGCGGGTCGCGGAGCGGACCCACCGGGAGGTCGTCGTCAACAAGGTGGTCGCGCACCTCCCGAGCGCTCCGGCGCTCGAGTCGTGGGCCCGGGAGACCGTGCGCGAAGGCCTCCGTCACCTCGTGCTCGTCGGCGGGACCAGCCGGTACATCCCGTACCCGGGCCCGCCGGTCGCGGAGGCGAACCGGATCTGCCGGCCGATCGTCGACGAGGGAGGGGGTCGGCTGGGAAACATCGCGATCCCGCAGCGGACCGGCGAGCCCCACCGGATGCTGCAGAAGAGCCGCAGCGGGGCGATGTTCTTCACCACCCAGATCCTCTTCGACGCCGAGTCGACGGTCCGGATGCTCGAGGACTACGGCCACCTGTGCGAGGCGGCCGGCCTCGCCCCGGGGGCGGTGCTCCTGTCGGTCGCCCCGATCGCCGACGAGGGCGACGCGGAGTTCGTCCGGTGGCTCGGCGCGGACCTTCCCGAGGCGGCCGAGCGCGCCATCCTGAACGGTGACGAGGCGGGTGCCGGGGCCCGATCGATCGAGCGGGCGCTCCACGTCTGGCGGTCGGTGCGCGACGGGGTGCGCCGCCACCGGGTGCCGGTCTCGATCGGGGTCAACGTGGAGCAGGTCTCGCCCCGGCATCTCGGCACGGCCGGGGAGATGGCGCGCGCGTTCGCCCGGGTGATCGACGACGCCTGACCGGTGTCTCCCCGGGGGCCCCGGGGCGGCTTCGAGCCGCCAGCGCTTTCTCCCCGGGTCGAGCTATCGGGAGGATCGGGGATGTGGGACGACGCGACGCCGGTGACCGACCGGCCCCACCGGTACGACTTCCACGCCCACACGTACCTCACCGACGGGTCGTCGTCCGCGACGGACATGTGGCGGCACGCGGACCGGCTGGGCCACCGGGTCCTGGCGATCACCGACCACGTGTCGCTCGACGATCCGAAGCCGCTCCTCGACCGGCTCCGGGCCGAGGCGCGCGCCTGGGAGGGGAGCCCGATGCGGACCGTTATCGGGGTGGAGCTCACCCTCGTCCCGCCCGCGCGCCTCGCCGACGCCGCCCGCACCGCGCGGCGGGCCGGGGCCGAGCTCGTGATCGTCCACGGCGAGTCGATCGTGGAGCCGGTCCCCGCGGGAACGAACCGGGCCGCGCTCGATGCGCCGGAGGTCGATCTCCTCGCCCATCCGGGTCTCCTGTCGGAGGCGGACGCGGAGCTCGCCGTCGCCCACGACAAGGTCCTCGAGATCTCCGGCCGACGCGGGCACGCGCTCGGCAACGGACGCGTCGCGGCGCGCGCCGTCGCTGCCGGCGCGACGCTCGTCGTCGACTCCGACGCGCACGATCCGGCCGAGCTCCTCCCGTACGCGCTCGCCGAGCGGATCGCGGCGGGGGCGGGGCTCACGACGGACGGCGTTCGGGCGGCGCTCGCCGACGGACCCCGCCGCCTTCTGACCCGGCTCGGCACCCGCTGAGCGCCTCCGGCGCAGGCGGGGGGTACAAAATAACACACCAGCCTTAAGTCGGGTCCCCGGGGCTACGGATGTATACGTATGCCTCGTCCGCTCCTCCCTAGCCGGCCGGCCCGCGTCCGAACCGCCGCGGCGATCGGCCTCGTCCTGGTCGCGCTCGCCGTCGCCGTGCTCCCGTGCCCCACCGCGACCGCCCCGTCTGCCGCCGGACCCGCGGCCGCGCCGGCCGCCGGAGCGGTCCCGTTCGTGATCGCCGCCGCCAACCTCAGCTGGACCAGCGTGCCCGTCGGCGGGGTGACCTCCCCGCTCCTTCGGAGCGACGGGGGCCTCGCGTACGACGCCGCCGACGGCTACGCGCTCCTCTTCGGCGGGACGAACCACCACCTCGGTCTCCTGGGCGACACCTGGAAGTACGAAGGCGGGAGCTGGACCAACCTCACCACCTCGCTTCCGATCGCCCCCGGTCCCCGCTCGGGGGCCGCGCTCGCCTACGACGCGTCCGACGGCGACGCGGTCCTGTTCGGCGGCCTCGGCCCGTCGGGGCCGCTCAACGACACCTGGACGTTCTCCGCCGGGGCGTGGCACGCCGACACCGCCCCGGGCCCCGGCCCGCCGGCGCGCTGGGGGGCCGCGGTCGCGTACGACGCGCCGGCGCAGGCGATCGTCCTCTTCGGCGGGACCGCCGAGAACGGCTCGGTCCTCGGCGACACCTGGACGTTCTCGGCCGGCGCGTGGCACGAGATCGCCGCGACGGCGGCCGTCCCCGCGCCTCGGGCCGGGGCGTCCCTGGCGGCGGACCCGTGGGACAACGGCGTCGTCCTGTTCGGCGGCGCGAACGCGACCGGCGCGTTCCTCAACGACACCTGGACGTTCTCCGCCGGGACCTGGACCGACCGGACGGCGACGGCCGGAACCGGGCCCACCGCCCGGTCGAATACGACCCTCACCTACGACCCGTCGCGGTCGGCGACGCTCTTGTTCGGCGGCTGGGACGGCACCTCGCTTGCCGACACCTGGGCGCTCGTCGAGGGTCGCTGGTCCTCCATGACCCCCGTCCTCCCGACCTCGCCCGGGCCCCGGTACGGCGCGGCGGCGACGTACGACGCGTTGGACGGCTACCTGCTCCTCTTCGGCGGGAACATCGGGACCGGCCACTTCAGCACGTGGGTCCTCCTCGGGCCGCTGTCGGCGACGATCGACGGCCCGCCGGGGTCGATCGCGCCCGGGGTCCCGGTCGGGTTCACCGCCGTCCTCGTCGGCGGACTGCCGCCGTTCAACGAGACCTGGGAGTTCAGCGACGCGAACGGGACGCTGCCCGGCGCGGCGGCGACGCACACGTTCGCCCGAGCCGGCTCGTACGCCGTCTCCGTCCAGGTCGTCGACGCGGCCGCGGAGACGGTGACGGCGACCCTCACCGTCGCCGTCGGATACGCGCCCCTCAACGTGACGATCGCCCCCGCGCCGACGAGCCCGTCGGTCGGCGGATCCGTCCGGTTCTCCGCGGTCGTGACCGGCGGTGTCGCACCGTTCACCTACGCGTGGAGCGCCCCGGCCGGACCCTGCCCCGCGTCGACCGGCGCCGTCCTCGCCTGCAGCGACGTCCCGGCGGGGATCCTCGAGGTGAGCGTCTCGGTCACCGACGCGAGCGGTCAGGCGGCGTCGGCCGGCACGGGGCTCTCCGTCGGCGCGGCGGGCGGGATCGCCGCGAGCCCGGCCACGTCGTCCGGGGCCCGCACGATCTCGGGCTGGACGCTGTGGGGCTCCGTCGGCGCCGTGCTCGCGACGGGCATCGGGCTCGCGCTCGTCACGTACGCCTGGGGCCGTCGGCGGCTCCACCGAGAGCTCTCGCAGCGCCCGCACTGCTACGCCGTGCCGGCGTGGTCCGAGACCCCAGCCGAGTTCCGTCCGCCGGAGCCGTAGGCCGCCGCTCGCGGGCCGCGGCGCGGCCGGCTACTACTCTTCCGCCGGGCGGGCCGCGAGGGGGACCGGGGCCGATGCGCCCGAGATCGCCCCGGCGCCCGACGGGGTCCCGGCGATCCCGGGCACGCTCCCGAACGGGGCGGCGACGATCAGGAGGACGCTCTGGGGGGCCACCGTCCAGCGCGCGTTGAGGTCACCCGTGCCGGCCGGCACGGGAGCCGCATCCCCGGCCGCATACGACCAGGCGGACCCGGGCGCGCCGGCGGGGAAGCCGGAGCCGGTGAGGTTCACGGCGATCGGCGTCGTCGCGTTCGCGTTGTCGAGGAGTAGGGCGGTCTCCGTCCCGGCGCCGTCCCGGGCGGCGAGGACGAACAGGCCCGTCGCGGAGGAGCGGACGGACGACGCGATCACCTCCGACGGGAGCCGGTCGAGGAGGCCCTGGTAGAGTCCGTAGAGCGGGAACGTCGGTCCGCCCGGATCGAGGAACGCGCCGCCCCGGGTCGATTCGAACTCGTAGACGACCGCGGCCGAGACGTTGAGCGTCATCATCTGGATGAGCTCGCTCGCGAGGAACGGCACCTGCGGGAACCCGTCGACGAACGCGTCGAACGATCCCCCCTCGATGCCGCTCCCGAACTCCGTCACCAGGAGCGGGATCGGTCCGCACGCCGGACACGCGGCCGCGATCGCGGCCCGGTCGGCCGGGACCCGGGCCGCGATCGACCGGGGGCCCGACAGGTTCGAGTAGAAGTCGGTTAACGTCGCGGGGCCGGGCGGCGGGTTCCCCGCCGGGTACACGTGGATCCCGACGGCGGAGAGGTTCGGGCCGTTCTCCCGGACCGTCGCCGTGAGCCAGGTCGTCTCGCCGAACACGCCGGTGCCGACGCCCGGGAGGCCCACGACGCGCGCCGCCGGGTCCACGGTCCGGATCGCGGCGATGTAGGCGTGCACGAGCGCGGCGTACGACGCGGGCGTCGCGTTCGTCGACTGCGTCGGGTTCCACGCCGACCACGGGATCCCGAAGTGGGTCCACAGCGACGGCTCGTCGCCGATCTCCCAGTACGCGGGCGTGAACCCGAGCGTCCGCTCGGTGTAGGCGACGTAATACGCGGCCGTCGCCGGGTCGTCGATCTCCCCGGGCAGCTGGAGGATCGCCTCGCACGCGAGGGACCGGCAGAAGCCCACGAACGCGGAGACGTTCTCGGCGGCGACCGTCGTCTGGCCCTCGTCGTCGGTGATGAGCCCGCTCGTGTAGTTCATCTCGTCCGCCGTCGATCCGCCGGGCCAGCGGAGCGCGGTGATCGGCGTCGCGCCCAGGACGGCCGCGTCCGAGGCGCCGAGCGCCACGCGGCTCCCCACGTTCGAGCCGAGGAACCCCGCCGGGAGCTCCGCCACCACCGCGGAGGCGTTCACCGAGATTGTTGCGGTGACCGCCGGGACGACCGAGGCCGCCGGATGCGCCGGGAGGGTCACGTAGAGGCCCGCGGCGAGGACGACGGCGACGAGGCCCACGGCGAGGCCGACCGCGCCCCACCGCCGGCCCGGCCGTCGGGCGTCCTGGGCGACGAGGATCGGTTCCCAGGTGTTCTCTTCGAGCCCCATTCGCGCGGGAAACGCGCTTCGAGGGCCGGCCCCTATTTAGGCCGCCGGTTCGACCGGCCGTCGGCCGGTGGGGGGTGGGGAGGTGCGCGGGCGCGCGACGACGATCCCCTCGGGGAGGGCGTCGGGGGGAGCCGGCGGGGCCGCCCGCCGTCCGACGCCTGCGACGCGCGGAGGAGCTCGACGACGAAGGCGCCCCCGGCCCCGATCGCGATGGAGAGTCCCAGGAGATCCGGCGCGGTGAGGATCGGCACGGCGGGCGCGGGGGATCGGACGATGATCGCCGACCCGTTCACGGTCACGAACCCGCCGAGGCGGTCGTAGACGAGAACGGAGGGGCGGTACGTTCCCGGCGCCCTGTACGCGTGGGTCACGGCGCTCCCCTCCCCGTCGAACCCGTCGCCGAAGTGCCACGTGTACTCGTACGGCGCGCCCGCCCCGCCCGACGCGGAGGCGGAGAGGTTCACCGTCCCGCCGGAGACGACCGACCCCGGGATCGGGCCGAACGCGACGGCGATCGCGACGATCCCGATCGAGACGGTCGCGGAAGCGGTCGCTTCGTTCGAGTCGGTGACCGTGACCGTCGTCGCCGCCTCGCCGAGGGCCGTGAACGCGTGGAGCGCCACGGCCGACGAGATCGTGACCGGGGGCGCCCCGTCGAACGTCCAGGCGTAGCCCGTGTAGTTCCCCGAGCCGTTCTCGGCGACGGCGGAGAAGTAGACCGTCGTCCCGGGGGCGGCGACGGGGGCGCTCGCCCCCACTATCACCGAGAGCGGGGGGCTCACGGTGACCGCGGCCGAGACCGACGCGGTCCCGCCGGCCGAGTCCTGCACCGTGCAGCTCGGCGCATAGATGCCGATGCCGGCGTAGTCGTGCGTCGCCGCGGGGCCGACGAACGCCGCTCCGTCGCCAAAGGAGATCGTGAGGGCGTACGGGGCGACGCCGCCGGTCGCGTTGCAGCCTAGGGGAAGCGGTTCGCCGACGTCGGCGCCGAGGCGGGGCGCCTCCAGGTCGGCGG
>DATJVB010000131.1:0-2369 GCA_035502055.1 Thermoplasmata archaeon | reverse complement strand
GACCCCGGCCGATGCGAACTCGCACCCGCGGCCGACCCAGCGGCACCGGGGGAGGAGGTCGGGGGAGCCCGCGGCGAGGGCGCTCCGCAGGGCGGCCGCCCGGCGGTCGAGTTCCTCGAGCAGCCGATCGCGGTCGGCGATCGCCACGTCGAAGACGCGGCACGCGCCGGGCCGGCCGCCGTCGTCGGCGACGACGAGAAGCCGTCCGCGGTCGGCGCCGAGGAGGGCGCAGTACCAGGCGAGCTGTTCGAGGTACGACGGACGGCTCTCCGCGATCGGACCGTCCGCCGGCAGCCGCTCCGTCGTCTTGAGCTCGATGGGAAGCTCCTCGACGAGGTCGACGAAGCCGACGATGCCGCCCCGTCGGACGCGGATCTCCCGATGCCCGGGGGCGGCGAGCGCGCTGCCGATCCGCTCGTGGAGCGCCCGGCCGGCGGCCTGCCGGCGCCGCCGCCCCGGCGGGACCGGTACTGGGCTCCGGCGCCGGAAGAAGGCGGGTCGCGGATCGACGAGCTCGGTCACCGAGACCGTCCCCTCCCGGGCCACGAGCGGGCGCCGTCGGTCGATCGCGTCCGTGATCTCGGCGGCGGGCTCGAGGCGGACCGTCGCGCGCCAGTCGGGCCCGTCCATCACCCCGTCCCCCAGCGCGCGCGGGTATACGGCGCGTCGGGCCCGGCATGCGCCGTTATAGCCCGCGCCCCCGTCGGTCGCCGTGGCGCCCGCGGGACCCCCCCTCATCGTCGGGAGCGGCATCGCGGGCCTGTACGTCGCGCTCCGCCTGCAGGAGGCCGGGCGGCGCCCGCTCGTCATCACCAAGTCGGGCCTCGACGAGTCGAACACCCGGTACGCCCAGGGCGGAATCGCCGCGGCCGTCGGCCCGGACGACAGCCCCGCGCGCCACCTGCGCGACACCGTGCGCGCGGGCGACGGCCTCGTCGATCGCCGTGCGGCCCGCCTGCTGACCGAGGAGGGCCCCTCGCGGGTTGCCGACCTCGTCCGGCTCGGCGTCCCGTTCGACACCGTCGAGGGGCAGATCGCGCTCGGACGGGAGGCGGCCCACTCCCGGTCGAGGATCCTGCACGCCGGCGGGGACGCGACCGGGTACTCGATCGAGATGGCGCTCAAGGCCCGCGTCGGGGAGGCGGGGATCGACGTCCGGGAACGGACGATCCTTCGACGGCTCGCGGCGGGGCCGGGCCGCACGATGCGGGCGACCGTCGCCCGGGACGACGGATCCGCCCTCGAGGAGCTCGACCCCCGCCCCGTCGTCGTCGCGACCGGAGGGGCGGGGAGCCTCTACCGCGAGAGCTCGAACCCGGCGATCGCGACCGGCGAGGGAGTGGCGATCGCGTTCCGGGCGGGGGCGATCCTCCGCGACATGGAGTTCGTCCAGTTCCACCCCACCGTCTTCGCCCGGCCGGGGGCGCCCCGGCACCTCCTCACCGAGGCGCTCCGCGGCGAGGGCGCCGTCCTCCGGAACGCCGCCGGGGAGCGGTTCCTCGCGGCATTCCATCCCGACGCCGAGCTCGCGCCCCGCGACGTCGTGAGCCGGGCGATCGTGACGGAACTCGAGCGCGCCCACACCGACCACGTCTTCCTCGACGCGACCGGCATCCCCCGGGACCGGCTGTACGCCCGGTTCCCGACGGTCTGCCGGTTCCTCGCCGGGCAGGGCCTCGATCCGGCGCGGGACCCGATCCCCGTCGCCCCGATGGCCCACTTCATGATCGGCGGGATCGCGACGGACGTCCTCGGCCGCGGATCGCTGCCGGGGCTGTTCGCCTGCGGGGAGGTCGCCTCGACCGGGGTCCACGGGGCGAACCGGCTCGCGAGCAACTCCCTCCTCGAGGGCCTCGTCTTCGGCGAGCGCGTGGCCCGAACCCTGGCGAGCGACGTCCCGGGAGGTCCGCGACGCTCGCGCCGCCGGCTCACCCTCGCCTGGCCCGCCGGCGGCGGAGCGGCGGATTCGCCCGAGCTCCTCCCGTCGATCCGGGACCGCCTCTGGACCTCGGTCGGGATCGTGCGGGACGGTCTTAGGCTCGCCCTCGCGGCCCGGGAGTTCGAAACCATCGGAGCCCGGACCGAACCCCCGGACGACGAGCGACCGGCCGGCCCGACCGCGAACGCGGCGCTCACCGCCGCGCTCATCGCCCGCGCCGCCCTCGCGCGGACGGAGAGCCGGGGGGCGCACTTCCGGTCCGACTTCCCGACGCCGCGGCCCGAGTGGCGGGTGCACCTCGACCTCGTCCGAGCGCCGGATCGGGGCGCGCCGCCACCAAACGGTTAAGCGGGCGACCCGTTCCGACGGCCGTGGAGTTCTCCCGGAACGCCGAGGAGGCGGCGCTCGCCGAGGGCGCCCGGGCGTTCGT
>DATJVB010000130.1:0-10803 GCA_035502055.1 Thermoplasmata archaeon | reverse complement strand
CCCGACGGACGTAGTCGAGGTCGAGGCGACCGGTTCGGGGGTCGTACGGGACCTCGTCCAGGGTCAGGCCGGCGCCCCCCGCGTAGTTCGCTAGCACGCTCTTCTCCTCCCAGGGGAGGCTTGCGGGCAGGAGGAACCGCTTGCCCTCGTGCACGCGTCGGCAGAGGAGGAGGGCCTCCCCGGCCGCGGTCGCGCCGTCGTAGAGCGAGGCGTTCGCGACGTCGAGGCCCGTGAGCTCCACCCAGAGGCTCTGGAACTCGAACAGGGCCCGCAGCATCCCCTGGCTCGCCTCGGGCTGGTACGGAGTGTACGACGTGAAGAACTCGCTCCGGGAGAGGATCGCGTCGACCGCGGCGGGCTGGTACCGCACGCCTAGGCGGCCGCCGAGGAACGAGGCGAACCGGCTGTACGGGCGGTTGCGGTCGAGGATCTTGTCGACCGCCTGGACGACCTCGAGCTCCTCGTGCGCCGGGCCGACGCCCATCCGGCCGAGGCGGACCTTCCGGGGGACGTCGGCGAACAGCTCGTCCGCCGTCTTGAGACCGATCTCGGAAAGCATCCGGGCTTCGTCGGAGGCGTCGTCCGGAATCCACCGCGGCACACTGGGCACCGGGTGTCGCGCGAGCAGGCCGACCCATAAAAGCACGCGGGGTCTCGGCGCTTCCGGAGCCAATCGTGAAACGTCGACGGAGAGGGGCGAGGCGCCCGCCGCGCCCGACCCGCCCCTCGCGGGGCCAGGAGGACCGCGGCGCGGCCCGGGACGGTCTCCGGGGACGGCCGCCGTCGGCGGCGATCCTCGATACCGCCTTCCGACGGGCCTACCGGGCCACCCCCCGGGGCGAGACCGCCGCGGCGCGGGCCCGGCGGCGCGCCGAGCTCAAGGTGATCCGGTCGACGGCGGTCGTCCTCCGCCATCTCGGGCTCCGGCTGAAGCGATACCGGTCCCCGGGACTCCGTCCTCTCCAGGCCCGCCTCGTCGCCCAGCGGTTCGGCGCCGGCGCGCTCGAGCGGGCGATCCGCCGCATCCACGAAGCCGAGCGTCGGATCCGGTCGCTCGGCCGGGACGAGACGCGCCGGGCGCGCGACGCCGCCGCGGGGGAGGGGGTCGCCGGGGTGGTGCGGGACACCTACGGCCGGCTCGCGAGCTTCGTCCGCGAGGTCGACCCGGACCTCCGCCTCCTCCTCGACATCGACCGGTTCCTGGACCAGCGACCGGACGTCGATCCGTCGGTGCCGACGGTCGTCCTCGCCGGCTTCCCGAACGTCGGGAAGTCGTCCCTCGTCGCCCGGCTCTCGACGGCGCGGCCGAAGGTCGCCGAGTACCCGTTCACGACGCTCTCCCTCGCGGTGGGGCACGCGGACCTGGGCTTCGACCGGCTCCAGGTCGTCGACACGCCCGGCATCCTCGGGCGGGCCGGGCACCTCAACCCCGCCGAGGCGGAGGCGGACGTCGCGGTGCGCGGGGCGGCCCACCTGGTCGTCTTCCTCCTCGATCCGACGGGGTCGTCCGGTCACACGATCGCCGAGCAGGAGAAGCTCCTCGACCGGTGGCGGATCGAGCTCCCGAACGTGCCGATCCTCGTCGTCGAGACGAAGGCGGACCTCCCGTCGCCCCCCTCGCCCCGGCTCAAGGTCTCCGCGCGGACCGGGACGGGGATCGACGCGCTCCGCGAGGCGATCGCGGCGGCGCTCGCGGCCCACCCTCCCCCGCGCCCGACCCCGCCGGCCGAGGAGGAGTCCGGACCCGTCGAGTAGGGCGGTCGGTCGCCGCCGAGGCGGCGCGTCGGCGTTCTACCGGGAGGCGGCAGAGCGGCCCTGGGAGCCGGCGGCTACACTTCGATCCGATGCCCGTCCTGGGGCATGAGGACCTTGAGCTCCGCGCCGAGGGCTTCCCCGAGCTTCTCCCGCTGGTCCCCGTGCATCAGGATCACCGTCTTCGCCTCCGTCTGCCGCACGAGGGAGACGAGGCCGGAGTGCCCGGCGTGCGCGGAGAAGTCGAACTTCATCACCTCGCACTCGGGGCGGAGGGTCACGTCGTCGACGGTGAGGGTCCCGGTGTCGAGGAGCTGCCGGCCGTTCGAGCCGTCGACCTGGAAGCCCGTCAAGAGGATCGACGAGCGCGGGTCTCGGTAGCACTGGCCGATGTAGTACAGGACCGGGCCGCCGTCGAGCATCCCCCCCGTCGTGACGATCACGTCGGCCTCCTTGAGCGCCTCGCGCCGCTGGTTCGGGTGCTCGACGACCGTGACGTGGTCGAGGGCCCGCCGGAACCGCCGCGCGTCGGCGAGGTACTCGGGGGCTCCCGCGTAGATCTGGTTCACCGCCCGGGCCATCCCGTCGAGCCAGACGTCGAACCCGCTCGACTGGAGGGCGAGGAGGACCTCCTGCGCCCGGCCGACCGCGAACGCGGGCACGATGGCGGTCCCGCCGCGGTCGATCGTCTCCGCCACCTTGTCGCGGAACCGACGCTCGGTCTCGCCCCGGTCGGGATGCTCCCGGCCCGCGTACGTCGACTCCATCACGAGAACGTCGCACGTGATCGGCTCGGCCGCCGGGACGAGGTGCGTCGCGATCGTCTGGAGGTCGCCCGTGAACAGGACGTCCTTCTCTCCCCGGTAGAGGAACATCGACGCGCCGGGGATGTGGCCCGCCGGCGTGAGCTCGACCTCGAGGCCGCGCTGCCGGAAGACCCCGTGCCGGTCGACGGGCCGGAACCGGCCGTTGAGGGCGCGGATGTCCTCCGCGTCGTACGGCGGCATGTATCCCTCGAGACGGGCGACCTTGAGGGCGTCCCGGGTGAGGAGGTCCGTGACGGCGACGGTGACCGGCGTCGTGACCACCGGCACCGACGGGACCCGGGAGAGCACCGGCGTCATCCCCGAATGGTCGAGGTGGGCGTGGCTCAGGAACGCGGCGTCGAGCCGGCTCGGCGCGGGCCGCGGGTAGCTCGGCGGATCGGTGGGGGTGATCCCGTAGTCGAACAGGAGGGTCCGGCCCTGGTCCCGGACGACGAGGCCGAGCGAGCCGATCTCGGCGGCGCCGCCGAGGAACTGGAGCTCCATCCGCGCGCGCTACGGGGGATGCGATTTAACCTCTCGGCGCCGCGCGGCGGCCCCCGGTCCGCGGCACGGGCACTACCTAATAGCCCGCGCTCCGTCGCAGGGACGATGCCGCCCGAGCCGGCGCGCGAGCTCGAGGTGCTGTTCCGCATCGGACAGGCGGTCCAGCGCGTCGTCCGCGACGCCCGGTCGTCGCCCCACCGGGGCGACGTCGTCGGCATGGGCGCGGACGGCTCGCCGACGGAGGAGCTCGACCGGCTGGCGGAGGGCCGGATCCTCGCCGCGCTCGCCGAGGAGGGCGTGGGGTGGAACGTCGTGAGCGAGGAGGCGGGCCGCGTCGACCGCGGGGGGGACCGGACGCTCGTCGTGGACCCGATCGACGGGAGCCACAACGTCCTGCGGGACCTTCCGTACGCCACGGTCTCCCTCGCGCTGGGCGACGGGACGCTCGACGGGATCGACGTGGGGGTGGTCCGGGAGCTGTACAGCGGCACCACCTACTGGGCGGCCCGCGGCCGCGGGGCGTTCCGGGACGGGCGGCCGATCCGCGTGCGCGCCTGGGAGCCGCGGTCGGAGCTGTTCTTCGTCAACCTGGGACGGCACGCGACGCCGCGCGCGCTCGCCCTCGCCGAACGCGGGCGCCGGATCCGGTCGCTCGGCTGCGCCTCGCTCGAGATGCTGATGGTGGCGACGGGGGCCGCCGACGCCTACCTGTTCGAGAACGATACGCCGAACCGGAACCTCCGCGTCACGGACATCGCCGCCGCGTACCGGATCGTCCTCGAGGCCGGCGGGCGGGTGGGGGACGCGGAGTTCGGGCCGCTCGGGGCGTTCCCCCTCGCGCTCGGCCGGCACTCGAGCGTCTGCGCGTGGGGCGACGACGCGTTCGCCCGCTCGACCTCGGCCGGGGGGGCGCGCCCGTGAAGATCGCCCTCGGCGTCAACCCGCTCGCCCCGGCGGCGATCGCGATCGGGCGGACCGTGGTCGCCGCGCTCCGGTCGCGCGCCGATCTCGTCCTGTCGGAGGACACCGACCGGGCGCTCGGCGGGCCGGGGCTCCCGACGCGGCCGATCGAGGCGCTGGACGCGGAGGTGCTCGTCTCGGTCGGCGGCGACGGATCGTTCCTCTGGTCGCTCCTCCGCACGTCGATGCCGCTCCTGCCGATCAACGCCGGGACCGTCGGGTTCCTCGCCGAGGTCGACGGGCGCGACGCGGCGGCCGTCGGGGAGGCGCTCGACCGGCTCGTCGGGGGGCGGTACGTCGTCGAGGGGCGGATGAAGCTCGCGTGCGAGGGCCCCGACGGGGCCCTCCCCGACGCGACGAACGAGATCGTCGTCCACACGAGCCAGGTGGCGAAGATGCGGCTCTTCGAGATCGGCGTCGACGGGCACCCCGTGGGCCGGATCCGGGCCGACGGGATCCTCCTCGCGACGCCGACCGGATCGACGTCGTACTCGCTCTCCGCCCTCGGCCCCATCGTGGAGCCGACGCTGGAGGCGATCGTCGTGACGGCGCTCGCGCCGTTCCAGACGACGCAGCGGGCGGTCGTCGTCGATCCGTTGCGCACCGTCTCCGTCCGCCTCGTGCGACCGGAGAAGGACGGGGTCGTCGTCATCGACGGCCAGAGCGAGACCCGCATCCCCGGCGGGACGACGCTGCGGGCGTACCGATCGCCGCGGCGCGCCTCGTTCGTTCGGTTCGGCCTCGGCTTCTACGAGCAGCTGCGCGGGAAGCGGATCCTCCCCTGGAGCGAGGAGGCGCCCCCCGATCCGTCCGACGGTGCCGATCTTCCGCCCCCAGCGTAGGCGCGCGCCCGACGCCCCGCGCCTGGGGTCGACGCCGCAGGCGATCACCCGGCGGTGCCTCGCGAGCGCGCTCGCCTGCGCCCGGTCGGCGTTCCCGAACGAGTTCGGCGGGATCCTGAGGGCGGACGAGCCGGGGACGATCACGGAGCTCCTCCTCCTGCCCGGGACGACGGCCGGCCGCCGCCACGCGAACTTCCAGCTGTACATGCTTCCCGTCGACCTCGGCGTCGCCGGGACGGTCCACTCCCACCCGTCCGGGGCGCTCCACCCGTCCGACGCCGACGTCTCCCTGTTCCGCCACTGGGGCCAGCGGCACGTCATCCTCGGCCATCCGTTCGGGCCCGGGTCGTGGCGGGCCTACGACGGGAACGGCCGAGAGGTCGGGCTTCGGGTCGTCGAGGCGCCCGGCGCGACGGCGGAGCCTCCGCTGACCGAGTACCGGCCGCGCGGGATCCACCGGCCCGCCGCCCCGCGCGACGCGCTCGGACCGGACGCGGAGTGACCCGGGTCGCCCCCGGGCCGCCCGCTCACTCCCGCATCGGGATCGTCGGGACGGGGAGCCGCTCCGGGTGCGCGAGGGGGCTCTCGAGGGAGCCGGCGGCGCGCTCCGGCGGGCTCGTGAGCCCGTGCATCTTCGCGAGCATCTCGAGGAACCCGATGAACCCCCGGAACGTCGCGCGGTAGGCGGAGGTGTGCGTCCCCTCCCAGTCGAAGAAGTCCCGCAGGAGGTTCTTCGACTGGCGGATCCCGTGCGACAGGGCCCGCTTGAGGAGCTCCTCCTGCAGCGGGGTGAGCCGGTCGCGCCGGAACCAGTCCTTCGACTTGAGGTGCCCGAGCGGGACGAAGAACATCGGCACGAGGATCGCCTTGAAGTCCCACAGGTCGTCGATGAGGTCGATCGTCCGCCGGACGTCCTCCTCCGTCTCCTGGGGCAGCCCGACGATGAACGTGCAGGCCGGATAGACCCGGTTGTCGTTCATGAGCCCCGCCGCCTGGACGACGAGCTCGGGCCACTGCGACGCCTTGAACGGCGCGACCTTCCCCGGCATCGCGGCGGTGATCATCCGGGGGCTGCCGGTCTCGACGCCGACCTCGACGCCCCACCAGTCCTGCTTCTCGTCGAGCAGGATCTCCCCGCACTTCCGGAGGAGGTGGGGCTTCGTCATCAGCGAGGCGATGGCGACGTGGCTCCAGCCGACCTGGGCGTAGTAGCGCTTCGCGAGCGCCAGGAGCGGGAGGAGCTTCTCCTCGCGGGGCATGATGTTCGGGCTGCCGTAGAAGTACACGTCGTCCGAATGGAGGAGGCCCTTGCGGACGCCGATCGTCGCGTTCACCCTCAGCTCCTCCTCGATCTTCTCGAGGGAGTACCAGCGCGTCGGGCGCGTGGTGACCGAGCAGAACGAGCATCCCCGGCAGCAGCCGCGGCCGATCTCGATGAGGCCGTTGACGCTGGGGTACCGGATCGACGAGATCTGGTCGACCCGCGGCGCCTCCTTCGGCGTGAGGACGACGTGGGGCGGCAGGAACTCGTCGTTGAGCGCCTTGCGGACCAGGTCCCGGACGTACAGGTCGGCTTCGCCCTCGACGACGGAGTCGATCCCGCCGATCGACTGGACGAACTCGCCGATCCACGGGATCTTCATCTGCGTCGCGGGGGAGAGCTGCCACGCGCACGGGCCGCCCGCGATGAGCTTCATGCCGCCCCGACGCGCCTCGAGGACGTGCGGCTGCGTCAGCATCCGCTTGAAGTTGACGCAGTTGAGCGGCTCCTTCTTCATCACGCCGCTGAACGTCGACGAAGGCGGGTTGAGGCCGAAGTAGTCGTGCCCGGAGATGAGGAGGACCTTGGCCCGGCCGGGCATGTACCGGTCGAGGTAGCTCGGGTGGACGATCCGGGCATCGACGCCGGCGTCAAGGAGCGACGCCTCGATCTTCCGCATCCCGTACGGGGCCTGCCGAGGGTGCCCGTCCTCGTCGACGGGCATCGTCGGGAAGAAGAGGCGCTGGTAGACCGACTCGGGCAGCAGGTACGCGGGCGTCGTCGTCCCGAACCCGAGGAACTCCTTCCCATGGTGGTTGCTCATCATCGTCCAGTCGCACGTGATGACGACCTCTGGCATCGACCGCCTCCGACCCCGGGGGGTGGACGATTGAGGGTCGTCCCGTTCTTTATGGTATCGACACGCGGAGAGCGACAGACGGCGCCCTAGCCGAGGTCGGGGTCGTCGTCGTCGCGGGGCAGGACGCCGTCGAGCGCGTCGACCGGTTCGTCCGGTGGCTCCTCCGCCTCGGTCTCGCGGAACGCCGGGTCCCGCTGGAGGAGGTGGATCCGGACGCAGTCCCGGTGCGCCGGGCGGCCGTTCCACGCGCTCACCTCGTTCGGCTGGGTGAGCGGCTCCCGGCACAGGGTGCACAGCTCCGGCGGCGGGATGATCCACGCGACCCGCCGGGGATGCGCCGACATCGTCGGCGCCGGAGCGGAGGTGGGCATCATCTACCTTTCGCCGCGCTCCCCCGCCGGCCGCCGCCGGTGCGAGCGGGGCCGTCCCGACCCCGCGCCGGAACCGAGATAATCGCGCGGCCGCTCCCCCCGTCCCGATGGACCCGATCGCGGAGCTGCGCCGCCGCCGGCTGGCGCTGGGGATCCCGCTCGGCGACCTCGCCCGGGCGATCGGCCGGAGCGACGCGACGGTCTCCCGGATCGAGCGGGGGCAGATCCGCCCCTCGTACGACCTGGTCCAGCGGATCGTCGCCTACCTCGAGGCGCACGAGCGCCAGACGCTCCCCACGCTCGTCGCGGCCGACGTGATGAACGGCACGGTCGTGACGGTCGAAGCGGGCGCCGACCTCGGTCGGGCCGCCCAGCTGCTCGAGGACGGGGGATTCTCCCAGCTCCCCGTGGTCGAGTCGGGGCGGGTGACCGGCTCGGTCAACGAGGCGGCGGTCCTTAGGGCCCTCGCCCGGACCGACGGACGACGGCGTCGCGTGCGGGAGATCGAGGAGGCGGCGTACCCCCAGATCGACGCCGCGTTCCCCGCGGACCTGCTCGCCGGCCTCCTCGGCCGGTACCCGGCCGTCCTAGTGGTGCGGCGCGGCGCCCTGATCGGGATCATCACCCGGGCGGACCTCATCCGGGGACTGCGGGGGCCCGCGCTCCGGCGGGCCCCCCGGCCGGAAGGCGGCCCGGCGCCCCCGACGGCGTCCCCCCGGCGCTAGCGCGGTCCCGGGGCGACGGCCCGCGCCGCGGCCCGGCCGACGAGCTCGGCGGCGGCGGTCCCGATCCGGTCGGCGAGGCCGCCGGGATACGCCTCCGCGGGCAGGCGTGATCGCTCCCGCGTCGCCGACGCGAAGACGACGTCGCCGTCCGTCGCGGTGAAGACCGGCACGACGGTCCGCGCGAGGCCGCCGGCGGCGAGGAGCGCGATCCGGGCGAGGGCGGCCCGCCCGACCGGGACATCGGTCACGACGGCGGCGAGGGTCGTCCCCCGGGGGGCTCCGCGCGGGGCGCGGACCGCGCGCGCCCCCGGGTCCGGCGCGGCGAATCGCCCGTCGACCCGGGCGCCCGCGAGCCACCGGCCGGTCGCCGGCTCGCGGACCGCGCCGACGGCATTCACCGCCACCAGCACCCCGACCGACCCGATGCGTCCGATCCCCTGGGCGACCGCCCCCACCCCGCCCGGTGCCGCGTGGGCCCGGCCCAGGTACTTGCCGACCGTCGCCCCGGCGCCCGCCCCGACCCGGCCCTCGCGGGGCGCTCGGCGGCTCGCGGCGCGCGCCGCCCGCGACCCGAGCCGGGTGTAGTCCGGGCGCCGTCCGCCCGACGGGGGGAGGTCGAACAGGGCGGCGCCCGTCACCGGGGCGAGCCGCGCGGGGTGGCCGAAGACCCGGTGCCCCGCGCCCGACGCCTCAAGGGCGTCGCGCACGCCGCGGGCGGCATCGAGCCCGAACAGGCTGCCGCCCGCGAAGAAGATCGCCCAGCGGCGTCCGAACGTGGCGTCGGGCCCGAGGGAGCCGGTGTCGTACGTCGCCGACGCCCCGCCCAGGATGCGGACGACGGTGGGCGCCGGCCGGTCGAACCGCAGGACGGTGACGCCCGTCGTCCCGCCGGGAGCCTCCGCGTGGCCGACCCGGAGCCCGCGGACCGCGGTGATCGGGAGGTCGTCGGGGGGTCGCATCGCGGGGCCACCGGTTCGACTCGCGTAGGCTTATCCCCCTAAAGAGTTCCGGAACCCGATGGTCCGCCGGCCCCCGCCGCTGAAGGGGGAACCCCCGAAGGCGTTCCGCGTCGCGCGGGACCTTCCGCTCGGCCGGCATCCGCTCCTCGCGGCGTTCCCCGGGCTCGGGGAGCTCGAGACGGCGGTCCGGCTCGCGCCCGACCCGGCGGAGCGCGTCCGCCTGTTCGACGAGACGTGCGTCGAGGTGATCGCGGAGGACGCCTGGATGTACATCGCGCCCTGGGAGATCCCTCGGGAGGCGCGGGGCCGGTGGAAGCCGGTCGTCACGCCCCGGGGCAGCGACTGCGTCGTCATCGGCGGCTCCCACCTGCGCGAGAGCCCCGCCCTCATCCTCTTCCTCGACATCTTCCACGAGCTGTGCCACCTCCTCCAGCGGCGGGGGGGACGCGAGCTGTGGGACAGCCACTACAGCTACGTCGAGCGGCCGACGGAGGTGGAGGCGTACCGGTTCGTCGTGGACGAAGCCCGCCGACTCGGCGTCGGCGACCCGGTCCTGCGCGACTACCTCAAGGTGGAGTGGATCGACGAGGCCGACTTCCACCGGCTCCTCGGCGCCGTGGGCGTCTCCCGCGGCTGAGACGGTCGCCCGGGACCCCGCCACGGCGCCGTCGCCTGCGAGAGCGACCGAGGGTTTATCGCCCCGCGGCCCGGACGTTCGCTCCGCCCACCGGGGATAGGCCGTCGCATGGACGTGAAGGCGCACGCCCCCGTCCGGGCGTCGAGCAACGACCTCTGGTTCTTCGCCTACCTGCCGCTCGCGGTCGCCGACGGCATCGCCACGCCGCTCATCCCGCTCCTCGCGCTGCAGCACTTCGGCGCCGGGGCGTTCGCGGTCACGATCATCATCGCGGCGAGCGCGATGAGCCAGGTGCCGTTCACGATCCTCTGGGGGAACCTCTCCGACCGGGTCGCGCACCGGAAGTACTTCCTCGTGGGATCGTTCCTCGCCACGGGCGTCGCCCTCATCCTCATCGCCCTCGCGGGCGACCTCCTCACGTACTTCTGGCTCAACGTGGCGGAGGGGCTCGCGTCGGCCGCGAGCGCCCCGATCGGCACGATGCTCCTCCTCGAGACCCGGCACCGCCGGTGGTGGCCGACCGACATCGGCCTCTTCGGCCTCATCTCGGGGCTCGGCACGACGGTCGGCCTCGGGATCGGGTTCCTCTGGCTGTTCGTCATCGGCTACAACTTTCCCATCCTGTCGGTGATGACGGGGCTCCTCGTCCTCGCGGGCGCCCTCGCGCTCCTCTCCGCGATCATCGCCATCGCGTGGATCGAGGAGCCGTCGATCCGGGTCGACCGCCGGAGCGTCGCCGACCTCGTGAACCTCCACCGCGGGGTCCTCGAGCGGCTGAGGCACTACCGGACCCGGATCCTCAACATCATCGACCTCACGCGCCCCGCCGCGGACCCGGTCCCCCGCCGCGAGATCGTCTTCCTCGCGGCGCTCGGGGTGATGACCGTCGGCTTCGAGATGTTCTACGGGCCGTTCCCGGTGTTCCTCTGGCAGAACACCCATTTCAACGACGCCGCGGTGTTCATCGTCTACCTGGGGGCGAGCGCCGCGTCGACGGCGCTGTTCTTCCACTCGGGGAAGGCGGTCGAGGTCCACTCGCCGAAGTACGTCTTCATCGAGTCGCTGGCCGGCCGGTTCCTGCTCATCCTCGTCTTCCTCTGGGGCCCGGTCTACGTCCTGTTCGGTCT
>DATJVB010000129.1:0-5387 GCA_035502055.1 Thermoplasmata archaeon | reverse complement strand
TGTCGGTGAGCTTCGTCGCCGTCCTTACGGACGACGAGAAGGCCCGCGTCGCGGCCGCGGTCACCGGCCTCGCCGACCGCGTCTTCCCCGGCGCCCGCACGTTCCCCCTCCCATACCGGACCGAGGTCTCCTGGACCGTCCGCCGGCCCGGGTGAGCCAAGGGAAGAGCGCGCGCGCGCTCGGTCGACGCATGAACGGGGCCGGTCCCCTCGAGCCGCCGATCTCGTTCGACCGCGTGGCGCCCGAATATGACGCGACGCGCGCCCTTCCCGAGCCGGCGGCGGCCGCGATCCGCGCCGCGCTCCTGGAGCGGGTGCGGGGCGATCGCCTCCTCGACGCGGGCGTCGGCACCGGGCGGTGGGCGGGCCCGCTCGCCGCGGCGGGCGTCCGGGTCGTCGGCGTCGACGTCTCGGCGCGGATGATGGGGGTCGCCCGGGGGCGCGGCGTCGACCGACTCCTGCGCGCGGACGTCCGCCGGCTCCCGTTCCGCGACGGCGCGTTCGACACGGTGATGTCGAACCACCTCCTCCACCTCGTCCGGCCGTGGGCGGCCGCGCTCGCCGAGTTCGCCCGCGTCGGCCGCCGCCGCTACCTCACCGTCCTCACCCGGGAGATCGCCGACCCGGACCCGTCGGAGCGGTACCGCGCGCTCGCGGCGGAGCGGGGGTTCTCGGTCGATTCGCCCGGCCTCGCCGAGCGCAGGCTCCCCGACCGCCTGCGGCCGGACCGGGAGGCGAAGATCCTCCAAGAGGAAGAGCGGCCCCCGCTCGAGGATCTCCTCGACCCCGTCGCCCGGCGGTGCTACCGGTTCACCTGGATCCTCCCGGACGAGGTGCACGCGGAGATCCTCACCATCCTCCGCCGGGAGTTCGCGTCGGCGGCGCCGCGGGTGGTCTTGGAGGCGTCGCTCGCGGAGTGGTCGACCGACCGGCTCCGCGCGTTCGCCGACCGGGAGCTTCGTCGGACGGCCGGGGCGGGCCCCGGGCCGGCGTAGGACCCCCGCCGGTCACGCCGCGGCGGCGGGGCAGGCGTCCCGCCAGCGGCAGCCGCGGCACTTCCCGACCGACGGCGTGGCCCGGCCGTCGTACCGGGTCCGGACCGATCCCAGGAGGTCGAGCACCTCGCGCCGGGCCGCGGCGTTCCACGGGACGGGCCACTCCGTCCCGTCGCCGTACCGGAGGAGGCCCTCGGCCGGAGCGCGGCCCGTCGTCTCCTCGACGAGGAGGAGGTACGCCTCGACCTGGACCCGGTGCGACGGGTGGGGCCCGCGGCGCGGTGCGGGGCCGCTCTTGTGCTCGACGGGGACGAGCGCGCCGTTCCGGTCGCGGCGGAGCTCGTCCGGCCGGCCGACGAGGCCGAGCCGGTCCGACCGGAGCGTCCGTCCGGGGCGGCCGGGGAGATCGACGGCGACGAGCGACCCTGACCGGCGGTCCCGGGCCGCCGCCGCGAGGGCACGGACCGCGAGGAAGAAGACGAGGAGCGCGACGGCGGCGCCGGCGAGGAGGACCGGGTCGGGGGCCCCGCTCATCCGGCCCCCGCCGCCCACGCGAGGAGGACGATCGCGGCGAGGAGCGCCGCCCCGGCGACGGCGGCGATCGGCCCGGCCCACGCGTCCCGGCGACGCTCCGCCGACAGCGTCCGAGCGTGGTACCGCTCGCCGACCCGCGCCCGCCGCTCGCCGGCCTCCGACGGGCCTTCCGGCGGCGGCGAACGGCGGTACCACCAGGCCCGGGGACAGTACGCGTACTCGGCGAGCTCGCTCGCGGCGATCCGCTCGTCCATCCGGGAGGGACCTTCCGCGCCGGGGGCCTATGAATCCCCCGGCGGATCGGAAGGCGGGGTCACTCCTTCGGTGGCTCGGCGGGCGGCGCGGCCGCGCCGCCGGCGGGAGCCTTCCGGGCCCGCGGCGGGCGGGCCGGCTTCGCGGCCTTCGCGGGCTTCTCCGCCTCGGCGGTCCCGGCGGCCGCGGGCTCCCCCGGCGCGGCGGGGGAGGGCTCGGGCGCCGCGGCCGGAGTGGGGGCCGCTGGGGCCCGCTCGGCCGCGGGCGGCGCCGCCGCCGAGGCGGCGCGCGCGGCCGCGGACGACTGCTGCGTCCGCTTCATCGCGTGCGCCCGGGTCCACTTGACCCGGTGGCCGACGCGGCCCAGGTGGAGCTGCTGCTTCCGGCACGAGCCGGAGCAGAAGTAGAAGACCGTCCCGTCGCGCTTGACGAACATCGTGCCGGTCCCCGGCTCGACCTCGCCGGCACAGAACGAGCAGTGTCGCTTGACGACCACGGGCGTCTCCTCAGCGGACCGAGAGCTTCCGCGCCTCGCGCGCGGTCTCCCGGAGGACGAGTACGTCGCCCAAGCGGATCGGCCCCGCGACGTTCCGCGTGATGATCTTGCCCCGGTCCCGGCCCGCGAGGACGCGGACCTTCACCTGCGTCGCCTCGCCGGCCATCCCGGTCCGTCCGATGAGCTCGACGACCTCGGCCGGCGAGCCCTTCTCCTCCGCCATCGTCCGCCGCCCGGCGCTCCCCGCTACGCCTTGAGGGCCGCCACGGCCCCGGCGATCTCCTCGAGGAGCCCCTTCCCGTCGCCCGGCTCGACGACCGCGACGCTCGCCGCGGACTTGGTGAGGCCGGCCGACTGGCCGAGCCGCTGCTTCTTCGGGACGTAGACGTACGGGATCCGCTTCTCCTCGCAGAGCATCGGCACGTGGACGAGGATCTCGACCGGGTCGACGTCCTCGGCCATCACGACCAGCTTCGCCTCCGCCCGCTCGCTCGACTTCGTCACCTCGTTGGTCCCGATGCGGATCTTGCCGGTCTCGCTCGCAAGCTGGACCAGCTGGAGGGCCTTGTCGGCGAGCTCGCTCGGCGTCTCGAATCGCACGAAGATCGGTCGCGCCATCGTCACCTCGCGTCAGCGGAACCCCGAAGGGGTCCTCGGCTCACGGGCGGTGGCGCTAGAACCGCTCCTATTTAAGCGGCGCCGGCCCGGGAGGGCTCTAGTCCTAAGGCCGCGGCGCCCCGGACGAGGGGGCTAGTTGCCCCCCCGGGTGGCGGCCCCCCCTCCACCGACCAGCGCGACGTACACGGCCTCGACCGTGCCCGATCCGCCGACGAGCACGTAGGTGGACGTTGCGGAGGCGTTCCCAATCACGAGGAGAGGGCTGGTGCTGGTCCAGTTGACGAAGATCCAGTTGATCCGCAGGCGGGTGGAGAGGGAGAGGTTCGTCCCCGCCTGGTACCACGCCCCCACAAGCCTCGCATGGCTTCCGAACGCCACGCCGGTCTGTACCCAGTACTCGAGGACGAAGCTGATCCGGATGGACGAACCATGCGGAGCGCTGAGGGATCCCGAAGACGGCATCGCGACGTATTCGCAGCCGCTGCCGCACGGCACCGGCGCGATCGACCACGAGGCCCCGAGCGACGAAGTGGGGACCCTGATCCCGATCGTCGGGAGCCTGGTGCCGTACGCGACGCCGCCGATCGTGACGTTCCACGGGGTCCCGGAGGGCAGTCCGACCTCGGCGAATCGGATTCGGGTCGTTCCGTGGTCGCTTAGCGCCACGAGCGAGCCGTTCGAGGTCGTGACGTAGAGGCTGTCTCGGAGGCCGATGATCGGCGACCCGTGGACGGGGGAGCCGAGATCGACTCGCCATTCGAGGGAACCGTTGGGGTGGAGGGCATAGAGGTACCCGTCGTCGCTGCCGACGAAGATCGAGCCGTTCGCGTCCACCGCCGGCGAGGAAAAGATCGCCCCGCCCGTCGTGTAGCTCCACCGCAGCGTACCGTTCGGCGCGAATGCGTAGACCGAGCCGTCGTTGGAGCCGATGTAGACCGTCCCGTCCGCGCCGATGGCCGGTGACGAGAGGACGGATCCGGCCGTCGCGTACGACCAGGCGAGGGTGCCGTTCGGATCGAGCGCATACACGGATCCGTCCTCGCTGCCGACGAAGATCGCCCCCGAGGGGGCGATCGCCGGCGAGGAGAAGACCGGCCCCCCGGTCGCGTAGGCCCATCGCTCGGTCCCATTGGGGCGTACGGAGTACAGCTTCCCATCGAAGCTTCCCACGTAGATCGTGCCGTCGGGAGCGACCGCGGGGGACGACTGGACGTATCCGCCGGTCCCGAATCTCCAGATCTGCTTCCCTTGGGGCGAGAGCGCGAACAGGTAGCCGTCGTCACTCCCGATATAGATGCGTCCGCTCGGGGCGATCGTGGGGGAAGAAACGGTCGCGGTAAGGTGGTAGGGTGGGAAGAGCGCCTCCCAGATCGGGAAGTAGGTTGGCTGGACGGCGAGCAGGAGTCCGTTCACCGAGCCCACGATCGGCGTTCCGTTGCGCAACAGGGCCGGGGTGTCGGTGAGCACCGACACCGCGTGCGGCGCGCCCCAGTACCATATTCGGGATCCGTTCACGTCGGACGCGATCAGGGCGTACCCGGCAGTGTAGATCGTTCCGTTCCCGGATTCGATGGGAGAGTTGTAGTACGAACTCGGTCCCACGCTGATGCGCCATTGGATCGTTCCGTTCGCGGGACCGCCCAGCGGCGATAGGCCCTGGTGCGTCGCGTTGAATCGAAACTGCGACCAGGAGAGGTTCGACGGAGGGGACAGGGTGACGGGGGCCGACCCGAGGGGGATCGGGACGGCCGCGGCGGCGTGTCCGGGGCCGGTTTCGGCCCCGGAGGCGAGCGGTACGCCCAGCAGGAGCGCCAGACCTACCACGACAGAGAGCGGACCGATTCGCGTCATCGGCCGGAAGGCGGGCTCGAGGGTGATATGCCTTGGGTCCGGACCGTCCGGGCGGCCGACGGACCGCGGTCGGATCGCTACCCCGGCGCCGCGGCCGCGACGCCCGCCGCCGGCCGGCTCACCCGCTCGAGCATCGTCGCGACGGCCCCCTTGAGGTCCTGCGGATGGACGGCGCCCGCCCTCCAGGCTTCGACGAAGGCGGCCTCCGTCTCGAAGGAGACCGGCCCGCCGAACTTCGCGGGACGGTCGACGGCGAACGCGCCCTCCCACGGGAACGCGACGAACCGGACGAGCTCGACCACGGGGTTGCCGTCGACCTCCTTCGCGGGGCAGAACGCCCCCGCGAGCCGGGCCCGGATCTCCTCGGGGGTCGCCGGGAGGACGATCGACGAGGCGACGTCGGACTTCGACATCTTCCGCTCGACGTTCCCCTCCACCGGGTCCATCCGGCCGCCGCCCTTGAGGGAGGAGACGAGCGGCGTGTGGACCGCGACGGGGACCGGCCAGCCCTCCGAGTGCGCGACCTCCCGGGCGAGGACGTGCGCCCGGCGCTGGTCGATCCCGGCGTAGGCGAGGTCGACGGGGAGCTCGAAGATGTCGGCGACCTGCATCGCCGGGTAGAGGAGCTTCGCGGTGTCGAGC
>DATJVB010000128.1:0-6943 GCA_035502055.1 Thermoplasmata archaeon | reverse complement strand
GACGACGCGTTCGCGAGCCCGCAGAGGAATCCCATCACGTTGTAGACGAGCGCGGCCCCGGCGACGCCGGTGCCCCAGCTGCTCCCGGAAGGGAGCGGGGTCGTGAACAGCGCGGGGTCCGCGGCGAGCGCGGCCCCGCGGACCGAGGCGCCGACCTTCCAGGTCCCGACGGCGTGCGCCGAGACCGTGAGGAAGGCGGAGTTCGGCGTGGCTCCGAGGTTGAAGTAGGTGTATGGGATGTACGTGCTTACCCCCGCGATCGTCCGGTTGATCGTCATCGAGGCGGGGATGCCGTCGGCGCGCAGACCGTTCGCCGCGGAGCCCGCGTACGTCGCCGAGCCCGTGGCGTTCGGGAGCGACATGCACGTGCTGCCGCTGGTCCACTTCGCGCCGAGGAGGCTGAAGAAGCTGCTCGAGTAGCTGCTGCACCCGCCGACGCCGAACGCGTTCGACCCCACGACCCAGAAGCTCGTGGACGTGGCGCCGGTGATCGCCGCCTCGTCGGTCGACGAGGCCGACTTCGCGCACCCGCCGGTCCACGTCGATCCGAAGTCGACGATGGCGACGGCGTAGGAGGTGAAGAGGCTCGACGAGAGCGACGTCGCGCACGAGACGAACGACGCCGTGAACGGGATCCCGTCGGCGGTGAGCTCCGTCGCGAGCCAGGCGCTCGTGTTGTCCGGCCCGTTCGCGCCGCTCGGGACGTTGTGGGCGAGGAGCAGGATCGTCGGGAAGACGGTGACGTTGAGAACGCTCGCCGCCGTGACGCCGCCGGGGAACTGCGCCTGGACCTGGAGGACGTAGACGCCGACCGCCGACGGGGTCCACGTCGTCGAGAAGGTGGCGGTCGAGCCGGCGCCGATCGGTCCAGTCTGCGTCGAGACGGTCGTCCCGCCGACGGCGAAGGTGACCGTCGGAGTCGCCGTCGCCGTCCCCAGGTTCGTGACGGGGGCGGTGAGCGTGACGGCGGAACCCTTCACGATCGTGCTCGGCGTCGCGTACAGCGAGATCGTGGACTGGGCGTTGGCGGCGGCCGAGATGGTGACCCCGAGGGCGGCCGAGTTCGCGAGGCCGTTGTTGTCGGAGGCGTTCACGAAGACGTAGTAGGTGCCCGCGCCGCTCGTGACCCCGGCCGCGACGGTGTACGTCCACAGGCCGGTCGTCGCGGAGTAGGTCATCGGGTAGTGGCCCGTGCCCGAGACGCCGGGGAGCTCGGAGAGGTTCACGTACACCGAGTTGACGTTGAGGTTGCTGTCGATGATCTCCGTCGCGATCGTGAGCGTCCCGCCGACCTGGGGGGTCGCCGGCGTGACCCCGAGGTTGACGAACGTCGGCGGGACGTTGGGGTTGCTGCCGGGGAGGATGGCGCGGTAGATGAGCTGGGACGAGCTCACGATCGAGACCGTGAGGTTGTCCGGCACCGTGATGCCGTACGACTGGATGTTCTTGGTCCAGATCTGGCCGAGCGTCCAGATGGTCGCCATGCCGATCCCGGAGCTCACGGTGAACGCGGGCGGGTCGGAGGCGGGATGGGCCGCCGAGGTGATGTAGACGAGGTCCGAGCCCGGGATCGCGGGGCCGGCGAGGTGGTTGATCGACACGGTCACGACGGTGGTGCCGCCGCTCCCGCCGTACGTAAGCGCCGACGTGAACTGGTTCTCGGTCTGCGGCGGCGGCGCGGGGAACGTGTTGACGAAGAAGAAGATCGACGCGAACAGGGTCACCGTCAGGGCGAGGAGCAGGATCGTGGCGATCACGTCGGAGATCGCTCGGTCCCGGCGGGTCCGTCGGGCGAGGCTGCGCGGTCGGCGTCGCGGCGCACGGAAGCGCGAAAGAGCCATCGGAACGATCGTACCCTCGGCGGCGGGCACGATAGAGTTGGCGGGCCCCCGTATTTAGACCCTCGCGCGTCCGGCGCGACCGGCGGGCGCCGGCGACGCGACGACCCCGTTCGACGGGTGGGGATGGATGCGCATGACCCGACGCCCCGTCCCGGAGCCGTTCCGGGGCCGGTTATACGCCCGCGACGGCCGCCCGGAACGGGGCCGGACCGCCCGCCGGATTTGTTCGACACGTCAGCGATCGGGCGGGCCGGGGCCCTTCACGAGATTCCGCCGCGGTAGCTCGGATTCATTTAAGTAGGAGCATCCGGCATACGCGGCCCCTGTCGTGTTCGACAACGCCCCGGTCCGGTCCCCGTCGCGTCCGCGCGACGCGTCGGGCGCCCGGATCGGCCCCGAGGATGAACGCATCGCGCTTCGGTGCAACCGCCGGGAGCTCCAGCTGGTCGACTCGTTCGTCGCGAACGGCGAGTTCCCGACCCGCTCGGACCTCATGCGGGCCGCGCTGCGGGAGTTCCTCCGGGCCCGGGTGACGTCGGCCGCCCTCCCGTCGCGGGAGGCGAGCGATACGATCGAGGTGGCGGTGCCGCTTCGTCGCGACGAGGTCGCCATCCTCGTCGCGCACACGAAGCTCGTGGGGCACCACCGGTCCCTCGGGGACCTCCTCGCGGAGCTCGTCCGACGCGGCGAGATGGAGGCGAAGGTCCGAGAGCTCGTCGAACGCCAGCGCCTCTCGCTCCGGGACTCCCGGGAGGTCGAGGCGCAGGTCGAGGAGCTCGGGCGGGCCGGGCGCCGGCTGGAGGACCGGGGCGTCGTCGGTCGCTAGGGACGGGTCGGACAGGACGGAGAGGGGTGGTGGATCGTGGAACGCGCACGGCACGGGACGACGGATCGCGAGCATGAGGACGACGACACCGGGCTCGGGGCCCCGCTCCGGCTCGGGGAGGACGTCCGGTGGGTCCTGGCCGCCGTCGGCGGAGGGGCCGTCCGGATCGGCCGCGAGATCGCGCAGCGCCGGGTCCCGTTCCTCGAGACCGTCGCGATCAACTGCGACGCCCGCGTCCAGGAACCCGAGGAGTTCGACCGGCGGCTCTACCTCGGACCGCCGGGCGCGCCCGCCGATGGGTCGGAGGGCTCCGCCGCGCTGGCGGGGCGGCTCGCCCGGTCGGCCGAACCCGCGCTCGAGCGCGTGTTCGACGGCGCGACCATCGTGACGATCGTCGCGTCCCTCGGCGGCGGCGCCGGGACCGGCGCCCTGCCGTGCGTCGTCGACGCCGCCTCCCGGTGCGCGGAGTTCGTGACGGTGTTCGTCGTGAAGCCGTTCGACTGCGAGGGGGAGCGACGCGCCACGGCCGAGCGCGCCATCGCGCGCCTCCACTTCTTGGAATCGTTCATCGGCAAGCGCGAGTCGCACCACGCGACGCTCCACGTCCTCGATAACCAGCTGTTGGCCCGCCGGCACCCGGAGTGGCCGTTCCGTCGGGTCGAACGGCACTGGGGCGAACTCGTCGCCCGGCACGTCGAGGAGGAGTTCGTCCGGCCGTTCCAGACAGCGGTCCGTCGCCCGGCCGCCTCCGTGCCCGATGCGGCGGCGCCGGTCCGAACGCCCGGACCCGAGCGGTACCCCGTTCCGCCGCCGCCGGCCGAGCCGTCGCCGGGGCCGATGCCGATCGCGCCCCAGCTCCTCGCGGCCCCGGGCGACGTGGAGCTCACGTTCGAGATCCTCCCCGCGGGGCCGTCGCTGTAGCCCACGCGAGCCGCCAACCGTTAAGAGCGGGGCCGGTTCCGGCCCCGCCGATGGACGGCCGCGTCCTCGTCCTCCTGCTCGCGGAGGTGGTGCCCGCCGCGCTGATCGGGGTGACGATCTGGGAGTTCGCGTCGAACCCGATCGGGCTCCTCGCGCTCCTCACGACGATGGTCCTCGGCGCGTTCTACATCCTGTCGTACGCCGAGTCGTTCTAGCGCCCGCCGCTGGGGCGTTGGCCGGAGCTACTGGTACATCGAGGTCTGGCCGCGCTCGCCGGCGGAGGCGGCTTCGCTCGCGACCTGCTGGCGCTCGAGCTGGCTGCGGAGCGCGCGTTCGATCATCTCCGCCTGGCTGCGGAGGGGCTTCGTGTCGATGCTGATCTCCGGAAGGATCCGATCGACGGTCTCGATCATCGCCGCCCCGGCCCGGTGATCGGGAAAGCCGGCGGAGTCCCGGGCGCTCACCAGGAGGACCGCGACGGGGATCCGGCGCCGGAGCCCCGCCACGAGGAGGGCCCCCGAGACGCCGCCGATCACGCCGTCCTCGAGGTACCGGACCCCGCCCGGTTCGAGGAGCTTCGCGGTCTCGGCGTCGCGGCGGGCGGCCGCCGCCCAGACGACCTCCGCCGGCGGTTCTGCCTCCCCTTCCCCGTCCTCCGAGGCGGGGTGGGGGACGACCCCCTCGAGGCAGAGGATCGCCCGCGCCTTCCGTCCCTCGGCCCCGTCGAGGATCGCCTGGGCGACGCCGGCGATGGAGCTCATCGACGGCGGGAACTCCGAGACGACGAGCGCGAGGTCGGCGCGGCCGTACGCCCGGATCGGCGGCTGCACCTGCCCGCCCTGCACGAGGGCGAACGGGAGCCCGGCGTCGGACTCGAGGGTCGCGATCCGGGCGAGGTTGAGCGTACGGATCATGTAGTGCGCGGCGACGGTCGCGGCGAGCCCCGCGCTCGGGAAGCTCGAGAGGACGATCGCGCCCGGGGCGAGCCGGGGGCCCATCGGCTCGTCGCTCCACCGGTACGCGGGCGGCACGGCGGCCCCCACACAGCGCGGGTTCATCTAGGTTTACGCCCGCGGGCGCGCCGCCGGAAACGTCCATGTACTCCCCCCGGCTCCGAGCCGACGTGGGCCTCCCGTTCCGCGACCTCGTCCGGTCGACGGCGTGCTCCTGGGAGGAGCTGTCCGGCCGGTCGCTCGCCGTGGACGGCTACAACGCCATCTACCAGTTCCTCGCCACGATCCGCCAGCGGGACGGGCAGCCGTTCTCGGACCCCGAGGGACGAACGACGAGCCACCTCATGGGGGTGTTCTACCGGACCACGAACCTGCTCGCGAACGGGGTCCGGCCGGTCTGGGTGTTCGACGGCCGGCCCCCGGACCTCAAGGCCGGCACGCTGCGGGCCCGGTACGTCGCGAAGGAGCGGGCCGAGACCGCCTGGCAGGAGGCGCTCGCCGCCGGCGACCTCGAGACCGCGCGCCGGAAGGCGGCCCAGACGAGCCGGCTCACCCGGCCGATGGTCGAGGAAGTGACCGAGCTCCTCCGCGCCCTCGGCGTGCCGACGGTGCAGGCGCCGTCGGAGGGGGAGGCCCAGGCCGCGGCGATGGCGGCCGCCGGGGTCGTCTGGGCGGCGGCGTCGGAGGATTACGACAGCCTCCTGTTCGGCGCCCCGCGGCTCGTCCGGGGGCTGGCCGCCCGAGGGTCGGGCGGCGGAGCTCCCGCGGCCCAGGTGATCGAGCGCGACCGGGTCCTCGCCGACCTCGGGGTCTCGGGCGACGAGCTGCTCGCGATCGCGCTCCTCGTAGGGACGGACTTCAACGACGGGGCGACCGGGATCGGCCCGAAGCGGGCGCTCAAGCTCGCCCAGCAGCACCTCGGGTACGAGGCGACCTTGCGGGCGGGCGGTCTCGACCCCGACGCCCTCACGCCCGTCGCGGAGATCTTCCGCCACCCCGAGGTCGCCCCCACCGGTCCGGTCGCCTTCGGGCGGATCGACCCCGTCGCCGTCGAGCGGATCCTGGTCGACGGCCACGGCTTCTCGGCCGACCGGGTCCACGCATCCGTCCAGCGGGCGACGCGGTCGGGGGCCCAGCCGGCTCCCCTCCCGAGCAGCCGCGCCCGGCAGGCGGTCCTCGACGGATTCGCGGAGGAGGACCGCCCGTGAGCGACGCGCTGTTCGAGGCGGTCCCGAACTTCTCCGAGGGACGGGACGAGGCGAAGGTCCACGCCATCGCGGACGCCGCCCGGGGCGTCCCGGGCGTCCAGCTCCTCGACGTCGAGCGAAACGCGGACCACCACCGGGCGGTCGTGAGCCTCGCCGGCCCCGGCGAGGCGCTCTCGGAGGCGCTGTTCCGGATGATCCGGAAGGCGACGGAGATCATCGACCTCAATCACCACGCGGGCGAGCACCCCCGGATGGGCGCGACCGACGTCGTGCCGTTCGTGCCGCTCGCGGGGGCGACGATGGCCGACGCCGTCGGGCTCGCCGAGCGGCTCGGCGAGCGGGTCTGGCGGGAGCTCGGGGTACCGGTCTACCTGTACGCCGAGGCGGCGCGACGCCCCGAACGCCGGGACCTCGCGAAGGTTCGGGCCGGAGGATTCGAGGGGATACGGGACGCGATCGCCACGGATCCCGCGCGCGCGCCCGACTTCGGGACGGCCCGGGTCCATCCGACCGCCGGGATCGTCGCCATCGGCGCCCGCCCGGTCCTGATCGCGTTCAATGCCTACCTCGCGACCCCCGACGTGGCGGTCGCGAAGGCGATCGCGCACGCGGTCCGGGAGCGCGACGGGGGGCTCCCGTCGGTGAAGGCCCTCGGCTTCGAGATCCGGGAGCGGGGCCAGGCCCAGGTCTCGATGAACCTCGTCGACTACCGGACGACGCCGATCCACCGGGCGCTCGCGGCGGTCCGGGCCGAGGCGGAGCGGCGCGGGACGCGCGTCACCGACACCGAGATCGTGGGGCTCGTCCCCGAGGACGCCCTCTTCGACGCCGCGGAGGCGGGTCTCGATCTCCGCGGGTTCGACCGCGCGGCGATCCTGGAGCGGAAGGTGCGCGCCGCGAGCCGGCCGGACCGGCTGAGCGGGCTCGACCTCGCCACGTTCGCGGGCCGGCTCGCGGAGCGGACCCCGACGCCGGGCGGAGGGAGCGCCGCGGGCGCGGCGGGGGTGTTGGGGACGGCCCTCGGCGAGATGGTGATCGCCTACTCCCGGCCCCGCGACGGCGCGGACCCGGAGCTCGCGGCGCTCGCGGAGGCGCTGGCGGCCGACCGGGCCGCCTTCCTCGACGGGATCGACGCCGACGCCCGCGCGTACGAGGCGGTGCGCGACGCGCGCCGGGCGCTCAAGGCGGCGCCCG
>DATJVB010000127.1:0-4165 GCA_035502055.1 Thermoplasmata archaeon | reverse complement strand
CGAATTCCGCCGGGCCCAGGAGGCGAGGGTGGCGAACAGCGTCCCGAGCTCGGCGGTCTTCGCGGTCGGCTCGTACTCGACCCGCGGAGGGAGCTCGCGGTACTCGTGCCGGGTGAGGAACCCCGCCTCGACGAGCGTGCGGAGTCGGATGCTGAGAGTCTTCGGGGAGAGCGAGAGGGACCGTTCGAGGTCACGGAACCGGATCGCCCGGCCCCCCTCCGCCTCGAAGGCGTGGAGGACCCGCAGCATGTGGGGCTGCCCCAGCATCGCGAGCAGCTCGCCGATCTGGCATCCCGCGCCGGCCGGCTCCGTTCCGCCGGTCCCGTCGCCGGGTCCGCCCCGCCGTCGCCGCGCCACAACGACTAGTGATACCTGGGAAGCAATAATACTTCCTCTGATGGAGCCATTGGCGGACTGGCCTTCCACGCGGGACGGCAAACAGGGTCACTTACCTCGCGTTCCGCGAACTCATAAATACTATACAATGGGTAGCATAGTCGATGTCCGAAGCTGCGATGCTGGGGGCGCGGGGGACCGACGAGCGAGGGGTAGAGACGGGGACCCCCAGCGGCGACGACCCCCGCTACGCGCGGGCGGCCGAGTCCGCGGCGCTCGACCGGACCGCGGAGAGCCTGCGGGGGCGCGGGTTCGACGTGGTGGTGGTCCCGGATCCGGAGGCGGCCCGCCGCGAGGTCCTCGCGGCGATCCCGGAGGGCGCGGGGGTGTTCACGGCGAGCAGCCAGAGCTTAGAATCGTCCGGTATCCGGGCGGCGATCGAGGGCGACCCGCGGTTTCGGGCGCTGCGTCCGACCGTGGTCGCCCGGGTCTCGGCGGGCGACGAGTCCGGGGCCCGGACGATCGCCGCCGCCCCCGATGTGGTCGTCGGGAGCGTCCATGCGGTCACGGAGGACGGGGTGGTGATGGTCGCCTCGGCGAGCGGAAGTCAGATCCCCGCCTACGCGTACGGGGCCGGGAACGTCCTCTGGGTCGTCGGCTCCCAGAAGATCGTGCGGGACGTCGCGGACGGGTTCCGGCGGATCGAGGAGCACACGTTCCGGCTTGAAGACGCCCGGGCCCGCGAGACGTACGGACGGGGATCGGTGATCGCGAAGATCCTCCTGGTCTACCGCGAGCTCAAGCCCCACCGCGTCCGGATCGTTCTCGTGCGGGAGCCGATCGGCTTCTGAGGAGCCTCCCCGGGCCGGCGGCGGCTCCCGGGAGGGGGTGCAAGGGCTAAGCCCGTCGGCCGCTCGTCCCGGGCGGCCCCGCCTCCGGGCCGATGGACGCCTTCATGGGTTCAGCCACTCCCCGGGCCGCGGTCCGACGCGTGTTGGTCGTGGACATCGGAGGCACCCACGTCAAGATCTACGCCTCGGGCCGGCCCGGGGTTCGGCAGTTCCGATCCGGCCCGACCCTCACCCCGCAAGCGGCCGTGGCGGGGGTCCTCCGCCGGACCCGCCACTGGCGGTACAATGCGGTCTCGATCGGCTTTCCCGGTCCGGTGCTCCACGGACGACCGCTCCACGACCCCGTCAACCTCGGTCCCGGCTGGGTCGGCTTCGACTTCCGCCGGGCGTTCCGGCGGCCGGTGAAGCTGGTCAACGATGCCGCGATGCAGGCGCTCGGCGCCTACCACGGGGGCCGGATGCTGTTCCTCGGCCTCGGTACCGGGCTCGGCTCGGCGATGATCGTCGACGGGAAGCTTGAGCCGTTCGAGCTCGCGCACCTGCCGTACCGCAAGGGCCGGACGTACGAGGAGTACCTCGGCAAGGCGGGGCTCAAGCGGCTCGGAGCGAAGCGGTGGCAGCGCCGGGTGTTCGACGTGGTCGACCGCTTCCGGACCGCGCTCGAGCCCGAGTATGTCGTCATCGGCGGAGGCAACGCGAAGCGGCTCACCGCGCTCCCCGCGGGCTGCTCGCTCGGCCGCAACGCGGACGCCTTCCCGGGCGGCCTGCGGCTGTGGGACGTCCCGCCGGCGGCGCCGAAGGCGCGCCGCCGGCGACGGCGGGCTAGAGCTCGCCGCTCGCCGCCGGGGTAGGCGGCGGCCGTCCGTCGGGCGGCCCCCCTCCGTGCGGGGTGAACCCGAGCGCCCGCACGCCGGAGACCGCGCCCAACAGCAGACCCACGAGCACCGTCCCGATCCCCGCGAGCAGGAACGGCAGCGGCACGCCGTACAACGCCGCGATCGTCCCGCCCAGGAACTGCCCGACGGGGATCATGGCGAAGCTCCCGACCTCGTCGGCGGCCAGGACCCGTCCGAGGAGGTCGTTCGGGACCGTCGCCTGGATCGTCGCGAGGAAGACCGTCGTGAACATCCCGGGGAAGAGGCCGAAGAGGAACATGTCCGGTAGCGCGATCCAGATCGTCCGCACGACGCCGAGGACGCCGACCGTGACCCCCTGCAGGACGACGAGGACGACGAGGAACCGGCCCGCGCGCGCCTCGAACCGGAACCGGTTCACGAGGAGGGTCCCGGTCGCCGCCCCGAGGCTCCCGCCCGCGATCATCGCTCCGACCAGGAGGGCGTCGTTGACGCCCAGCCAGTCGACGACGTAGAGGCCGAGCTCGACGAACGCGACGGCGGAGAAGAAGTTGATCGCGAGGGCCGCGACGGTGATCGTGAGGATCGGCCGCCGGGCCCAGAGGTACCGGTAGCCGTTCGCCGCGTCCCGCAGGAACGGGGCCGGCGGACCGGCCCGGGGGGCCGAGAGCGGCCGATCGACCCCGAGGAGGAAGACCTGGGTGAGCGCGAAGAGGACGATCGGGAGGACGAGGGCGATGGCCGGCCCCTGCGTGTTCGTGACGAACCCGGCCGCGAGGGAGCCGCCGATGCTGAACCCGAGGGCGATCGCGTAGATCGCCCCGTTGGCCCGCCCGAGCGACTCGGTGGGGACGAGCATCGGGACCGCCGCGTTGAACGCGGGCCGGAACAGCGTGACCGCGGTCGTCTCGATCGCCCAGAGGGGGTACAGGAGGAGGATCCATTCCGGGAACCTCGCCCACGGATCGCCGGGGATCGCGACCGTCGACTCCGGCCGCATGTCGAGGAGGAGGAGGATCCCGAAGGTCGCGAGGAGGGCGGCCGCGTTCACCCACCGGAGGAGCCGCCGCCGGTCGACCCGGTCCGCGATGGTCCCGGAGAAGACGGCGGTTCCGAGGGTGGGCACCGTCGACGAGAGTCCGAGGAGGGCGAGCGCCAGCGCCGCCGATTCGACCGGATGCGCGGAGGAGAGGAACGTGACCGTGATGGCGTAGAGCAGTACGACGAGCGACGCGGTCGGCGCCGCGAACGACCCGGCCCCGGCAAGGCTCAGCCAGCGGAACGATCGATTGCGGAAGAGATCGCGGTACCCCGCCGTGGGCAGCGTGCCCCTGAGGGGAGCGGGACGGGCCCATCCGCAATAAGACTTCGCGCCCGGCCTCCGACGGCGCTCCCCACCGGGGCCCGTCCGCCCTCCGGCGCCGCGCCGGGCGGCGTTCCGCGCGCGCGATACTCGAGAGAAACGGATATCCGCCCCCGGGTGACTGACGTCCCCGTGCGCAGCCATCTCTCGAGGGCGCACTTCCTCCGTCCGGCGGCGTTCGGTCCGCTCGCGGCCGTCGTCGGCCTCACCGCCCTCATGGCGGTCTCCTCGCTCGCGTACGTGACCCTGCACGCACCGGACCGCCTCGTCCCGGTCGGTCTACCGGCCTTCGGTGGAACGCCGGCCGGAGGGGCCGGCTTCTCGGCGGCCGCCACGCCCGCCCCGGCCGCGACGGTGTCGAGCGCCTCCACCCTCTCCCTCGGAGCCACCGCGGACCCGGCGACGATCTGCGCCCTCGACGGGAACTCGTGCTCGGCGGGCGCGGGCCAGACCCGGGTCACCCTCTCCGCCCAGGTCACCTCGACGGCGAAGCCGGCGTGGCCCGACGTCCAGGTCGCCTTCGTCTTGGAGACGACCGGCCCCGACGGGGACGAGGACCACTACAACTCCTACTACGGGACGGACCCGTGCGCGGCGGCGTCGAGCGGGCAGGGACCGCTCTGCGAGGAGTCGAACGGGGTGCCGTTCATGATCGCGAACGCGCAGTCCGTCGCGAGCGCCATCGCGGACGCGAACCCGCACTCGAACGTCTCGTTCGCCATGACCGACTTCTACGGCACCGACTACGACTGGAACGACGG
>DATJVB010000126.1:0-11727 GCA_035502055.1 Thermoplasmata archaeon | reverse complement strand
CTGTCCCGGCGCCAGCTCGAGCATCCCGACGAGGTCGTGCGGGATCGCGACCACCAGCGAAGCCCCGCGAGTGCGGATGCGCCGTGCGAGCGCCATTCAGTCGGCCCTGAGAGAGGCACGCCGAAGAGCCATTTCAAGGCGCCCGAGAGGCCCGTCGATGCTGTATTTGTGGCAGGATTGACAAGAATGCGGGCAGCCCCATCACACCCTCGATGCAAATATAGGTCAAACACCGCGACGACGTGGGGTCCGGGATGCCCTACGTCGCCAAGCGGCGGCTGACCGAGCCCCGCGCCGAGAAGGGGTACCGGGCGATGGCCCGGAAGTCGAAGATCACGGCCGACGTGAGCTACCGGCGGCTCCGGGCCTTCTGCGAGCAGATGGGGGTGACGCCCGACTAGATTCTGCCTACGTGGTGCGAGTTAGGCAGCTCCTGAGGCTTCAAGGGTGGGCGCGTCCGAGCACCTGGAGGTCAGGTTTGCTAAAAAGTAAAGCTATTCTACTTGTCTATCCTACAATCCTACGTGGCGACCACGGTGACGATCAGCTCCAAGGGGCAGATCACGCTTCCCAAGGAACTCCGGGACCGACATCACCTCGGCGCGGGGGAGGAAGCCCTCGTCGTCGATACCGAGGCGGGAATCCTCATCCGTCCGCGTCCGCGCCAGAAGTTGTACGGGCTCCTCAAAGGTCGGATCGAAGCCGCGGATCTGGAGCGCTCAATCCGCCAGCTGCGGAGGGAGACGAGTCCCTGACGGACGCCGTCCTCGACACCGTCGCCCTGGTGCGCCTCCTCGAGGGGGCCCTTCCGCCCCGAGCTCTGGCCATCGTCCGGGACGCCGAGGAAGGGCGGGGAAGCCTGTTCCTGCCCGAGATCGTCCTCGCCGAGCTGCTCTGGCTGACGGAACGGGGCCGAGTCCGGCTCATCGGGCCGGCGGGGACGGACGACCTGTTTGAGGAACTCCGTGGGCGCGAGTATCTGGTCCGGTCACACCTCTCGGAGGAGGGATGGTCGCGGTTCCGGAGGCTGCGTGGGCCGGAGCTTCACGACCGGATCATTGCGGCCGACGCCCTCGCCCGGGGCCTCCCTCTTGTGACGAACGACGAGGTCCTTACCTCTCTCGAGTTTCTCCAGACCGTCTGGAAGTGAGCCGAAGGCGGACCCTTCCGCCCACTCCCCGCAGAGAGACCATGCCCCGCCGCCCGTCCGGGCCGGCTGCACCCAGATCGGCCTGCGGGGGAAGGCACTCGGGAGGCTCCCGTCTCCGCGCGGGGCCTCGTTCGCGGTCGATCGAACGGGGCCGCCTTCGGGGTCCCGGGGGGACCGAAACAAGGCCGGAAAGGTCGTCCGGAGGCCCGAGTTTGACCGATGTTTGTATGCAGACTTACACAAACACGGGCAGCCCCACCTACGCCGCTCCTCCCCAACCCGACTGAGGCAGCGCGCGGGGTCTCGGCCCGCACCCTGGTCGGGGGGGGAAACCGGATCGCGAGAACCCCGGGGGCTCCATCGGGCATCCCCTCCCGCGGCGTCGTCGGGCGACTAGCGGCGCGCTCCCCTTCGGGGATCGCGGAACGGTCGAGCGAACGTCGTGGACCTCCGCCCGTCGGGAGGCACGCTTTATCCCCGCGATGGTCCCGGTCGTCCGCCGGTCCAGGGCTCGTAACGACGATGCTTCGCCACCAGATCTGCGCGCTCATTCTCGTGCTTGTCGCGACAGTGGTTCTTGCGATACCCCCCATGGGCTCGGCGTCGGGCGCGGCGTCTCCACCCTCCCAGGCCGCGGCGACGGGAGGTCCGACCGCCGACGCCGGGGTCCTCATCAAGTACCAATCGGCCGTGGACGCTTGGAACCTCTCGTACGAGGAGTACCTGCCGGCCGGTTTCAACGCTTCGGTCTACTATCCGCTCGCGGTCTATCTAGGGGACGCGGGGAACTCCACGACCTGGGTCGAGGGGGGAACGAGCGGGTGGCTCGGAGAAATCGGCAATCGGACCGCGACCGGTGAATGGGAGAACGGACTCATTGCGAACGCCTCGACATTCGGCTACATTCTCATCGCGCTCAACACCCGATCGTCCGCCGGGTTCTACGCCAACACCCCATGCGGTGGCCCTCAGGAGCAGGACGTGGTCGACGCCATCAAACGGGAGGAGGGTCTTCGGCATGTCGCGGGCGTCTACCTCGTCGGACTCGGGGCGGGGGCCACCGGCGCCCTGACCACGGCCGCGGACCACGACTTGCTCGTGAGCGGGGCGGGCGTGGGATCCTTGTTCTCGGACCTGTTTGAGCTCTACGCGTACGGGACGGCTCATCCCGGATCGACGGCCGGGCGACTGCCCGCCCTCATCGACGCCGACAACTGCGGCGTCCGGCCCAGCGCGACGAATGGGACCGTGGATTCCGCCTTCTTCGAGCACTATTCGACGCTCCGGTTCGCACCGGCGAATCTCTCGGGGGAGACGATCTGGGCCAGCGCCGGGGGCGCGGACGACTATGCGCCCGACTCGCCCTCGACTTGGGGGTATCTTCAGGCGAACAACTCCTTCTTCAACGAGTCGTGTCGATCGGCCACGACGCTCGGGGAGCCCTCGGGACCCTCTTCGTGCACGACCCCCAGGTGGACGCTGTCGTTGGCCAATCCCGGCCGCTTCCCCTCCCGCTTCGTATACGAGGAGAACGGCACCCACGCTGTCGAGCAGATCGACCCGGCGGACATGTTCGAGTTCTTCGACGGCGCCCTGACGAGTGGGCTGTTCACCAGTTCCTTCCCGCCAACGGCCTTCACCTCCGTGCCGCTCCCACACAATTCCACGCCCTCCGTTCACGCCACCGTGACTCCATCGACCGCACCGGTGGGGACGCCCATCCACTTCTCCGCGTCGGAGGTCTGGGGAGGATCCTCTCCCTACACGTTTGAGTGGATATTCTCGGATGGGGGAACCCACCCGAGTCGGAACGTAACCTGGACCTTCACTCGGGCGGGAGACTACAAGGAGACCGTCATCGTGACCGACGCGAGCTTCATCCGGAACACCTCGTCAACCACCGTTCACATCGCCGCATCCCCGGTCGTGACGGCCTTCCCCTCGAAGGGAGCCGGGGAGGTGGACCGGCCGGTCCACTTCGACCCGAATGTCCAGGGGGGGTTCCCCCCATACGTGCTCAACTGGACCTTCGGCGACGGGACCTCTGCGACGGGCCCCGAAGTGAACCACACGTACGCGGAAACCGGAACGTACCATGTCGTCGTCAACGTGTCGGACTCCCGCGGCCAGCACGTCAGCTTCGACGCCAACGAGACGATCGACCTCCCCCTCGCAGCGAATGCCTCGATCGGCCGGAACATCACCGACGCGGGTCTAAAGATTCCCACGGAGGTGACCGCCTTCCAAGGCGTTCCTCCGTACTCGGTCGACTGGTATGCCGAGAGTGACGCCGACGCCCACGCCCAACTCGCCTTCGCCGGGGACACGCACACGCTCGACTACACCTACGCCCAACCAGGCGATTACACCTCGACCTTGAACGTCACCGATGAAACCGGGGCCACGCAGAGCTTCGTCCTCAAGGTGCACGTGAACCCGCGCCCGACGGCCTCCGTGACCTCGGTGGGAAACGACAGCATCCCGGGGGAGTCCATCTCGTTCTACTCGACGTTGTCGAACGGCACTCCCCCCTTTACGGCGTGGGAGTGGTCCTTCGGAGACGGCGCGAACGCCAGCGGACCCAATGCGAGCCACTCCTTCCAGGCGGCGGGCGAGTTCGAGGTGACGTTCGCCAGCAACGACTCCGTCGGCGGGGTCGCGATCGCCTTCATCAACGTGACCGTAGGGAATCCGCCGGGCCAGATCATCGCGCCGGCGCCGGGGAGCCCCGTCGAGGGACCCGCGTCGAGCTGGGGACCCTTCGGGGAGCTCTTGTTTTCTCCGCTGTTCCTCGTGTCGGCGTTCGTGACTGGCGTCGCGGTCTCGCTGCGACTTCTCCTGCGCCGGCCGGCGGCGGGCGGCGTTCGTCGCCCGCCTGTCCGCCCGCCGGAGGGGCCTCACCTTCCTCCCCCCTAATCCTGAACTCGGCGAACGCGGTCGCCGCTCGCACCCTCGCCGGTTCCCCCCACCCCCGATGCGCACCGACCGGCGACTGCGCGGGGAGACCCTTCGCCGATCTCGGCGGCGGCCCCGGTCCGACATCCACGGTGGATCCGGACCGGACCGCGGGCAGGCTCGGCGCGTCCGGACGAAGCTCAGGTCCTCCGAGAGTCCCCACCCCGTCGATCGCCCTCGTTACGAGACGCGCAAGGGGTCGCCCTCAGGGGCCGTCCCTCCGGTGACCCGGGGGGGGGACGACCTCGACCGCGCACGCGAGTCGGGGACCCCGGCCAGCGGTCTAAATGGGACCGAGCCGGACTCGGCGGTACGCTCCGTCGGCCCCGCACTCCCCGAAACGCTTACGCCCGCAGGGCCCGTCGGGCGACCGTGCGGGTGGTCTCGGTGAACGTGGGGGCCGCCGCCCCGCTCGCGTGGGAGGGTCGCGTGATCCGGACCGGAATCCGGAAGCGCCCGGTCACCGGTCGGGTGCCGATCCGGGAGGGCCATCTCCTCGGCGACGAGCAGGCGGATCCGCGCGTCCACGGCGGACCCCTGAAGGCGCTCTACGCCTACCCGTCGGAGCATTACGCCTTCTGGCGGACCGAGCTCGGGCCGGCCGCGCTCCCGTGGGGGGCGTTCGGCGAGAACCTCACGACCGAGGGATGGCTCGAGACCGAGGTGCGGGTGGGCGAACGGGTCCGCATCGGGACCGCCGAGCTCGTCGTCACCCAGCCCCGCGGGCCGTGCGTGAAGATCAACGCGGCGTTCGGCCGCGCCGACATGATCGACCGGTTCCGCCGCGCCCGCCGCACCGGGTTCTATCTCGGGGTCGAACGCGCCGGCGGGCTCGCGGCGGGCGATCCGATCGAGCTCCTCGATCGCCCGGCGGACGGGGCCACCGTCTACGCGCTTTCGGGCGCGGAGGATCGCTGAATGGCCCCCTTCCGCCGCTCCCGGCCGACCCGACCGGTTAGCCGTCCTCCGCGAACCGGTGCACGCCGGCCGCCCCGCCCCGACCGGACGGCTCCCCGCGAGGTCGCTCCCGACGACGCGGAGCCCGTCGAGCCGGAAGCGCCGGCGAAAGCCCCGGATCTCGAGAGCCCGGAACGCCCCGGCGAGCCGGCGCCGGAGGCGCCGGTCGAGGGTGCCCCCGGTCGGCCGGCCCTCCACGCGGCGGTCATCTGGTGCGACGCCTGCGGCGAGGAGACCGCGCACCGGGTCCTCCGGCTCGAGGCGCCGGCCCGCCGCGGCACCGGACCGGTTCGAGGGGTCGCGCGGTGCCGGGTCTGCCGCCTGACCCACCGGTTCGAGGTCGTCCCCCGGCCGATGACCGCCGTGGCCGCGGTCGTCTCCGAGGGCGCGCGTTCGGCCCGGACGCAGGTTCAGCTACCGGCCTCCGCGCGACTCACGGTCAACGAGCGTCTCGCCGTCCTCCCCGGACCGTACCGGATCCGGCGGATCGAGCGGAAGGACGGGAGCGTCGGCCCGAGCGCCCCCGCCGGGTCGGTCGCCACGGTGTGGGTCGTCCGGGAGTCGGAGCCCGGCATCCGGGTCGCGATCGTCGACGGCGCGCGGACCCGCACGGCCCAAGTCGTGCTGCCGCCCGCCTCCATGCTCGGCGTCGGCGACCCGGTGACCGTGGAGGGGACCGCCCTCGTCGTCGCCGCGATCCGCGCCCGGGCCCGGACGTGGCGGCGGGTCGGCGACCGGTTCGCGGTCGCCGAGATCGATCGGATCTACGCCCGCCGGACGGTGAGGCCGCCCGCGGGAAGCAACGACTGGAGCCGGTCCCGCGGGAGGCCGAGCGCGCGGGAGAGCTCGATCTCCCGCTCCGCCCGGTTCCGTTCGTCGCCCGGACGCAGGAGGTACCGGACCTCGCCCCGGGCCGCGAGCGCCGACGGCGGGGCGACCGTCCACCGGCGCTCCCCCTCGAGGAGCACCTCGCCGACCGCGAGCTCGAGCGGGAGATCGTCGAGGACGTTCTTGGTGCCATGGATCACCCAGGCGCCCCGGGCGACGTACTCGCCGCTCGCGCCCGCCTTCGACACCTGATCCGGTTCGACCCAGAACGCGCGGCCCGACGCGAGCTCGGCGCGCCACGCCTTCGAGAACGAGACCCCCCACTGGCCGGCCTCGCGCATCGTCGTCTCCGTCGGTTCCGGCCCCCCGGGGGGGGCGTGCTTCACGATGACGCTCGGGGCGCCGTGGATGTCCGCGTGGACGTACCGGTCCCCCTCCTTGAGGTACCGCCGGACGATGAGATCGTTCGACGCCGCGTCGCGTCCCCCGATGACGACGAGCCCCTCCGACGAGACGAACCAGCGGTACCGCTCGAACCAGCGGGGTCGACCGCCGCGGGGGGTGGGGCGATCCGCGACGTCGCCGGTCGGGGGAGCCGGGGCGGCGGGGATCTCCGCGAGGGACCGCTCGGTCGCGGCGAGCGCGGCCTGCGCGCCCTCGAGCTTCGCCTCGATCCGCTTCGCCTCGGCGTAGAGGGCGTTCACCGAGTCCCGGACCGGTCGCCCCGGGAGGAGCTCCACGGTCCGCTCGCCGAGCTCGGTCCGCACGCGGCCGTCCGGCCCGGCGGCCTCCGCGAGCCGGCGCTCCGCGTCCCCGAAGTGCAGGAGGATCGCCTCCGCGTCGGCCTTGAGCGCGCCCGCCTCCGACCGCAGCCGGTCGACGGCGGTGCGCTGCTGCTCCGCGAGCCGGCCCCGCTCGGCGCGAAGGACCTCGCGGGGATCGACGGTCACGACGGTCTGCGCCGGTAGGGAGCCGAAGTAGCGGACCACCGCCTCCGAGAACGCGGGGACCGTTTCGACCGCCACGCCGGCCTCCGCGGTCCAGCGCTCGAGTCGGACCGGCGCGACGTCGATCAGCTCCTCGCCCCGACGGTAGAGGTACCCGGCCGGCCGGTCGCCCACCTCGTCGACGAGGTGTTGAATCGCCTCGACGAGCGCCCGCGAGCGCTCCTCCGCCTCGTGCGGCGCGGGGGCGCTCCCGGCGAGCCCGGTCCGGGCGAGCAGCTCCTCGGTGAGGGGCCCGCCGAGCCCGGCGCGCGTCGCGAGGGTGCTCGCGAGGTCGGCCCGGGAGGCGGCGAGGAGGCCCGCGAGCGCGGGGCCGTCGAGGCGGAACGGATCGACGCGCGCGGGGGGCCGGGTGTACGGCGCGCCGATCCGGACCGTCCGGTGCGCCCAGCGACGCACTGAGAGGACGGCGACCAGCCGCTCCTCCCGGGCGACCACGAGGTTGCCGGTCCCGAACAGCTCGAGCCCGACGGTGATCGGCCCCTCCGCGTCCGGCCGGTGGAACCGGAGCTCGAGGTACCGCTCGCCGGCCGGATCGGGGACCTCCGTGAGCCGGGCGCCCGTGAGGAGGCGGCGGAGCTCGCGCGCGAACGGGCTCAGCGAGTCGGCGTGGCGCTCCGAGCGGGCGACGCGCGCGGCGTACCGGCCGGGGACGAGCTCGAGCTCCTGGCGCCCCGCGGCGGCCGAGCGGAGGACGAGGGCGTGCCCGCTCGGGGCGAGGTCGAACGCCTTGTCGACGTGCGCCGGCACCAACCCTCGGATCTCCCGGGCCGTCGCCAGGGTGTCGAGGGTGGTGAACCGTTCCTTCGGGGAGACGGCCGACGCCTCCACGCCGCGCCTCCGAAGGACGGACCGGGCGGCATCCATTAAGGCTTCGCGCGGCTCGCCCGCGGCGCCGGCGATGGACGCGGGAACGGTCGACTGGCGGGCCCGCGCCGCCGACTTCGCGCGGGACCACGTGACGCCGGCCGCCGCGTCGATGGACCGGACCGACCGGTTCCCGACGGCGTTGCGCTCGGCGCTCCGGGACTCCGGCCTCATGGGCCTCGGGCTCCCGCCGGAGTGGGGCGGGGCGGGCGGACGCACCCGAGATCTCGTCGCCGTGCTCGAGGAACTCTCCGCCGCGAGCGCCGCGGTCGCCGTCTACCTCGCCGTCCATCTCTCCGTGGTCGCGACGCCGATCCTCGACCGCGGGACCGACGCGCAACGGACGCGGTACCTTCGGCCGCTCGCGACGGGGGGCATGCTCGGGGCGTTCGCGCTCACCGAGCCCGGCGCCGGGTCCGACGCGGCGAGCGTCGCGTGCCGGGCGGAGCGGACCCCGGGGGGCTACGTCCTCACCGGGTCGAAGATGTTCATCACGAACGCGGCCGCCGCGGACCTCGTGCTGCTGTTCGCGACGACCGACCCCGCCCTCGGACGCCGCGGGATCACGGGCTTCCTCGTCCGCCGCGACGCGGCCGGGTACGGCATCGCCCAGCACCTCGACAAGCTCGGACTCCGGGGGAGCGAGACGAACGAGATCGTCCTCGACCACCTCGAGATCGGCGCCGACGACCGGCTGGGGCCGGAGGGAGAGGGGCTCCCGATCGCGCTCGCCGCCCTCGCGGGGGGCCGCGTCGGGATCGCCGCGTGCGCCCTCGGCGTGGGGCGGGCGGCCCTCGAGACGATGATCGAGGCGACGCGCGCCGAGCCCGCCGACTGGAAGCGGGCCCACGTCGCGCGCGCCTACGCGGAGATCTCGGCCGCGCGCGCGCTCGTCGACCGGGCGGCCCTCGCGAAGGATGACGGCCGCCCGTTCGTGGAGCTCGCCTCCGCGGCGAAGCTGTTCGCCTCGTCGGCGGCGATGCGCGCGGCCCACGCGGCGTTCGAGGTCGTCGGTCCGGCGGCGGCCCGGGCCGACGCGACGGCGGGCCGGATCCTCCGGGACGCCCGGGTGTTCCCCATCGTCGAGGGGACGACGGAGATCCAGGAGCTCATCCTCGGCCGGGCGCTCGTGGGGCCCGGGTAGCCCCCGGCCGACCAAACGCTTTGTAACCGACCCCGCTTCGTTCGACGTGGGGACGCGGGCGGCGGAGTCGGACGGTGATCCGCCCGCGGAGTCCGTCCCGCTCGGCGCGCTGCCGATCGACCCCGAGGTCCGCCACGTCCTCGAGGCCGAGGGGATCCAGAGCCTCTACCCGCCGCAGGCCGAGGCGCTGGGGCCGGTGCTCGAGGGGAAGAGCCTCCTCCTCGCGTGCCCGACGGCGAGCGGGAAGTCGCTCGTCGCGTACCTCGCCCTCCTTAGGGCGTGGCGGCAGGGGCGCACCGGGCTCTACCTCGTCCCGCTCCGCGCCCTCGCGCACGAGAAGCACGAGGAGCTCGAGGCGTTCGCCGCCCTCGGCCTCCGGGTCGGCCTCTCGATCGGCGACTTCGATCTCCCCGCCCCGGCGCTCGAACGGCTGGACGTGCTCGTCGCGACGAGCGAGAAGGCCGACGCGCTCCTACGGCGCGGATCGCCGTGGCTCGACCGGCTCGGCGTCGTCGTCGCCGACGAGATCCATCTCCTGCGGGACCCGGATCGGGGCCCGACGCTCGAGGTCGCCCTCACCCGGCTGCGGCGCGACCACCCGGGGCTCCAGGTCGTGGGGCTGTCGGCGACCGTCGGGAACGCGGCCGCGCTCGCCGGGTGGCTCGGCGGGGGGCTCGTCGAGAGCCGGTTCCGGCCGGTCCCGCTTCGGACGGGGGTCTACCGCGACGGGCGGATCACCTTCAGCGACGAGACCGCCCGGGAGGTGCCCGGCCCGGGTGACCCGGTGCCGCGCCTCGTGCGGACGGTGATCGAGGAGGGCGGCCAGGCCCTCGTCTTCGTGAACACCCGGCGGTCGAGCGAGCAGCTCGCGCAGGCGCTCGCGACGACCGTGCGCGCCGCGATGCGCCCGGAGGACCGGGCCCGGGCGCGGGGCCTCGGCGAGACGCTCGGGGCCGTCGGCGAGGAGGAGACCGAGGGGATCCGCCGGCTCGCGACGCTCCTCCCGAACGGCGTCGCCTTCCACAACGCGTCGCTGACGAACCCCGAGCGCCGGCTCGTCGAGCGGGCGTTCCGGGACCGGGTGCTCCGCGCCCTCGTCGCCACGCCGACGCTCGCGGCCGGGATCAACCTGCCCGCCCGGCGGGTCGTCGTCCGGGACACGACGCGCTACGAGGAGCGGCTCGGCGTGCAGGCGCCGATCCCGACGCTCGAGGTCCAGCAGATGCTCGGCCGGGCCGGGCGGCCCCGGTACGACCGCGTGGGGGAGTCGGTCCTCCTCGCGCGCAGCGTCGACGACGAGGAGCGGCTGTTCGACCAGTACCTCGCGAGCGGGCCCGAGGCCGTCGAGTCCCGCCTCGCCGCCGAGCCCGCGCTGCGGATGCACCTCCTCGCGCTCGTCGCGACGGGCGGGATCGACTCGGAGGCCGGGCTCGAATCGTTCTTCGGCGAGACGTTCTACGGGCACACCCTGCCGCTCGCCGCCCTCACGGCGAAGGTCCGCCCGGTCCGGGAGTTCCTCGAGACCCACGGCCTCTTGGAGCCCGGCGATCCGCTTAGGGCGAGCCGGTTCGGGGCGCTCACCAGCGCCCTCTACCTCGACCCGATGACGGCCGTCGTCCTCCGCCAGGCGATCGAGCGGGCGCCGATCGGCGTCGGTCCGTTCCCGCTGCTCTCCGCGATCGCCGCGACCCCCGACCTCACGCCCCTCTTCCTGCGGCGGGGCGAGGAGACGGCGATGCTGGGCCGGTTCACCGACGAGTCGCCGGGCCTCCTCGTCCAGCCCGAGGAGCCCCCGCTCGACCTCGACCTCGATCTGTTCCTCGCGACGGTGAAGACCGCCGAGGTGCTCGAGAGCTGGATCGACGAGACGCCGATCGTCGAGATCTCCGAGCGGTTCGGCATCGGCGCGGGGGATCTCCGCGGCCGCGTCGAGGACGCCGACTGGCTCCTGTTCGGCGCGAGCCGCCTCGCCGTCGAGTTCAACCGCCGGGTCAGCCGCGCGATCGACGATCTCTCCCTGCGCGTCCGGTACGGGGTGCGCGAGGAGCTCCTGGACCTGGTCCGCCTCCGGGGCGTCGCCCGGGTCCGGGCCCGGGCGCTGTTCGATCGGGGCTTCCGAGACCGGGACGCCGTCCGGACGGCCCCGATCGACCGGCTCGAGCAGGCGCTCAAGTCCCGCACGATCGCCGAGGCGGTCCAGCGCGCGGCCGAGCATCCGGGCAAGCGGGGGCCCGCCGTCCCGCCCCGCGATCCCGCCCCCGCGGCCCCGGCCCCGGGGTCTCCGCGGCGCCGCCCTACGGCCACCCGCCCGCTCGAGGAGTACCCGGAGGCGCCGGACCGTCCGGGAGCGGGCGGGTGAGCTCGACCACCGAGCGCGTCCCTCCGGCGCCGCCCGCGCGGACCTCCCGATGCACGACGCCCTCGCTCTCGAGCCGGACGATCCGGCGCCAGAACGTCGTCGCGGGGAGCGGCGGCCGACCCTCGGCCTCGGCGCACTCCCGCTCCCACGCGCGCATCTCCGCGATCGTCGCCCGACGCTGACGGGCGAGCCGCGCGAGCGGCCCGGCGAGCCGGGGCTCGATCTCGAGCGGGGCCCTCGCCCCGGGGATCGGCGCGGTCGGCGGCCCCGGGGCCGGCACGCGGAACGCGCGCCGCATCCGCTCGATCCGCTCCGCGAGCGAGAGCGAGCCGTCGGGCCCCCCGAGGAGGAGCTCGGCGAGGTCGGTCTCGGGGACCGGCCGGCCGAGGACCCGCGCCGCCCGGTCGCGCACGATCGCGTCGATCGCCGCCGGTCCGAGCGGCGGGAGGTCGATCCGGGTCCC
>DATJVB010000125.1:0-13591 GCA_035502055.1 Thermoplasmata archaeon | reverse complement strand
GACAACGGGTCGGGGGGCGTCCCTCCGGCGGGGACCGGCGGCGTACCCCTCTACCTTATCGGGGTGGCCGCCGGAGCGGGGATCGTGGCGATCGCCCTCGGGGGAGCGCTCCTGACGAGGCGTCCCCGTCCGTCGTCCCCGTCGGGGGGTGCCGGGTCGACATGAGGCGTCGTCCAAGGGTCCGGAGTCGGGGGCGGGCCACCCGAACCGGGCGAGGGCCGCGGGAGCTCGTCCGGCGGCTCGGACCGACGTTCGCGGTCGTCGCGCTCCTCTCGATGGCGGCGCTTCTCGCCTGGGCTCCGGGGCCGCCACCGGCGACCTCCGCCGCGTCGCCCGCCGCGCGGACCACGGTCTCGATCGCGCCCTCCGCGCCCACCTCCCTCTCGCTCGGGCCGTACAACTTCACCGTCCGCGTCCCGTGGCTCACGAGCCAGACGAACGTGTCGTTCGCCCTCGACGGGACCCCGTACGCGACCGTGGGAGGGACGCCGGTCGTCCTCGCCAATCTCTCCGGCGGGCTCCACCGGATCACCAACATCACCGCCGGTCCCGCGGCGCCGGGGTGGGCGTACTTCGGCTTCGCGGACCAGGGCGCGAGCTTCGAGGTGCCGGCGGTCCGGTCGACGAACCTCACCTTCGCCTACGTGAACGAATCGGCGCCGCTCGGCGTGGCGAGCTTCAACGAGTCCCGCATCCCGACCGGCACGCCGTGGGCGATCAAGTTCAACGGGACCGTCTACTCGTCGGAGACCGCCTGGATCAACATCACCGGCCTCCGGAACGGCTACTACAACGTCCGCGCGGTCAACGAGACGAGCGACCACGGCACGACGCTGTGGGTCGCGCCGGCGTTCACCCCGCCGACCCTCGTCCAGACGGGGGCCGCCCATCACCTCTCGGTCCCCTACTCGGTCCTGTTCGCGTTCTCCCTGTTCGGCTCGCAGAACGGCACGGCCCTCGTCACCTACGGCACTGTCACGCTCACCGCGCCGCAGACACTCTGGCTCCAGTACGGCGTCGGCCTCACGATCAACGCGAAGGCGAATCCGGGATACCACTTCGTCTCGTGGGCCGGGAGCGGCGCCGGGAGCTACTCGGGGATCTCGCCCCGGTACACCCTCACGATGTTCGGACCGATCACCGAGGCGGCGAGCATCGTGCCGCCCGCCCCGGTCTCGGCGCTCCACTTCGACGAGTCCGGTATCCCGGCCGGGACCCCGTGGACCGTCTTCGTGAACGGCCAGGGCTTCGAGAGCGTCCAGAACGTGGTGGTCGTGCCCCAGCTCCCGAACTGCACCACGGTCAACGGGTCGGGGCCGAGCTACACCGTCGTCATCCCGTACGAGTACGCCAACACGAGCGCCCCCGAGGCCGGCGCCCGGTTCGTTCCCGGGGCGTACCCCGACGTCGTGGCATGCGGCTCGGTCACGCTCGTCGCGTTCACGGCCGAGTTCCTGGTGACCGAACTGGAAACGTCCGGGGGCACCGTGACGATGACCGCGGGGAGCGGCGCCGCGACCGCCTGGGTCGACAACGGAAGCACGGTCACCTTCACCGCGACGCCGGACGCCGGCTACCGATTCGTCGGCTGGAACGGGACCGGCCTCGGACCGACGAACCGATCGCTTGCGACGACCACGGCGACGGTCCGCGCGCCCCTCGAGTTGGTCGCCGACTTCGCCCCCGAGCTCCCGCCGGGCCCGACGGTCTTCTCCCTCACGGTCCTGCGGAACGCATCGTTCGCGGCCGGCACGGCGTGGAGCGTCGTCCTCGGCAACTCGACCTACACCTCCTCCACCTCGTCGCTCTCGATCGACGCCGTTCCGCCGGGATTCTACCCGCTCTCGGTGCCGACGGCCTTCGCGCCGGGGGGCCAGATCGAGTACATGGCCGAAGGTCCGCCGTCCTCCGTCAACATCTCGGCGAACGATTCGTTCCCCCTCGACTTCGAGACGTTCGTCTGGCTCGAGGTCGCCTCCGTCGGCTCCGGCGCCGTCGCCCCCGCGTCCGAATGGGTGCGCAACGGCTCCTCCGTCGCCCTCACCGCGACGCCGAGCGGCGGCGCGAGCCTGACCGGCTGGATCGGCAGCGGCTCGGGCTCGTACACGGGGACCGCCTCCACGGCGACTGTCACGCTCACCGGACCGATCTCGGAGGTCGCGACGTTCTCGGCCGCCACCGCGAACTCCGACTTCTGGAAGAGCCCCCTCGCCGAAGGGGGGCTCGTCGTGGCCGGCGCCCTCGTCGGGCTCTTGCTCGGGGTCTGGCTCCTCTGGCGGCCGCCCCCGCCGCCGCGCCCCGTCGCCCCCTGGACCGAGGAAGCCCCGCCCGCGGGGGAGGACAACGAACCCGACCCGTCCGCGACGGAGGAGACGTGACGCGGCGCCGACCGGGCACGACCGTCGGGAGGCATTCCCCGGCGCTCCTCCTCGGGCTTCTGCTCGTGGGGGTCGCACTCCTCGATGTGACTCCGGGCGTCCCCTCCGCAGCCGCGGTCTCGCCCCCCGCCCCGGGGGCGGCGTCGCTGCTTGCCGGGCCGGCGAACGGATCCGGCGTTGCGTTCACGTTCACGGAGACCGGCCTCCCCAACGGGACGCTCTGGACCGTCGCCACGTGGGAGTTCGGGAGCGGCGCCGCGAACCCCGTGGCCACGTCGTCGAACGCGACGGCGATCGTGGTTCCGATGACGAACGGCAGCGTCGCCCAGAGCTTCTCCGTGTGGGCCGTTCCCGGGACGTCGGGGATGGTCTACGTGGGGACCCCCGACCGGACGGGTCCGCTCGCGTCGAACGTTTCGCAGACGATCAACGTCTCCTTCGCGGCGGTGCCGCTCGCTGGCGGGTCGTTCCCGGTGACCGTCGTGGAGTCGGGGCTGCCGGCAGGGCTCCCGTGGTCGGCGATCTTCGTCCGATCGAACGGGACGGTCAACGCCGGGTTCGCGGGCCCGAGCCGGGCGTGGACGCTCCCGACGGGGGACGACTTCACGCTCGTCGTGAGCCCGATCTACGGACCGAACGGCTCGGGATTCAACTCCTCCGCCGTCGAGGTGCTCCCGGAGACCGTCGGAGGCAACTGGACGAACGCGACCGCCCCCGGCGGTTCGTCGGCGATCGTCGTCGGCGGACCGACCCTGGTCCGGGTCGACTTCCAGGTGATCTACCGGCTCACCGTCGTCGGCACCCCGGGCGGATCGTTCTCCCCGTCGAGCCGGTGGGTCGTTCCCGGCACCCCGGTCACCCTCTCCGCGACCCCCGGGCCGGGGTACCTGTTCGGGAGCTGGGACGGCTCGGGCCCGGGGGCCGTGGTGTCGTACTCGCCGACCGTCACCCTCGTGCCGCTCGGGCCGGTCTCCATGGTCGCGACGTTCACCCCCATCTTCTACTACGTCGTCGTCTACGGGCCGGCCGGCGTGCCGTTCTCGCTGTTCGTCGGCGGCAGCTTGTACTCGACCACGAACGGCACGATCTACCTCCCCGGCCTGTACGCGAACAACTACACCGTCTCGGTGCCGTACTACTACGTCAACGGCTCCGGCCTCGAGCGGACCGTGGGGACGTCGGTCTCGAGCACGAGCTTCTCCTACTCGTCCGCGGGCTACCGGATCGACCACAATGGGTCGTTCACGGTCACCCTGAAGACGCAGTACGCGCTGTCGATCGCCGTCGAGGGGGCGGGGGGCTCGACCGACCCCGTCGCAGGGACGTACTGGGAGGACGCGGGGAGCGAGGTCGCGATCACGTCGACGCCGCTGCCCGGGGCGTCGCTCCAGGAGTGGGCCGGCACCGGATCCGGCTCGGTCTCGACCCGGAACGCGTCGTTCCTCGTCACGATGGACGGACCGATCACCGAGGTCGCCCGATTCGGGGCGCCGCTACCGCCCGTGCAGTACACGATCGCCCTCACCGCCTCGGACCTCCCGGCGGGCGCGAGCTGGTCCGCGACGGTGGGGTCGATCGGAGCGACGAGCACGACCGACACGCTCGACCTCGAGGGGATCGCTCCCGGCGGTCGGACGCTGGTGGTGTATCCCGCGACGACGGGAGCGGCCGGGGTCGAGTACGCGCCGGAGCCGAACGGGACGTTCGCGATCGACGTCGAGGGGAACGTCTCCCTCGGCGTCATCTTCTCGCTCGAGTACCGCGTCCACACCGTCGTCGGCGCCGGGGGATCGATCGACCCGGTCCCCGACTGGGTGCCCGCGGGGACCGAGCTCACCTTCTCGGCGAGCGCGCCGCTCGTCGGGTTCACGTTCGCCGGCTGGGTCGGGACGGTCTCGAGCGGGGCGGCGACGTTCTCCGTCAACGTGACCGGACCCCTCAACGAGACCGCCGAGTTCCTCCCGACGATCGGGCCGCCCACCTCCGGCGCCGTCGACCTCAAGCTCGTGGGGCTCCTCGTCGTCGGCGGAGCGGCCGTCGGGTTCGTCGCCGCCCTCGGGCTCCGGGCGCTCCGCCGGCGCGCGCGGCGCGACGCCTGAGACGTCCGGCCGACGCGCTCGAGCCTGCCGCCGGTCTCCCCCGGGCCCGGTCCACGTCGCAGGGCACCAGCCTTTTATCTCCCCGTCCGGCCGGGAGCCGATGGCCGACCCGCGCGCCCGGACCCTCGTCCTCGGACTCGACTCGGTCCCGCCGGGGATCCTGTTCGACAAGTTCCTCCCGAAGATGCCGAACATGCAGGCGCTCCTCGCGCGGAGCGTCTACGGCACGCTCAAGAGCTGCGATCCGCCGATCACCGTCCCGGCGTGGGCGGTCATGTTCACGGGGATGGACCCGGGGTCGCTCGGCATCTACGGGTTCCGCCACCGCCGACCCGGCACGTACTGGGACACGTACGCCCCGACGCCGAAGATGCTCCCGCACCCCCCCCTCTGGGAGATCCTCTCGCGGGTCGGCCGGCGGGTGGCGGTGATCGGCATGCCGCCCGGGTACCCGCCGCCCCGCGTCAACGGGATCTACATCTCCGACTTCATGACGCCGGACAACGCGAAGGACTTCGTCCAGCCCCCCGAGCTCGCGAGCGAGATCCTCGGGGTCGCGAACGGCTACGAGTTCGACGTCACGTTCCGCGCCGACGACCGGGCGAGGATCGGCGAGGAGCTGATCGAGATGACCCGGAAGCGGTGGGCGGTGGCCCGCCACCTGTGGCGGAAGGAGCGGTGGGACCTGTTCGCGATCCACGAGATCGGGCCGGACCGGATCCACCACACCTTCTGGAAGTACTTCGACGACACCCACCCGCGGTACGAGGCGAACCCCGCCTACGCGGCGCTCGTCGACCGGTACTACCGGCTGCTCGACGAGTCGATCGGGGCGCTGCTCGCCGACGTCGGCGACGACGTGACCGTCCTCGTCGCCTCGGACCACGGGAGCCAGATGATGGACGGCTGCTTCTGCATCAACGAGTGGCTGCTCGCGCGCGGCTACCTCGCGCTCAAGGGCCCGATGCCCCCCCGGGGCACGCCGATCGAGAAGGCCGCGATCGACTGGTCCCGGACCCGCGCGTGGGGCGCGGGCGGCTACTACGCCCGGATCTTCTTCAACGTCAAGGGACGCGAGCCGAACGGCGTCGTCGCGCCCGCCGAGCTCCCCGCGCTCACGGAGGCCCTCGCCCGCGAGCTCGCCGAGGTGCGGCTCCCCGACGGGAGCCCGCTCTCGCCGGACGTGCGGCCCCCGGCGCGCATCTACCGGGAGGTCCGCGGCGACGCGCCGGACCTCATGATCTACTTCCGCGACCTCAAGTGGCGCTCGGCCGGGACGATCGGCTACGGGACGTTCTTCCTCGCGGAGAACGACACCGGTCCGGACGACTCGGTCCACTCGTTCGACGGCGTGTACGCGCTGGCGGAGCCGGGCCGGCCGGGCGCGGGTCCGGGGCCGACCGAGTCGATCCTCGACGTCGCGCCCACCCTCCTCGCCCGGATGGGGGTTCCCGTCCCCCCGACGATGCAGGGCCGGCCGATCCCCACGCTCCTCTGACCGGGCCGCTCGGACGGTCGCCCCTCGGGGCGCGGTCCGCCGCGCGGGGGCCGAACGCTCACCGGCGGGCCGCGTCCTCGCCGGGAGCCGGACCGGCGGGTCCGCCGCCGTCGTCCGGGAGGAGGTCGGCGAAGACGAACCCGTCCCGGCGGACGACCGGCCCGGGCCGGACCGGGACCGGGTGGCGGAACGCCGGACCGTCCCACGCGAACGTGTGGAACTCCCCGCGCTCCCCGCACGGGTCGACGGACGCGGGCAGGTCCTCGAGGAACGCCCGATCGAACGGACGGCCCGCGAACGATGGGTCGAGCTTCGCGGGGTCGACGCAGACGACCCGGGCCCGGACCCCGCGGGCGATCATCTCCCGGGCGAGCCGGTCCGTCGGCTCGCCCCAGAGGGGGAACCGGCACGCGATCCCCGTCGCGGCCATGCGGGCCTCCCGGTAGGCGCGGACGTCCTCGAGGAACAGGTCGCCGAACGCGATCGCGGCGACGCCGTCGGCCCGCGCGCGGGCGAGCGCCGCGCCCATCCGCGCCTCGTACTCCGCGTTCGAGCACGGGCTCGGGAGCGGCACGCGGAGGACCGGCAGACCGACCGCCTCCGCCTGGCGGTCGAGGAGCGCCTCCCGTACCCCGTGCATCGCGACGCGGGCGAACGGCTCCGTCACCGTGGTGAGGAGGCCGACCACGTCGACCGTTCCGTCGGCCCGCAGCCGGTGGAGCGCGTACGCTGCGTCCTTCCCCGAACTCCACGACAGGAGGATCCGGGGCCGTCCGGACGCCGGCGGGGCGGGCGCCGTCACGCGCCGGGTCCCCCGGCCGGCGCGTCGGCCACGTCGATCCGGAAGTCCCGTCCCTCCCAGCGCGACGCCTCCGGCCAATAGAACGTGAAGTCGATCCGACCTCCCGCCGGGGGGGACGCGGGAAGGTCGACCCAGTGGACCCCGACGCTCGTCGGGGTCGAGTCGAGGTCGCGGACCGACGCCCATCCGTCCGTCGAGACGTGCAGCCGGAACGGCGCCTCGGCGAGGAACCGAACGGGCGTCCCCGGTCGGATCGACCGCGGCTGCCGGCGGAACTTCCACACCTCGCGCGCGGGCCGCCGTCGGCCGGAGCGCGCGTACCGCGCCTCGACGGCCGGGATCCGGTCGAACGGCCGGCCGTCCTCCACGGACCGGACGAGCGTGAGGTACTCCGCGTGGGCCCACGCGAGCGGCATCGCGGCGCCGGTGGGTCGCCCCCGGAACAGGTGGCGCGGGGGGTCGTCCGGACCGTCCCAGACCTGCTCCGCGAGGAGGCCGGTCGCGGTCGCGACCCCCTCGAGGGTCCGAACGAACGGCGCGGGGTCCCGACCGGCCGCGAGCTCGTACCCGCCGCGCTCGCCGGTCAGGAGGGGCCACAGGCGGCCGACGCCCCACCGGTCGAACGCCCCCCCGTCGTCCCGGTCCCCGTAGCCGTCGTGGTTGTACCGGTGCCAGGCCGGGCCGGCGGGCGTCTCCGTCCGGAGGACGGCGTCGATCACCTCGACCGAGCTCACGACGATCGGGTCGAGGGCGGACCGGACGCCGTACCGAACGAGCTCGAGGAACCCCCCGTCGACGATCGCGCGGGCCGGGTAACGGTCCGGCGCGCCCGGCGGCTGGTTCGCGAGCGCGACCTCGGCGTCGTCGAGGGTCTCGGGCGGGGTGGGGTCGTACGGGGAAGCGGGGAGGATCCGCACGTAGTGCGTCGGATGGCCCGGGACGAGCGTCCCGGTGCGGGTCACCGTCCAGGTCTCGAGGTGCGATTCGAGGAAGTCGGCGTACGACTCGACGAGATCCGCCGCGACCGGATCCGCGCGGCGGCGGAGCATCTCGCCGGCCGCGATGAGCGCGGCGATGTGGACCGCGAGGGTGCTCGGCGAGTAGCCGGCCGTCTCCTCCCACCGCTCCTGCCCCGTCGCCGGGCCGTAGTGGACGAGGAAGCCGGCGGCCGCGCGGACCATCGGCATCGGATCGAAGTCGGCGAGCGCGTCAGCGCGCTCGAGCTTCCACGCGAGGAGGATCGGGTGGGCGACCTCGTCGAGCTGGAGGCCCTGCCAGTACGGCGTCCCGTCGAGCCACGAGTTCTGCGGGAGGCGGCCGTCGTCCCGCTGGACCGTCGCGAGGTAGATGAGGGTCCGCCGGGGCGTCGCGGTGTCGCCGGCGGCGAGGAGCCCCGTCGCGGTGCGGACCGCGTCCCGGGTCCAGACGAGATGGTAGCCGCCGACCGCCTCCTCGCTCCGGGCGTTCCCCCACGGGATCGACAGCGACGCGACGAACGCGCCCGGGAACGTCTTGTCCTCGTGCGCGAGGAGGACGCTCGCGCTCGCGTGGTAGAGGGCGGAGCGGTGGCGGTGGCCGGCCGAGGGCGTCCACGAGCGCATCGGGCGGTCCCACTCGGCGACGAAGCGGTCCCGGTGCGCGTCGAACGGGGTGCCGAGCGCCTCCAGGAGCGCGGCGAGGGCGTGGGCGAGCCCCTCGCCGAAGGAGAGCGCGAGGGTGAACTCCCCGGACGGCGGGAGCGCGATCTCCCCCGTGAGCGCGACGTTGCCCCGCGTCGCGCGGTCGAACGTCCACGCGAGGGATCGGTGGGTGTGGAGATCGGTCCACCCGTCGGACGCCCCGACGAAGCCGACGGACGCCGCGCGGAACGGGACCGAGGCCCCGAGCGCGAGCCAGGTGCCGTTCCGCTCGGCGGCGAGGAACGTCCGCCCGACGTGCTCGATCACGTACCCCGTGTTGTCCCACCCGCCGATGTCGAGGTGGGGGGCGCACAGGGCGAACAGCCGCAGCGGTCGGTCCCCGGCGACGCGGAACGCCGTGCGCTGGAGGACGACGGGAAGGTGCGGCGCCGCGATCACCTCCTTCTCGATCGCGTACCGGCCGTCGGGGTCCCGCTGGACGATGCGGAAGCCGAGCGCGTGGGTCCCGATCCGCTCGGTCTCGGAGACGAGCTGCCGACGGTCCTCGTGGAAGAAGGTGACGCCGTCGGTGACGAGGTACTGGAGGTCCCGCAGCTGCGGATGGTCGATGAACGGGTAGTACACCTCGGTCACCGACCCGCGGAAGAGGGTGTACCAGACGCGGCTGTCGCCCGAGTAGGCGGTGCCGATCCCGTCCTTGTTCGCGTGGGACCACCGCGGGGCCATCCCCGGCGCGCCGAACGCCTCCCGGTCGCCCCGGACGCGCATCGCCTCCTCCGACCGCCTGGGACCGGCCCGTCGCGCGGGCCGGAGTGTCCGCCTACTCCGGGTCCGGTGCCCCGGGCTCGAGCGCGCGCTGGTACTTGTGGACGACGTCGACGAACGTCGAGTGCGACCAGGTGAGCGGCGTGGCGCTCCGGGGCTCGCCCGTCTTCCGATCGATCTGCTCCGGCAGTAGGTTCGTCGGCGTCGCGTGCGCGGCGACCCACTCGATCAGCTCCCGGCAGCGGGGCGAGTCCCCGAGGAGGAGGCGGCACTCCGCCAGCCAGAGCGTCGAGATGATCCACGGGTTCTCGTGGCCGTGGTATTCGTCGTTCTCGAACCGGGCGACCCCCCCGACGGGATCGGCCCAGAGGCGGCGCTCGATCGTCTCGACGGTGCGCCGCGCGCGGGGATCGTCGGGGGCGAGGAGACCGAGCTTCACGGCGAGCAGGACCGACGCGTCGATCCGGTCGTCGCGCGGCTCCACGGACCGGACGAACCGGTCGAGGGACGGGTCCCACAGCCGGTCCACCGTCGCCTCGCGGACCTCCCGGGCCGCGGCGCGCCATCGCGTGGCGTCCTTGCCGAGCTCCACCGCGATCCGGCCGGCGCGCTCCAGGCCGTGGGCGACGGCGGCCGCCGAGTAGGCATGGATGCCGAGCCGCTCCTCCCACAGGTCGAAGCTGGGGCGCGGCAGGCCCGTGGACGGCTCCCTAAAGTCGGCGAGGAAGTTCGCGGCGGCCTTCACCATCGGCCAGAAGTCGAGGAGGACGTCCGGGTCCGACCCGCGCTTGAAGTGGTGCCAGAGGGCCGAGAGCACCGTGCCGGTCTGGTCGATCTGGAGGAACGGCGGCGGATGCCAGGTGCTGCCCAGCTCCCCGTCGGGGAAGTGGCGGTGGAAGAACGACCCGTCGGGCAGCTGGCACGCCCGCGCGAACTCGAAGAACCGCTGGGCGTTCTCGTAGAGCCCGGCCTCGTCCATCGCCTTCGCGACGTAGCCGCCGTCGCGCCACCAGCAGTAGTTGTACGTGTCCCCGCCCACGACGAGCGAGCGCGTGTCGGGGGAGGCGATGATCGACCCGTTCGAGCCGGTCGCGTGGCGCATCACGAGCACGCTCGACCGGTACAGCTCCCGGACCCGGTCGGTCAGCGTGGCCGGGAGGCGCGGGAGGCGCCGCGAGGCCCACGTCTGCCAGAAGGCGCTCGCCTCCCGCTCGAACCGGGAGGCGCCCCCGGTCCGGACGTAGTCCCGGACCTGGTGCACCGCGCTCCGGCTCGTGCCGAGCGCCGTGAACAGACGGACCGTCGTCTCCTCGGTCGCCGCGAGCGCGAGGTCCCACTCAATCACGCTGTCGGCGGCCCCGTGCGCCACCGACCGCCCGTCGAGGCGTCCGTCCTCGGCGTCGACGTACGTCCCCTGGAGCCCCTTGAGGGTGTGCTCGCCGCAGACGGCGTGCGAGAAGACCGGGTCGCTGAAGAACGCGAAGTGGAACCCCCGCTTGTAGTGGATGAGGGCCTCCCGGACCGTGTCCACGTAGGCGGTCTCCTGGTACATCGACTCGGCGATCCGGAGCGAGCAGTAGGCGAACAGCCGGAGCGCCCGATCGGTCTCCGAGCGAAGCCGGATCGTCCGGATGATGAGGTCGTGGTTCGGATGCACGCGGTCCTCCACGACGATCCGGAGGCCGTGGCCGGTCCACTCCGACGCGGGGGCGTTCTCGACGCCGAACGGGGCCGCACGGCCCTCGAAGCCGTTCCCGGGCCGGAGCCAGCTGAACCGGTTCGGTCCCGGCTCGAACAGGCCGAGCCGCGACTCCCGCAGGTGCTGGAACTCGCCCGGATACGGGTAGAACAGGTCGTTCCACTCCCCCGACTCGTTGACCGTGAGGAGGACCCGGCCGTTCCCGGCAAGCTGGGTGATCATTCGGGCAAGCTTCCCGCCGTTAGAGCGGGACGGGCCGAGATGAAGCTTTTCGTCCACCGCGGTCGGTCCAGGCCGTCGCGGGGACCTCGAGGGCCGCGCCGGGTTAGGTCGGCGAGGAGCTCCGGTGAGTCACGCGCGCCGGGGGGCCGGCTCCGCCCCTCGGGCGACGTCCGGACCAACCCCGAGACGGTCCAGCGCGCGGCGGCGCAGGTCGGTCAGGGCGTTCATGTAGTTCGCGTAGGCGTCGTACGGACTCCCGTACGAACTGAAGTACTGATGGACGCCCTGGTCGGCCCCGTGGCCCTCGACGTACATGTAGTAGAAGTGGTCCGACGTGAGGAGCCGGCGCCAGTCGGTCAGGATCGCGCCGTCGCCCGACGCCTTCGCGAGCGTTCCCACCTTCTTCGCCGCCTCGAACGCGGACCGCTGGAGGTCGTTCCCCAGCCACGCGCCGAGGTCCCGGTTCTGGTCGGCCCAGCTCACCGTCCGCGGCGCGTCGAGCGCGCCGCGGGGCGGCTCGGCCGCGATCGCCTCGTCGACGGTCGCCCAGCGGAGGTGGGGCTCGCGCGCGACGGCGGCGGGGAGGGCCCGCAGGAACTCGAGGATGCCGCTGGACGCCGGGTGGTGCTCGCCGAACGTCTCGAAGTCCATGAAGAGGCCCAGGACCTCGCCCGGCGTACGCGCGATCCAGCCCACGTACTTCTCGGCGGTCAGCGGGAACTCGCTCCACGCCGTCGAGGAGAACCGGAAGCCGACGTCGTCGCTTAGCCGGTAGTGGCGCAGGAGGAGGGCGACCGTCGGGGCGCTCGCCGCGCAGTAGACGTGCGTCGGCTCGGCCCCGTGGAGCAGCCCCTCCCACCCCTCGGCGAGCATCCCGCGGAAGCCGCGGTGCTCCGCAAACCGGGCGATCTCGTCGGAGAACGCGAGCTCGGTCATCCGCAGGACCGTCGGGCGCACCCCGAAGAGCCGCTCGGTGACCGCGCGGTGCTGGTCGACCTCCTCGGAGAGCTCCGCACCCGGCAGGAGGAACGCGAGCGAGTGGTAGTACGTCTCGGAGAGGAGGGCGCAGCGGCCCGTCCGGACGATGCGGGCGAGGAGCTCGATGACGTCGGGCGCGTACGCCTCGGCCTGCTCGAGGAACGTCCCGGTGATCGATAGGCTGAGCCGGAACTCCGGCCTCGCCTCGAGCGCCTCCGCGAGGAGGCCGAGCGCCGGCCGGTAGCTCCGCGCGGCGATCCCCTCGAAGATCGCCCGGTTCCGGCGCTCGTCGAAGTACGATCGTCCCGAACCGAGATCGACGTACCGGAACCGCGCGAGCCGGTACGGCTGGTGGAGGTGGAGGTACAGGACGATCCTAAGCATCCTCGCCGCCCGAGGCGCCCGGGGAGTTCGCCACGACCGCGCCCGCCCCCTCGACGCGGCCCGACCCGGCCTGCCGACATCAACCTTGCGCCGGCGGGCGAGAAAGGAGACGGCGGGATGCTCCGGCGGCGACCGACGCGGGCCGGCGCCGTCCCCCCGGCGACCCTTCCATCGGCGAGCCGCGCCTCTCCCTCTCCTCGGGGAGCGCGACCCCGGACCGGTGATCCGGTGAAGTCCCCCCGGGTCGCGGGGGGATCTACGGCGGCGATGCCGGACGGGTCCGGGCGACGAGCAGCTCCGCGTAGACGCCGACCGTCTGCACCGCCCGCTCGGGCCACCCCTCGCGGAGCGCGTCCCACCGGCCCTGCGCGCCCATCGCCTCCCGGAGCGGCGAGTACTCGAGGAGCTCGGTGATCCGGCTCGCGAACTCGTCGATGTCCCAGAAGTCGACGGCGAAGACGCCGCCCGCGATCTCCGCGACCCCGCTCGTCTTCGAGACGATCGACGGCACCCCGGCGGCCATCGCCTCGAGGGCGGCGATCCCGAACGGCTCGACGACGGACGGCAGGACGAACACCGACGCCGAACTGAGAAGAACGGCGCGCTCCTCCTCGGTCACGCGACCGACGAACAGGACGCGCTCGCCGATGCCCAGGTGGGCGGCCAGGGTGACGAGGTGGGGGAACTCGGGGCCCTCGCCCGCGACCACGAAGAGGGTGTCGGCCTCGAACGCCGCGACGCGGGCGGCGGCCCGGAGGAACGTGTCGACCCCCTTCATCGCGGCGAGCCGGCCGAGGTACAGCACCATCGACCGGGTGTGCGCGATCGGTCCGAGCCGATCGCTCGGCCGGACCGCGTTGTAGACGACGCGCACCTTCGCCCCGTCGACGCCGTACCGGTCGATCAGCTGCTGGCGGAGGTGGCGGCTCACCGCGATCACCCGTTCGGCGGCGCGCAGGCCGGCCGTCTCGCGCGCGAGGATCTCGGCCCACGGGTGGCCGAGCGACCGATCGTACTCCGTCGAGTGGATCGTCATGACGAGGGGCGCCCCCGTCCGGCGCGCGAGGGCCGCCGCGCCGACGGTCCCGAACCAGTCGTGGACGTGGATCACGTCGAACGCCTCGAC
>DATJVB010000124.1:0-3946 GCA_035502055.1 Thermoplasmata archaeon | reverse complement strand
GGTGTACCTCCCGATGGTCCCCGAGCTCCCCGTCACGCTCCTCGCGCTCGCGCGGCTCGGCATCCCGTTCTCCGTCGTCTTCTCCGGCTTCAGCGCCGCGGCGCTCGCCCAGCGGATCCGGCACCTCGGGGCCCGGATCCTCGTCACCGCCGACGGCGGCTACCGACGCGGCCGGACCGTGCCGCTGAAGGCGATCGCCGACGAGGCGCTCGAGTCGGCGCCGTCGGTCGAGCGGGTCGTCGTGGTGCGCCGGACGGGGGAGGCGGTCCCCCTCGAGGAGGACCGGGACCGCCCGTACGAGGCGGTCGCGCGGCCCGGGGCCTCGCCCCCTCCCCTCGAGGCGTTCCCGTCGGACCACCTCCTGTTCCTCCTCTACTCGTCCGGCACCACGGGCGAACCGAAGGCGATCGCCCACGGGACGGGCGGGTACCTCGCGTGGGTCCGCGCGACGATGCGCTGGGTGTTCGACCCCCGGCCCGACGACGTGTACTGGTGCGCGGCCGACGTGGGCTGGATCACGGGCCACAGCTACATCGTCTTCGGACCGCTCCTCCACGGGCTCACCTCGGTGCTGTACGAGGGGGCCCTCGATCACCCCGCGCCCGATCGGATGTGGGCGATCGCCGAGCGGTACCGTGTCTCGGTGCTGTACACCTCCCCGACCGCGCTGCGGGCGCAGCGCCGCCACGGCGACGACGGGGTCGCCCGGCACGATCTCGGCGCGCTGCGGCTCCTCGGCACCGTCGGCGAGTCGATCAACCCGTCCGTCTGGGAGTGGTACCGCACCGTCGTCGGGGGGAGCCGGTGCCCGATCGTCGACACCTGGTGGCAGACGGAGACGGGCGGCATCCTGATCAGCCCCGCGCCGGGGATCGCGTCGGTGCCGCTCGTCCCGGGCGCGGCGACGCTCCCGCTGCCGGGGATCGACGCCGACGTGGTCGACGAGCGGGGGCTCCCCGCCGCGCCGGGCGAGCGCGGGTACGCGGTGATCCGCCGCCCGTGGCCGGGGATGCTCCAGACGCTCCACGGGGACCCCGACCGGTACCGCACCACCTACTGGGGCCGGTTCCCGGGCCTCTACTACCCGGGCGACTACGCCGTGCGCGACGCGTGGGGGTACTTCGTCTTCCTCGGACGGGCCGACGAGGTGCTCAAGGTCGCCGGCCACCGGCTCGGCACGATCGAGATCGAGGGGGCGATCCTCGCCCACCCCGCCGTCGCCGAGGCCGCCGTCTGCGGGGCGGCCGACGAGGCGCGGGGCGAGGTCCCCGTCGCCTTCGTGGTGCTGCGGACCGGGGTCGACGGGACGTCCGCCCTCGCCGACGTGCTCGCCGAGACCGTCGCGGAGCGGATCGGCCGGATCGCCCGGCCCGCGCGCGTCCACTTCGTCCGCGCGCTGCCGAAGACCCGCAGCGGCAAGATCATGCGCCGGGTGGCGAAGGCGGTCGCCGACGGGCGCACCGACGTGGGCGACGTGACGACGCTCGAGGAGGCCGGCTCGGTCGAGGAGATCCGCGCGGCCCTCGCGCGGCTCCGCTCCGAGGTCGGTCCCCCGCCGTGAGCGCGGGCTCGCGCCGCGCGGCCCGGTTCAGACGGGCGTCCCGGGCCGGGCCGAGGAGCACGCGGGACATCCCGAGCGCATCGGTCCGATGCGCGCCGCGCACACCTCGCAGTAGCTCGCGAAGCAGTTCTCGCACGTCTCCCAGCCCGCGGTGAGCCCGATCGCCCGTCCGCACGAGGCGCAGGCGAGCTCCGACCGCTCGTCGGGGGGCTTCGAGAGCGGGGTGCTCGGCCGTCCCCGGTGCGCTTCGAGCTCGAACTCGGCGAGGAGGGCGTCGATATCGTCCGCCGGGGGCGCCGGGGCCGCCTCGGGCGCGCCACCGCGTCGCGGCTCGGGGGGACGCGGGGCCGGCGGCCGGGCCGCGGCGGCGGCGGGAGCGGGCGCGCCCTCCGCGGCGCGAGCGCGGGCCTCGGGCGCGGCGGCCGTTCCTGCGCCGCGGGCGGGGACGGGGATCTCCTCGTTCCATGGCGGGAGCTCCGCGGCCGCGGCGGTGCGGGCGGGCGGCGATGGGGCCGCCGGGGCCGGCGCGCGGTCCGATCGCCGGCCCGCCTGGGTCCGGCGCCACGCCTCCCACTCGGCGCGGGGCACCGAGACGAGATCGTCGCCCGACCCTCCCTCCGCCGGGCCGGGGTTCCACCCCCAGACGTCGCCGACGACCATCGCGAGGAACCCGCCCGACAGCAGGATCGAGCCGCCGGCGAGGAGGTAGCTCCAGAGGGGAAGGAGCCCCGCGCGCGTGGGCTCGCGGGAGAGGAAGAGGTCGATCCCGAGGGCGAGGAGCGCTCCCCCGAGGAGGAGCATCGTGAGGTTCTCCTTCACCCCCGCGAGCAGCCGGGCCCGCAGCGGTCTGGGCGACGCTCGGCGCGGACCCGCGGCGGTCGTGACCCTTCCTGGGGGCTCGCGCTATGAAAACCCTCGCTCGGAGGGGCGGGGAAGCGGTTGGGCCGAGGGCCGGGGCGACGCCCCGGCCCTCTCGGCGGCGTTCCTACTGGATGACGAGGTCGAGGACCGTTACGCCGGCGGCCGGCGGGCTCACGCTCCCGTAGTCGACGTACACATCGACCGTCTGGGTGAACGCGCCCGTCGAGCCGGTGCCGAGGGCGACCGGGAGCCCGTTCATCTCGACGGTCCCGGCGCCGACCTGCGTCGTGACGGTGAACACGTTCGTCTGGGTGTCGATCGTCGCCGAGAAGGAGAGGGTGAACTCCTCCGCGAAGTCGCCCGCCGTGCAGACGGTACCGCCCGAAACCGACGAGAGCACGATGTCGGTGCCGCCCCCGCTGATCGCGCCCGTCGCCGTCCCGGAGGTGCACGACGAAACCCCGTTCGGGACGTAGGCGACCTGGAGGCTCGGCGAGGAGTACCCGTTCGCCCCGCTGTTGCCGCCCTCGTAGAAGCTCGCGCCCTGGTTCACCATGGTGGAGGTGAGGACGGAGGCGACGGCCATGCCGCCCACCGTACCGACGAGTGCGACGAGCGTGCCCGCGTAGATCAGTTTCCGTGCCATCGCCGAGTTCATCGTTGCTTCCTGCCCCGTGGGGCACCCTGATTTTTTCCGACGTGGCGTATTTAAACGGTCGGCTTGTCTCGCAAAGTCGGGTCCGGGGAGACCAAGCCCCGGAAGGGCCGCCCTCAGCCCGAGGTCGTCGCGCTCACATCGAGGGAAAAGCCGTCGCCGCCGTTCGCCGGGACCTCCTCCGCGGTGAAGTAGAACGCGAGCGGGACCGTCTGGCCGGGAGCGGCCCCGACCAGCGCCGAGCTCTCCCCGTAGAGGGGCGCGCAGCAGAGGACGGCGCGGAGGGAGAACGGATCCGCGCCGGAGTAGCCGGGATCGGTGAGGTTCCAGCCGGACAGCTCGTGGTACTCGGTCCCCGAGTTGGTGAGATTGAAGTAGACGAACAACGAGACCAGCGGGGTCCCGAACCGGTCGTCGAGGGCCGGGACCATCGGGCAGCCGGTGCAGAGGTTCCCGGAGGGCCGGACGACGAAGTACCCTGTCGAGTTCCCCGAGTACTGGATCGAAAGGTAGACGCCGTTCACCGCTTCCCCATGCGGATTGAGATCCGGACCGGTGCCCAGGGCCGGCCCGCCGGGGTTCGTCGAACCGAGGCCGAACCAGCCTGTGAAGAGCCCCGCGAGGAGCACGATGGCCGTGATCTCGAGCACCGCGGCGGCCGCGATCCAGCGCCGATTCCACGCACGCCTTGCCGGGCCGCCGGGGCGGCCGCGGGAGCCGGCCCCGAGATCCGCGCCGCACGCGGGGCAGCGGATCGCGGTCCCGTCGAGCCGGGACCCGCACCGGGGACAGAAGGTGGGCGGCGTACGGCCTCGTGCGAGGGCGCCCTGCCCCCGTCGGGCTACAGCTACGCGACGAAGGAACAGATA
>DATJVB010000123.1:0-3522 GCA_035502055.1 Thermoplasmata archaeon | reverse complement strand
GTGTCGTCGAACGCCTGGTAGCCGCTCGCGATGCTCCACCCCCCGAACATCACCACCTTGCCCAGCAGGGCGTCGAAGGCGAACCCCGGGTCCTCCCTCGCCGTCGGAGCGCTCTTCTTGGCGATCTCGGTCCACGCCCCGCCGACGAAGCTCCACGTGTCGTTGAGCTCGGTGGATTCCCAGCAACCGCCGAAGAGGACGAGGTAGCCATCCGTCGCATCCCAGGTGAAGGCTGCCCCCCACCGCTCGGTCGGGGACTGGTTCAGCGACAGCTGGGTCCACGTGCCGTTCGCGAACTTCCACGTCGCGTCGTAACTCGAGTTCGACGGGGCCATTCCCCCGAAGAGGACCATGTACCCGTCCGCGGGATCCCACGCCATCGAGGCATGGTCCAAGGGGGGCGGCGACGTGGGCGGGTAGAGCTCCGTCCAGTTGGTGCCGTTGAACTCCCACGTATCGTTGTAGTAGTAGCCCTCGAACCCCCCGAAGAGGAGTACGTAGCCTTCGGCCGGATCATACGCCACCTCCCCTCCCATGTAGGACCGGAAGCTAGGCGATGCGGCTCCCGGGACGGTCACGTTCTCCCACGCCGCGCTCGTGGCGGTCGTCTCGCCCCACCCCGAAACCGCCGCGCCTCGGGGATTGGCCCCGTCCGGCGAGGTCGTCGGAGCGGCTCCGGAGACGGCGGAGGACGGGATGCTGATTCCGCTCGCCGCGCTCGCCTCCGCCGAGGGGCCGAGGACGATGCCTGCCTGGGACGCGGCGACCGGAAGGCCGTCTCCCGCCCACGGAACCCCAGCCGCCCACGGGGCCGCGGAGGGAGAGGGCGGCGTCACGTCGGCGGCGTAGGCCATCTGGAGCAGCGACGCCCCGATCACCACGGCCACCACGAGGGGAGGAGCGGCTCGAGACCACCGGCGTGTCCTACCGAGACTCGATGCGAGACCGCCCCACCCCCGCCCCGCTCGACCGATCGCCGATCGACCGCTCCCCCGTCGGATCCGAGGAGGGGCCGGTGACCGGTGCGGGGCCCGGCCCGCGGTCTCGGCCGTTCGCGTCCGGACTCTAGTCCGTTCCTCGGATACGATCCGCATCGGCCGACCTCCGCTTGGCGAGGCGCACGGCTACCCCGGCCCGGTGCGTGAGGCGCCCCCGCACCCCCGTCGTGATTCCCGCCGAGAGGATCCCCGCCGCCAGCGCCGTGAGCGAGATACCGCCCGCCGTGCCCGTCAGGACCGGCGCCGTCGAGGGCGCGGACACCGGCACCGGGGATGCCGGGGTGGCGACCGGCAGCGGCGTCGAGATCCCGGGCGGCGACGGCGGGGGGCTCGACGCCGGCGTCGAGCCTCCCTCCGTCGGCGACGGCACCACCGTCACCTCCTCGAGCGGCGCCGAGAGGTTCTCCCTCGACCCGTTCCCATACGGCGAGAAGACCACCCCGCTCAGGAGTCCTTGCACCATCCCCGAGCCGGCTCGCCCGCAAGCCTCCGTCGTGCACGCGTCGACCGGCACGAGACCGTACGGCGGTCCCATCGCCTCCACGTTGAACGAAATCGTCCACGCGTCGCCCACCCCGAACGACGTGTACCTCGCCAGCCCGTTCCACGACCACGAGACCAGCTCCTGCCCCGGCATCCCGCTCAGCGACACCACGCTCGGGCTCGGCCGGCACGACCCCTCCGTCGTGTCCGCGAGCCCGCACGTCGCCGTCGGCGCGAGGTTCGGCGCCGGAACCAGCTCCTGCCAGCCCAAGAAGTTCACCGTCGGCTGCGGGACCCAGTAGTACGGGCCCCACGCCACCCACCCCTTCCCGGAGTCGGTCCCGGACGATAGGTTCGCGTTCGCCTCCTCCCCCGTCACGGTCACCGTGACCCGCGTCACGTCCGTGCCGACCCCGCAGTCGAGCGACGTCCGGCTGCACACCCGCGCCGGCACCGCCGTCGTCGAGACGTTGAGGACGGTCGGCGGCGGCGAGTAGATCCACGTGTCGGCTAGCAGCAGGGACGTGAGGTTGTTCACCTCGCCCTTCCCGGCGCCTCCGAACGTCAGCGTGTAGCCGTCATACGCGTCGAAGACCATCCCGTTCCCCGATCGGTACGGCGGGCCGTCGACCGACGCGTTCCACCACGCCCCGTCGACATACGTCCACGTGTAGTTCTCGTTCGCCGGGTGCGGCAGGTAGAACGCCTCGGCCCCAAAGAGCACCGTCTCGTTCATCTTCGGGTCGAACGAGAGTCCCAGGGGTCCGATCAGATCATCGGGGACCAGCCCGACCAGAGCCCAATCCCCCCCGATGAACGCCCACGTCTTGTTGTCCACCAAGAGAAGGAGATACCCGTCCGCCTGGTCGAACGTCAACCCGTTCAGGTACACATCGGACCACTGGAGAGGATCCTCATCGGTCGGGATCCGCTCCCACCCCCCGTCGAGGAACTCCCACGTCAGTCCTTCCGGGGTGACGGTTCCCCCGCTCGACTTCTGGTAGTGCAGCCCGAAGAGCACGATCGCCCCCAGATCGGGGTCGTACGTCATCATTGAGAACGTGTCCACCCAAGGGTTCGCCAGCGCGGAGAGGTTCGTCCATCGTCCGTGCACGAACGTCCACGTCTCGTTGTTCGTGCTAAGGGCGTAGGTGTTCTGCGCGAGGGTTTGGATCCCCCCGTACTCGATGACCCGCCCGTCGGCCGGGTCGTACGCCATTGCGGGCGTGCAAGCCGGGGGGGGGCCCGCGATGGAGAGGTTCGTCCACACCCCCGCGCGGTACGTCCACGTGTCGTTGAGGCACACGTCGGCCATCTGCAGGTCGGTCTTGTACTGCCCGGCGAGCCCCCCGAACAGCACCACGTAGCCGTCCGCGCCGTCGTACGCGAGCCCCATGCCTTCCCTCGCGCTCGGATGCTCCGGTGTGGCCACCTGGGTCCACACGGCCGCAGAATCTCCGCCGGAAGACGCTTCCGAACCGACCGAGGGCTCGAGGGCCTGTGACGGCGATGATCGGACAGAAGCCGCGGCGGCGGCCAGCTCCGCCTGTCCCGCCGTGGACAGAGCGGATGCCTCCAGCCCTCGGACCGGAATGAGGGTGGGAAGTCTCACGGTGCCGCCGGCCCCAACCGTGGTCGTCAGGAGCACAACGAGCACGGCTGCGGCCAGCACAGGAGACCAGAGATCTTTGCTGCGGCGGGGCGTCCTCGAGGGAGATCGATTCGACGCTCCGGCGAGACCCACACTCAACCACCTCGCGAGGATGCTACGAGATCGTCTGCTAGCCGGCGAATGCGTAAAAACCTCTCGAACGGAGGCCGGACGACGAAGCCACCATCATGGAGGGAAGGCGGCTGCACTCTCATGGGATCACACGAAGAGACTGACGTCTTCCCACTCTGGAGCCCACGCCGGGTTCGGCGCGCCCAAGTACTCCCAGGTGTCCCCCTGACCGGGCGATAGTCCGCCCACCACCACGCTCCCCCCGGTCGGTATCGCCGACCCGATCGACCCCCCGAAGAGCAGGACAAACCCGTTCGG
>DATJVB010000122.1:0-4483 GCA_035502055.1 Thermoplasmata archaeon | reverse complement strand
GAACGCCGGTCGCGCCCGCACGGGCACCGTCCCGCCGTAATGCCCCACGATCGCCGCGGCGACGTACGGGCCGAACCCCGGGATAGGGGCGAGCGCATCGAACGTCGCGTGGGCGAGCGAATCGAAATCGTGGATGCCGGCGTCCCAGGCGTTCCGGAGCTTCGCCGGGCCGACGAGGGGACGGCCGATCTCCGCGTCGAGCCGGCGCACCCACTCCTCGAGGGCCGCGTCGCGGGCCCGAACGGCGTCGTCGAGGAAGTCGGTCCGGTCTCCGGCCTCCTCGGGGGAACGCTCGAGGATGCGCGGCCGGCTGCGGACCCCCCGACGACGAGCGGCGCGGGAGGGGGCGGCGACGCCGGGGACCCACGCGATCCACCGGTCCCCGGACCGCCCGCGTCCGCGGAGGATCTCCGTCCGGGGGAACGTTTCCGCCGAGGGCACGATCTGGAGTTCGGGGACGCCGAGGTATCGCTCGAGCGCGACCCGGTGCCGGGCGATCTCCTCGGCGAACGTTCCCCCGACCGCGACGGCGATGCCGGGGAGGTTCCCGGGCCGGTCGGCGTGGGCGAGGCGCCGGCGGATCCGATGGACGAACCGGTAGCCAGCCGGCGAGAGCGGCGGGAGCGGGAACGCTCCGGCCGGCCGGATCTCCTCGGGCGCGGCGACGTACAGCTCGCCCGGCTCCCACGGGATGGCGACGACGCCGGCCGGCGGACGCTCCCGGAACTCGATCATCGAGGGGAGGATCCGGACCGAGCGGCCATCGAGGACGAGCTCGAACGCGCCCCCGCGGAGGCTCTCCTGGACCCGGCGGCCGGGCATGCCTTCGAGCAGCCGAAGGAGCCGGGGCGCCGCGGCGCCGTACGCGCGCTGGATCTCGGCGGTCACCGGGACCGCATCGAGGAGCCGTCCCTCCCACGGGACGTCGGGCGAGGCGACCTCGAACGTCTGGATCCCCGCGAGCCGCTCGATCACCGACGCGGTCGCGCGCCATTCCGCCGCGACGGCCTCGTTCGGGAGGACCGCCGTGACGCGGGCGATGGAGGTGTCCGGCGGGATCCCGAGCCGACGGCGCGCGCGCTCGACGGCGCGGAGGATCGAAAGCCACCGCCCGTAGGCGCGCTCCGCGGCCGGGTCGAGGATCGACTCGAGGATCGGGGTGAAGGGCCGTTCGAAGACGCTCTGGGCGTCCCCGCGGAGCGATCGGTGGACCGCCTCCATCGTGTACGGGGCGATCGGGGCGTACAGCTCGGCCCACGTCGCGATGACGTGAGACACGACGCTGAACGCGGCGAGCTTCCGCGGGTTCACCCCCGGTTCCTTCAGCCGCGGAATCGCGAGGGGGAGGTACTCGCGGACGAACGCGTCCTCGAAGAAGGCCGCGAGGATCCGCTGCGCCTTCGGCAGCCGGCCCAGGTCCGCCAGCCGGAGCACCTCGCTGCGCATCCGCTCGAACAGGGAGAGGAACGCGCGGTCCTCCGGCGGGAGGTGGGCGAGATGGGCGGTGACCGGGGCGGCGTACGCCCCCGTCCGCTCCGGCCCCATCCGGTCGGCGATCCACGCGGCGATGCGCCAGGCCCGTTCCAGCCGCCGTCGCTCCCGTCGCTCACCTGCGACGAGGCCCGCCGCCCCGGCCGACGGGCTCTCCTCGAGCCCGATGAGCACGCTTCGCAGCGCGTCCCACGGACCGTCGTCGGCGGGGCCGGCGGCCGAATACGCGCGGGGGAGCGTCGGGATCCGGGTGAGACGCAGATCCGACGGGCGGGCCCCGGCGGCCTCCCGGGCCGCGAGATGCAGGCAGAGCATCGGCGCCCGGCGCCGGTCGGGCAGGAGCAGATGGACCGACGAGTTCGGTTCGATCGGCGGGTCGGGGACCCAGGCGGCGAGCGCGTCGAGGAACGGAGCCAGGAGGGTCCGACGGACCCGGACGCGGGCGCCGCCGCAGGGGCACGCCCGTTCGGCGGAGATGGGGGCGAGCCGGCGGCAGACGACGCACTCGAACAGCTCGGGGTCCGCGGGGTCGCTCGACGTTTCCTCGAGCGCCACGGGCCACGGGACCGCGTCGTTCGGCGGCGGCGCGGGATCGTCGGGCAGGAGTCGGTGGAACTCCTCGAGGCGCTCCGGGGGCAGCCGGGTCGGGTCGAGGCACCAGCTGCGGCCCACCTCCCAGACGAGGGCCGTGCCGCACGCCCCGCAGCGGGGCACCCCCCGTTTCACGCGCAGCTGCGCGAACAGGAGCCCGCTCTCCGTGAGATCGCGCTGGACGAACGCCTCGGCGGCGTCGATCGGGAGCCCTTGGTACTTGTGCACCAGCGCGCGGGAGAGGTTGAGGTCCGGGTCCAAGACCGGCCAGCCGACCGCCCCGAGCGCCGTCGCGACGAGCCCGTCGGAGCCGCCGTGGTTCGGCACCAGGGCGACGAGCCCGGTCCCGGTGTCGGAGACCTCCGCCGAGGCGTGCACCCCGTTCGACGGCGCGGGGAGTCCCCCGAGCATCGGCGACTCCGAGGCGAGCGGATGGTCGTACCGGAGCCCCTCGAGGGCCCGGCCCGGACGCTCCTCGAGAACCGTCGTCTCCCCGCCGGGGAGCCAGGCGGCGAGCCGCTCGAGACTCGACCGGCCGGTGATGAGCCGTTCCTCGTGCCCGCGACGCCGGTACGATACGGTGACGTACGGGACCTCCCCGCCCACGAGGACGGCCGTGGTCCCGAGGAGCTTCCAGAGCGCGTCGGTCCAGACGAGCAGGCTCGTCGCGGGCGGCGGGCCGGTGAGCGGGAACCGCACGAGGTACGCCGTTCCCTCCTCCTCCTGATACACGATCGCCGACGGTCCCCGCGGCTCCTGGCACCGGGGGCAGCTGCGGAGCGGCGCCTCGCGCCCGGTGAGGATGCCGGCGGCGGCGAGACGGTCGACCATCGCCTGGAGCGCGGTCCGCTCGACCGCCCGGGTCGACGTCGCGCGGCCCTCGCCGAGTCCGACCCCGGCGGCGAGCGCGGCGCTCCCAAGGGTCCGAAGGAGAGTCTCGCCGCGACAGGCTATCGTCCCGTCCGTCGACCGGCCGGAGAACGCGCGGTACCGGGCGTGGGCGTCTGCCACGACCGCCCGATGCAGCAGGGCGCCCGGCGGCTCGTCCGGGCTCCCCGGGGCGACGATCGCGTGCGTCCGAGGTCCGGAGACCGGCCCGAGGACCGGATTGGAGGGCGGCAGTCCCCGGGCCGCCCAGAGCCGGCGGGCCTCCGCCTCGAGCGTGTGAGGCGAGAACGGTGTCGACCCCCACTCCACGGGATGGTCCTCCGGTGACGGTCCTCCGGTGCCGTTTCAATTCGCCGGGGGCGGCATAAACCCTTGGGGAAACCTCCGAGGTGCGATGCGTCCCGGCGACGGCCCGAGGCGCGGCCTCCCCCGGCCGAGCGCCCTCGACCCGGCGAGGCGCGCGCGGCCGGTAAGCCTTAAACTCACGCCACCGTGACCGCCTCGAGGCATCCCGGAATGGCGTGGACGCAGGCGGAGGTCCGTGAGCTCAAGGAAGGCCGTTACCTCCTCATCGACGAGGAGCCGTGCCGGATCCTGAGCATCCAGACCTCGAAGCCGGGGAAGCACGGGGAGGCGAAGGCGCGCATCGACGCGGTCGGCCTCTTCGACGGATCGAAGCGCAGCGTCGTCTTCCCCGTGAAGCATAAGGTCCAGGTGCCGATGATCGGGAAGCGACAGGCCCAGATCCTTTCGCTCACCGATGCCGAGGTCCAGATGATGGACCTCGAGACCTACGAGACGTTCTCCCTGCCGATCGAGGCCGATCTCAAGGGCCAGCTCACGGCCGGGACCGAGGTCCAGTACCTCGACGCCATGGGAAAGCGGCGCATCACGCGCGCCTAGCGACGCGAAACGGCGGCCGGCCCGGCGCCGGCGGCCCGGGGCCCGACTATTTATATCGAGGGCCTCGCATGAATCGCGCAAGGGTCCCGGGCCGGACGGCTCCCCCCAGTCCCGCCGGACCCGCGGAGGACGACCACGGTCGGCGCAGGCGGGATCGGGACGGTCCCCTCGTCCCGGCTGACCCGGATTCTCCAAGAGAAGGCGGCCCTCCTCAAGAAACAGCGGGAGGCGACGGAGCAGGCGGTCGGCGAGGCCGAGGCCCGCCTGCACGAGCTGGGGGCGTTGGATATCACGATCCCCGAGGCGACGGAGCGGCTCCAGCAGGTGCAGGAGTTCGCGCGGCGCTCCGACTGGGCGAGCGGCGAAACGGTCGCGCGGGGGATCCTGCCGCTCATCGCGCAGAGCGCCGGGACGGCGCTCGAATCGCGCCGTCGCGCGATCGTGGAACGCGTCGAGCGCACCGCCCGGTTCGGACCCTCGATCCCTCCCGAGATCGCGGCCTCGCTCGCCACCCTCGGGGGGGACGCGCCGCCCGCGCTCGACTGGACCGAGGTCGCGTCCGGCCTCTCCCAGCTCATGGCCTGGGCGCGCGCGGGCGAGGAGGAGATCG
>DATJVB010000121.1:0-4630 GCA_035502055.1 Thermoplasmata archaeon | reverse complement strand
AGCGTCGCCTTGTTCGGTCCCGTCGCCATGTTCGCCGACGACGACGCCGAGCCGCCCTTCACCGCCGCGTTGTACGCTTCGAGCGCCGCCTCGGAGATGACCTCGATGTACGTCACGACCGCGTAGGAGTGCCCCTTCACGAGCGAGGCGTTGATGTACAGCGCCGCCGAACCGAACGAGCCGAACCCGAAGCTCCCGGAGCCGTTGTAGTACGTTCCGAACACCCACTCGGTCTGGTTGTACGACTCGTTGTACGCGTCGAACGAGTTGTTCCCGTAGAAGACCGTGTTGTTCGTCTGGTCGACGATCGAGGCCTCGGCGAAGACCTCCCAGTAGGCGAGCGACTCGCAGTACCAGACCCCCGTCGAGTTCGCGCCGAGGTAGCACGTCCCCGGCGTGTACGACGAAGCGGTCGCGGCGTTGATCTTCCAGTTGACCACGATCGAGTGGAGTCCGGTGGAGGCGATCTTGATCGGGACGCCGACGTCGATCTCGGCCTCGTACTCCCCGTAGCTCGAGCCGCCGACGCCGCCGACCTGGACCGGGCAGCCCTTGGCGCTCGTCTTCCCGCCCGCGGTCGCGACTCCGGTCGTCGAGCTCCAGTTGACCGCTCCGATCGCGGCCGCGGTTCCGCACGCCCCTCCGCCGAGGACCTGGTACACGGCGCCCGCCGACGTCGTGTACGGCGGGCGGTACGAATGGCTCCCCGCGGCCGTCGCGGGGGACGCCGCCATGACGAGCACGATCGCGAGCGTGCCCACGCCGGTGCCCCACCCGGCCAGTCGACGGCGGGCTCGGTTCCATCGGTTTCCTTCTACGTTCATTCCTGCTCCTCTTTTCTCCCGGGTCGCCCGCCGAGGCGACCGACTCGGGAGGGCTCGACCTAAGCGGCCGACGTATATCAACCCGGAACGCCCGGGGACGAGGCGCCACCGGCCGTATCCCTCCGGCCCCCGCCCGATCGTCGCCCGGTTCCCGGCCCGAACCGCGCCCGACTCTCGGGGCGGCGCGCCGGCGGGCCTCTGGCCAAAGTAGAAGAAGCCCCTCTTTCTTGCCCGGCTGCCCCGGTCGACCGCCGGGACCGATGGTTCCGTAGGGCCCCCAACGATGCGACCCGAGGCTGGCACGTGACGACCCGTATCGGGTGGAGCTGGAGCTGGCTCCCGGTCGCCCTGGCGATCGTCGTCGTCGCCTCGGGGAACGTGATCGCCCCGGCCTCGGCCCCCCCGCCGGCGACGGACCCGGGGTTCACCCCCGACCTCGCGGAGCCGCAGTCGGTCGCTCCCTCCGACGCGGCGCCGATCAGCGTGCCGCTGTCCGTCGGCGACCTTTCCAGCGTCCTCTCGCCCGACTTCTGGGGGACGACCGTGAACAACGAGGTCCACCTGCTGCGAGGAGAGGGCGACGCGATCAACGCGACCCCGACGCGGGTCATCGTCTGGCCCGGGGCGATGGCGGGGGAGGATTACGACCCTCTCACCAACACCCACTACGACACGTACAGCGGCGCCGCGAAGACGGCGCTCACGAGCGAGGCGCAGTTCGTCCAGATGTGCGAGGCGATGCACTGCACCGCGATCATGCAGCTCCCCGCAGAGATCGACAACCCGTCGCTCGCCGAGGAGATCGTGAACTACACGGAGGTGAACCTCAGCTTCACGCCCGCGTACTGGATGATCGGGAACGAACCCGAGCTGTGGGAACACTGGCAGGTCGCGTGGAAGAACTGGGGGCACTCGTACACGGGCGGACCCACGCCGACGGAGTTCGGCCAGGAGGTCGTCGCGTACGTCGCCGACATCCGCCAGGTGGATGCCACGACGCCGATCCTGGGACTTCCCGCCTCCGGGTGCACCTGCGGATCGTGGACGTTCTCGCAGTGGATCTCCGCCGTCCTCAACGTCACGGGAGACAAGATCCAGGCGGTCGCCTTCCACGAGTACCCGGCGGGGTGGCTCGGTACCGGCGACGGGAGCCTCCTTGACTTCTACCAGACGATCCAGAGCGCGGCGAGCATCCCGCAGCGGATCATCTCGGCCCGCCAGGCGGCGTCGAGCGCATGCCCCGGCTGCAACGTCTCGGTCTTCGTGAGCGAGCTCGGCGCAGCGCTCTCCTGGTCCGACTACGGCCAGTACGCGGCGGGGTTCTCCGGCTCCCTCAGCATCGCCGCCCAGATGACCCAGGCGATGGACGTCAACCTCACGAACGTCGACCTGTTCGCCGCCGAGCTCGCGACGACGAACTCCTGGTTCAACCCCGCCGGATACGCCCGCCCGGACTACGGGCTGTACACGGAGATCTTCGACCACCTGGGCAACGACGTCTACCCGGTCAACCTCACGGGACTGACGAAGACGATCTACGGCATCGGGACGGTCGCGCCGGACGATCAGGGCCGGCAGGACCTGCTCGTCGTCAACACGAACATCTCCCACTCGATCTCGTTCACGCCCCAGTTCCCGACGGACCCGGGGCTCGGCCCGACGGAGGCGTGGTACTGGAACGGGTCGATCCACTACACCACGGGGAACCACACCACGTGGGTGGAGCCCTTCACCCCGAACGCGATCCCGGAGATATTCCCCTCGGGGCTCCCGACAACGTTCGTCCTGCCGCCGCAGAGCCTGGTCGTGTTCGAGACGTACCCCGCCGGGGCGACGTTCGTCCGCGTGCAGGGCGACGGCGTGCCGGCGAACACGAGCTGGTACACGAGCGTCGGCTCCCAGTTCTATACGACGACGGATGCGAACCTCTCCCTCCTCCTCCCGACGGGGAACTACACGGTCGCCGGGGTGCCGATCAACCTCCCGATCGGCGGCAAGGAGTTCGTCCCCTCCGAGCGGCTCGAGCCGTTCGTCGCCTCGCCGGCGATCGTGTCGGGGTCCTACACGAACGTCTCCCTCGCGTTCGTCGACCAGTGGCGCGTCAACATCACGGCCTCGCCCGGGGACGGCGGGACCGTCTCGCCGATCGTCGACTGGTGGAACGCGAGCGAGCCGCTCACCCTCAACGCCGTCCCCGCGCCCGGCTACGCGCTCAACCGATGGGGCGGCTGGGGACCGGGTAGCTACAACGGTACCGGACGCACGATCAGCGTCGATCCGACCGGGCGGATCGACGAGACGGCCCATTTCGTCGTCGGGCAGCCGGGGATGTTCTGGGAGACCGGCCTACCGGCCGGCACCCCCTGGTCCGTCCTGGTGCGGGAGTTCGTGACGAACTCGACGGGCGACACGCTCACCGTCTACGAGCCGAACGGCACCTGGGCGTTCCACGTGGAGCCGGTGCCCGGCTACCGGAGCCTGCCGCAGAACGGCAGCATCAGCTTCCTCGGCCTCGCCGTGCACATCGCCTTTATCCCCCTCACCCCCGCGCCGCCCACGTACCCGGTCACGTTCCATGTGACGGGGCTTCCGAGCGGCGAGACGACCGCGATCTTCGTCCGCGGCGTGAAGGAGCTCGCGGGAGCCGGCGCGCCGGATCCCTCGTTCGACCTCCTCAACGGCAGCTACGCGTACCGGCTCGGGTACGTCGACGGCCTCCACGCGAGCGTCCCGATGAAGACGTTCGTGGTGCGGGGCGCGCCGATGTTGATCGACGTCCCGTACGTCCCGACCACGTACACGGCGACGTGGCAGGCCGTCGGGACCCGGGACGGGCTTCTCTGGAGCGTGAACCTCGATACCGGCCCGCTCGTCGCGAACTCGGCGTGGGTCTCCGCCACCCTCCCGAACGGGACGTACCCGTACCATATCGAACTCCCGGCCAACTACTCGGCGACGCCGCGTTCCGGCGTGCTCGTCATCGCGGGGTACGCGGCGCCGGTCCTCCTCTCCTTCGACCTCCTCCGGTTCCAGACCGGGTTCGAGGCGATCGGGCCGGGGTCGACGAACGGCTGGTCCGTGCGTCTCGGCAACACCACCCTCCCCGCCACGGCGAACCGGTCCGATTTCATGGCGCCGAACGGGACGTACACCTTCGACGTGCATCCCCCCGACGGCTACTACGCCGTCCCGTCGCACGGGATCCTGACCGTCGCGGGCTCGACCGCCTCGACGAAGGTCCAGTTCTATCCGTCCTCCGAGAAGCCGTCCGCCGCCCTCGTCGCCGAGCTCACCTCGGGGGCGCTCGAGGTCTCGACCTGGGTCGCGCTCTCCGCCCTCCTCGGCTTCGCGGTCGTCCGCCGGATCCGGCATCGGGGTGGGTGACGCGCCGGACCCCTCGGCCCGCCGCCCGACTTCCGGGCCGTCGCCGATCCGCCGCTGAGGAGGGTCCATGCTGACGGACGACCTCCTCGCGTGGGTGCGCGAGCTCGGCCTCCCCGTCGGCGGGATCGTGGTGGGCGTCGCGATCGGCGCGGGGCTCTTCGTCGCGATGGAGTGGCTCGCGCGGCGACCGACGACGACCTCCTCCGGGACCTCGCCGATCCACCTCGTCGACGCGCCCGCCGACGCGGCGGCCGGCCGCGTCGTCTTCCGGGAGGACGGCATTCCGATCGCGCCCGCCCGGGTGACCGCGACGGCCGGGACGCGCACCGTCTACCTCGAAGGCGCCGGTGCGTCGCCGAACGCCCGCCTCCCGCGCGCCCGGCGGTTCCTCGGCGTCCTCGTCGCGGCGTTCAGCGCCCTCG
>DATJVB010000120.1:0-15212 GCA_035502055.1 Thermoplasmata archaeon | reverse complement strand
CGGTCGCCCCGAACCACCCCACGAATAGCACCGGGAGCTCGTTCCCCGTCGCGTACGCCCTCCTCGGGGTCGCGGCGATCCTCGCCATCGCCGTCGTCGCGCTCCTCCTCCTACGCCGGCGGCCTCCCGCGGGCGAGGAGGAGCCCGGGGCCGAGGATGGGGCCGGTGGCGGGGGCGGCGGCATGATCTACGGCGCGACGCCCCCGGGCGGGGACGAGACGGACGACATGGCTCCCACCGCCGCGCCTCCGATGGCCCAGTACACTTACGGGGAGACCCCCAAGACCGGGGACGAGGAAGAGGAGGAGTAGACCGGCTCGACCCCGGTCGGGCCCCACCGCGCCCGGCCCGCCGATCTCCCAGGGAGGTGAGCCCTCCCGTTCGGGACGGGCGGCCCCTCGACGGGCACCGGCCGCGTTCGGGCCACTGGCCCCCGACGCCTCCCGCGGGTCCCCAGGGGCCGGGCGGGACGCGACCCCTCGGGGAGGACGAGGCCGCCGGACCTAGGCGACGCTCACCGAGACGATGTCCGAGTGCCGCATCAGGATCGCCCGGGCGATCTTGAGGTTCTTCCCCTGCTTCCCGATCGCGCGGGCCTTCCACGCGGGATCGACCGAGACGGTCGCGTGCCGGCCCTTCCCCTTCGGCTGGAAGGCGACGGAGCGCGGGCCGAAGGCGAAGAAGACGTTCTTCACGAGCGTCTCGGGGTCGTCCGAGTACTCGACGACCATGATCTCCTTCTTGAGGAGCCCCTTGAGGCGGTCCACGAGCGCCCCGCCGGGGCCGACCGCCTTGTGGATCTCGCCGGGGTCGACCAGGATGACGAGCTTCTCCTCGGCGCCGAGGCAGTCCTTGACGCGCGCGCCGGTCCGCTCCTCGAACAGCTTGAGGTAGCCCAGCGTCTCGGTGTCGAAGGCGACGTCGGTCACGCGTTCCGACCGGTCCGGCCGGCCGGGCTCACCCGCCCGTCTCGAGGGAAAGGATCGCGGAGGAGCCGGGGTCGAGGACCGCGAGGGCGCTGATCGGGAACGGCTTGCCGCACGCCGCGCCGAGCTCGACGGCCGTCCCCGGGTAGTGGAAGATCGGGATCGCGTCGTACCGACGCTCCGTCGCGAGCGCCTTCTCCGGGCAGCTCGACGCGACGATGAGGAGCCGGGCCCGCTTCGCCCGCGCGCTCTCGAGCGTCTCGGTGAGCCCCACCTTCACCGTCCCCGTCTGCAGCGCGACCTTGAGGGCGTGCGCGAGGTCCATCCTACGCCTCCTCCGCCGCCGGCGCTTCCGCGGGCGCGGGCGGCGCGGGCGGCACCGGGACCGGGAGCGGCTCGACGCCGGGGACGGGCCGGTAGACGAGGTTCACCGCGCCGGTCCCGAGGGTGATCGGCTGGCCGACGATGATGTTCTCGGCGACGCCCTTGAGCTCGTCGACCTCGCCCGTGATCGCGGCGCGCAATAGGTGCGCCGCCGTGATCTCGAACGCGGCGCGCGCCAGCACGCTCGTCTTCTTCCCCGAGATCCCGTGGCGGCCGATGGCGCGGATGTCGCCCTCGTTCGTCATCACGTCGGCGACGAGCATCAGGTGGCGGATGTCGACGGTGAGCCCCTGCTCGGAGAGCGTCCGGCCGGCCTCCTGGATCAGCGCGGCGCGCGCCGCCTCGACGCCGAACACCTTGTAGATCTCGAACACGGAGTTCGTGGTCGTCCGGGTCGCATCGACCCCGGGGATCTCGAGGACCCCCTCCAAGTTCGACCCCTCCGTGTAGATCACGTACTCGTCCTTCTCCTTCTTGATGAGCGCCCGCTTGATCGACGAGACGCCCTTGATCCGGATCGCCTTCGCGGCCTCGCTCGCCTCGAGGAGCTTCTTGAACGGCATCTCCTCGACGGGCTCGTCCTTCTTCGCCCGCGTCGGCGGCGGCGCCTCGGCGAGGTGGAGCTCGAACGGGCGGCCCTCGCCGCCGCCGCCGGCCGAGACGAGCTTGATGTACCGGTCGTCGAGGTTCTCCAGGAGGGCGCGCTCCACGTCCGCGCGCTTCACGCCGCGCGCCTGCATCAGCGCCGGCTGGGGCGTCACGAGGACGGTGAGCTCCTCGACGACGGTCCCGATCGACGCGACGTCGGGGATCGTCGTCACCTCGACCTGGAGGGCGATCTTCTGGACCTCCTCCCGGTCCGCGCGGAGCTTCTTCTCGACGAAGATCGTCATCATCGGGGTCGACGGGACCCGGCGCGCGTCGACGAGCTCGATGAGCCTCGGCAGGCCCAGCGTGACGTTCATCTCGGCGACCCCCGCGTAGTGGAACGTCCGGAGGGTCATCTGCGTGCCCGGCTCGCCGATCGACTGGGCCGCCACGATCCCGACGGACTCGTGGGCGTCGACGGTGGCGCGACCGTACCGCTCGATGACGGCCCGGAGGGCCCGGTCGAGCTCGGCCCCGGTCACCTTGAGCCGGACGAGCTTCTGGACGAGCTCCCCGCGCAGCATCGGCGGGATGCGGACCTTCGCCGCCCGGCTGATCTCGGCGAGCCGTCGCTCCACGACCTCCCGGGGGCCCGTGCGCTTCTCCTCCGCCATCGTCTGTCCGCTCCGCTACTCGCCGCCGAAGTCCGGCCCCTCTTCGGGGGACCCGAACTCCTCGGACTCCTCTTCCTCGCCCTCTTCCTCGAGCTGCGCCTCGGCGAGGAGGTCCATCTCCTCCTCCCCCACCGGCGGCGCGCCGACGATGTCGCCCTTCGAGTCGACGATCGGCTTCACCCGGCGCCCGAGGACCGTCGCGAGGACCTCGTCGAGCGGGACCGGCTGGCCCCCGAACGAGCGCGACGGGTCGATCCCGTCCTCGCCGTACCGGTACTCGATGACCGTGCCGGCCGTGTTGCGGACCGTCCCGTCCTCGGCGACCTTGAGGTCCTCGAGGGCGTTGATCAGCCGGCGCTGCATGTAGCCGCTCCGGCTCGTCCGGACCGCCGTGTCGACGAGCCCCTCGCGCCCGCCCATCGAGTGGAAGAAGTACTCCGTCGGCGAGAGCCCGCGCTTGTAGCTCGAGCTCACGAACCCGCGGGCGTCGGCGCCGAGGTCGCCCCGGGCGAAGTGCGGGAGGGTCCGGTGGAAGTACCCGCGCAGGAGCCGCTCGCCGCGGACCGACTGCTGGCCGACGGCGCCGGCCATCTGGGTGAGGTTGAGCATCGACCCGCGCGCTCCCGAGCGGGCGAGGATGACGGCGGGGTTCTCGAGGCCGAGGTGGCCCCCCGCGATGTCGCCCGCGGTGTCGCGGGCCCGGCCCAACTCCCGCCGGATCATGACCTCGAGGGTCTCCTCGAGGGACCGGCCCGGCATCTGCTCGAGGGAGCCGTCGCGGTACTCCTCGACCAGCGAGTTCACCTTGAGCCGCGCCTTCTCGAGCGCGTCGTCGATCTCCCGGCGCGCGTTCGCCGGGACGTCCTCGTCGTCGATCCCCGTCGACAGCCCCTTGAGGCCGAGGGCGGTGATCGAGAGCCGGCTCATCTCGTCCAGGAACTGCCGCGCCCTCGGCATCCCGTCGTTCCGCGCGATCGCGTCCAGGATCGCGCCCTTGCCGAACGCGATCGCCTTCGCGTCGATCGTGCCGGCCTTGAGGTCGCCGTTCTCGACGATCACGTAGGAGTCGTGCTTGCAGTTCGTCGGCGGGCAGTCGCACCGGTTCCAGATGTTCGACCGGAACTCGATCGACAGATCCCGCGGGAGGGTGAGGGAGAACAGTTGCTTCCCCGTCCAGTACTCGGTCCCGTCCTTCTCGGTCCCGGCGGGCGGCGGGACGGGGTAGTTGATCTTCGACAATAGGTAGGTGACCTCGCTCTTCGTGAACCGCGGGTTCTGGTGCGTGAGGAGGAACGCGGCGGTGATGTGGTCGTGCAGCATCCCGATGATCGGGCCGCCGTACCGGGGCGAGAGGATGTGCTCCTCGACCTTCATGAGGACCTTCGCCTCGGCCCGCGCTTCCTGGCTCTGGAGGACGTGGAGGTTCATCTCGTCGCCGTCGAAGTCCGCGTTGTACGGCGGGCAGTCGCACAGGTTGAACCTAAACGTCTTGTGCGGCAGGATCCGGACGAAGTGGGCCATCATGCTCATCCGGTGGAGCGACGGCTGCCGGTTGAACAGCACGATGTCGCCGTCGATCAGCTGGCGCTCGACGATGCAGCCGGGCTGGACGAGCTCGGCGCACGCCTCCGCGTTCTTCTCCATCACCTTGATCCGCTGGCCGTCCTCGCGGACCAGGTAGTTCACCCCGCACCGGTACTCGGCCGCCGTCGCGCCGGCCGGCGCGGGACCGCGCTTCACGAGCTCCTTCGCGATCTCCTGGTTGTGGAGGGTGACCTCGAGGGGGACCGTGAGCGCGCGCGCGACCTCGACGGGGATGCCGACGTCGTTGATCGAGAGGAGCGGGTCGGGCGAGATCACCGTGCGCGCGGAGAAGTTGACGCGCTTACCGGAGAGGTTCGACCGGAACCGGCCGTCCTTCCCCTTGAGGCGCTGGGCGAGGGTCTTGAGGGGCCGGCCGGACCGGTGGCGGGCCGGCGGGATGCCGCTCGTCTGGTTGTCGAAGTAGGTCGTGACGTGGTACTGGAGGAGCTCCCAGAGGTCCTCGACGACGAGCTGCGGGGCGCCCATGTCGCGGTTCTCGCGGAGCCGCTGGTTGATCCGCAGGACGTCGACCAGCTTGTGCGTGAGGTCGTCCTCGCTCCGCTCCCCGCTCTCGAGGGTGATCGACGGGCGGACCTGGACCGGCGGCACGGGCAGGACGGTGAGGACCATCCACTCCGGCCGGCCGAACTTCGGGTTGAGGCCCAAGGCCCGGACGTCGTCGTCGGGGATCCGCTCGAGCCGCGCGCGGACCTCCTTCGGGGTGATCTTGTGGCCGTTCTCCCGGAACGTCGTCGGCTTGTCGAGGACGATCCGCTGCTGCACCTCGTGGCAGTGCGGGCAGACGCGCTCCTCCTTCGCCTCGCGCGGGCGCGGCGGGGCGTTCTCGTCCGGGTCGGCCGACGCCTCGGAGCGCGGCGACGGGGCGTCCGGGAGCAGCCGGCCGCACGCGCGGCACGTCGACTGGAAGAGCCGCTTGATCTCCTTCGCGTACCCAACGTGGATCACGGGCATGGCGAGCTCGATGATCCCGAAGTGGCCGGGGCACTCGTTCACGCGGCCGCCGCACGTGCGGCACCGGAGGTTCGGCTCGATCACGCCGAGATGCAGGTCCATGAGCCCCATCTCGATGGGATAGCCGTCGTCGTCGTACGTGTCGGCGGTGATGATCTTCACCGCGCTCATCCGCCGGATCTCGTCCGGCGACAGGAACGCGAACTGGAGGCTGCGGATCCGCTTCGAGAGTCCCTGCGGCATGTTGGACCCCCCTAGCGCATCTCCTCGAGCTGGAGCCGCATCACGACACCCAGGCTGATCAGCTCCTCCAGGAGGAGCTTGAACGAGTAGCTCATCTCGACCGGATAGATCGACGAGGTGTTCCCGCACGACGGGCACCTCAGCGAGCCGGCCCGGCTGTCGGGGATGGCGATGTGGCCGCACTCGGTGTTGCCGCAGACGTACTGGACCGTCCCGTCGGATTCGTCGAGGAGCCGGTCCTTGATCACCATCGCGACGCCGTGCCCGATGAGGCAGTCGCGCTCCATCTCGCCGAACCGGAGGCCGCCCTGCCGGGACCGTCCCTCCGTCGGCTGCCGCGTCAGGATCTGCACCGGGCCGCGGGAGCGCATGTGCATCTTCCCGGCGACCATGTGGTGGAGCTTCTGGTAGTAGATCACGCCGGTGAAGATCTCCGCCTCGAGGCGCCGGCCCGTGAGCCCGTCGTAGAGCGTCTCGCGGCCGGAGGGGTGGAACCCGAGGCTCTTGAGGCTCTCCCGAAGCGCCTCCTCGCGCTCGCCGGAGAAGGCGGTCCCGTCGATCGTGCGGCCCTCGAGCGCGCCGACCTTCCCGCCCAGCATCTCGAGGACGTGGGCGACGGTCATGCGCGACGGGATCGCGTGCGGGTTGATGATGAGGTCCGGGGTGACGCCGTCGCGCGTGTACGGGAGGTCCTCCGGCGAGACGATGAGGCCCACGACCCCCTTCTGCCCGTGGCGCGAGGCGAACTTGTCGCCGAGCTCGGGGACCCGCTGGTTGCGGACCTTCACCTTGACGAGCTTCGAGATGTTCTCCCCCTCGGTCAGGATCACGTTGTCGACCCAGCCGCGCTCGCCGAACCGGACGGTGACGGAGGTCTCCCGCCGCTTCTGCGGCGTGAGGAGGTCGGTCTTCTCCTCGAGGAACCGCGGCGGCGACGTCTTGCCGATGAGGACGTCCCCTTCCTGCACCTCGAGCTCGGGGAAGATGAGCCCGTCGTCGCCCAGGTTGCGGTACGCGGTGTCGACCCGGGCGCCCGCGACGTCCGGCCGCGGGATCTCGAACCGGTCCTCCTGGCCGCCGGGGTACTTCCGCTCCTCCCCGCGGTAGGTCCGGAAGAACGACGACCGCCCGAGCCCCCGGTCGATCGCGGCGCGGGAGAAGACGAGGGCGTCCTGCATGTTGTACCCCTCGAAGGAGAGGACCGCGACGACGAAGTTCTGGCCCGCCGGGCGCTCGGTGAAGTGGACGTACCGCATCGTCTGGGTCTGCAGGAGCGGCGCCTGCGGGTAGTGGAGGAGGTGGCCGCGCGTGTCCGGCCGGCGCCGGTAGTTCACCGACTCGACGCCGAGCGCCTGCTTCGCCATCGCGCTGCCCATCGTGTTGCGGGGCGTCGAGTTGTGCTCGGGGTACGGGATGAGACCGGTGCAGACCCCCAGCATCAGGTTCGCGTCGATCTCGAGGTGCGTGTGGTGCGTCGTGAGGAGGGTCGCCGTCGGGAACTCCTCCTGGCAGTGGCCGCACCGGACGAGCGTCTTCTCGACGCGCTCCCCGGCCGTGAGCCACCGGGTATCGCCCCGGGAGAGCGCCCGGTCGCACTTCGGGCACCGCTCCGGCGGCGCGTACGCGTCGACGGCGATGAGCGTGTCCTCCTCCTCCTCGGCGTCGATCCACTCGACCTTCCCCTGGCGGACGAGGTCGGAGAACGAGAGCGTCCCCTGCCCGAGCTCGTCGAGGTCGGAGCGGGTGACGCGCGAGACGCCGTCCTTCACGACGACGAGGGGCCGCCGAAGGCGGCCGGAGTCGCAGTTGACGATGACCTCGTTCATCTCCTCGACGTACCGCACGTTGATCTCGTACGTCTTGTCGCCGAGCGTCGGCGAGAGCGTCCCCGAGCGCCGGCGCTCGCGGATCTCCCGGACGAGGTCGAGCGGGTTCGAGTGGAGCCCGATGAGGTTGCCGTTGACGTAGACCCGCGACGCGCGCTTTCCCTTCGGCGCGGCGGCCTCCTGGAACACCTCGGGGCCGATCTCGCGCGTGTTGAGGTCGCGGAGGATCAGGATGACCTCCTCCTCGTCGCACCCCTCCGAGACGTCGACGCAGAGGGCGTAGTTCTTCACGAGCCCGCAGTTCTGCCCCTCGGGCGTCTCGTTCGGGCAGAGGCGGCCCCACTGCGTCGGGTGCAGGTCGCGCGCCTCGAAGTGCGGCTGGCTGCGGGTGAGCGGGCTCGTCACCCGGCGGAGGTGGGAGATCGCCGACATGTGGCTCGTCCGGTCGAGCACCTGGCTCACGCCGGCGCGGCCGCCGACCCAGTTGCCGGTCGCGAGGGCGTGGACGAGCCGCTGGGTCAACAGGTCCGGCCGGATCGCGCTCGCGATCCGGAGGTCCTTCTTCCGGGCGAACGACCGCTCGAGCTGGTACTTCAAGTCCTTGAGGAGGAGGGTGAACGCGACGCGGAACAGGTCCTCCATGAGGTCCCCGGCGAGCTTGAGCCGCTTGTTCGCGTAGTGGTCCTTGTCGTCCTCGCCCCGGACCTTGAGGTGGAGCTCGAGGACCGTCCGGGCCATCCGCGCGAGGTAGAGGGCCTTCTTGAGCCGGTCCGCCTTCGTGTCGCCGAGGTGGGGGAGGAGGGACCGGTCGAGGATCCCGTCGACCTTCCGCTGCCGGTACTCCTTCGCCTGCCCCGTCGCGAACTTCTTCTCGAGGTGGAGGAGGGCGTCCTCCGTCGTGAGGATCCCTTCCGGCGGATAGAGCCGCTTCGAGACGCACTCCTCGAGGTTGACGTTGAGGAGGTGCTTCATCGTCTGGACGAACGGCTCGTCCAGCGGCAGGAGCTCGCCCAGGACCGCCTGGAAGATCTCCTCGTCGTTCTTCATCCCGAGGGCCTTCATCAGGATGACCAGCGGGATCTGCCCGCTCGCCGTCGGCAGCGAGACGTGGAGGATCCCGTCCTTCTTCTTCTCGACGACGGTGAGCGACCGGTAGCCGCCGCGCTGGCTGAACACCTTCGCGCTCTCGATGGGGGTGCCGTACCGCTCGTTGAACTCCGCGAAGATCCGGTTCGGCGCGAGGTCCTCGAGGCTGATGATCACCCGCTCGGTGCCCCCGATGATCGCGTACCCGCCGGGATCGAGCGGATCCTCGCCGTACTCGACGAGCTTCGCGCGGTACTCCTCGTCGGAGAGCGGGAAGTTCGAGTCCCGCTCGATGTTCGAGCGGTGGAGATTGCACGGCCGGCTTTTGACCATGATCGGGAGGTCGCCGATGTGGACCATCTCCGGGGCGCGCTCGACGCCGTTCTCGACGACGGTCACGTTGAGGTGGATCGGAGCCTGGTACGTGAGGTTGCGGAGGCGCGCCTCCATCGGCGTGAGCGTCGGCTTCGATCCGACGGGCTCCTTCACGAACGGGAGCCCGACCATGATGGTCGGCTCGCTCGTCGGGCTCACGAGCCCGGTCCGGGGATCGCGCCGGCGGCCGACCCGCACGTAGATCGAGCTCTTCGTCTTCTGGACGTCGAGGCGGATCACGCCGCGCTCGGTCGAGTCCTCGCTGACCCGCGACTCGTCGACGATGCGCTGCATCCGAGAGTTCGGGTTGTCGTTCGTCGGCAGGAAGTCGTTGAAGCTCGCGAGGTGGTGGTTTACGATCGACCGCTCGCGGAAGAAGGAGTCGACGATCTCGCGCATCGCTCTAGTCGCCTCCCGCGCTGGTGGCGAGGACGCGGTAGGCGATCGCCTCGCCCGCGGTCTGGCTCGGCCGCCGGATGCGGACCAGCCGGCCCGACATCGGCGTGCCGACCTCGCGGGCCTTGACGAAGGCGGTGTCGGTCTTGAGGCCGGGATCCAAGGCGAGGATCTTCGGCAGGCGATCGATCGTCGTCTTGAGGTCGGCGAGGACCTTCGCGGTCTCCGCCTCCGTGAGGACCTCGTGCGGCGGGACGTGGTGGTGCGCGATGAACGGGCGGGGCGGCGGCGCGGGCGTCGTCGCTCCCTTCGCCGACCTCGACCGACGCGCGCGCGTGGGGCTCATGCGGTTCCTCCGGCGCGCGGACGCGGGCCCGGGGGGAGTGCCGGCGGGAGGCCGCTCGCGCGGGCCCCTCGCGTTCGAACCCCCGACCACCTGGTTAAAAGCCAGATGCTCTTTGCAGGACCCCTGGCGCGGACCAGCGATCCACCTGCCTGAGCTACGGGCCCGCCCACGCGACGGCGTGGGACCCGGACCCCGTATTTCACCTTTGGCCCCGGGGGACTCACTGGAGGCTCTCCAGGTTCGAGATGATCGACCAGATCGCGGTGCGCCCGTGCGTCGGGAGGTTCGGGTCGTTCGCGAGGTCGTCGAGCACGTTCACGGCGCTCGCGACCCGGACGTCGAGCGGGGCCCGCGCGCGGTTGAGCGCGTCCCGGGCGGACTGGGCGCCCCGGCGGATGTTCCGGGGGACGCTCAGGTCGTCGGCGAGCTCGCCGAGCGACTCCAGGATCGGCTCGAGCGGGCCCACCCGCTCGGCGGGCGGCGAGCCGTCGGCCTTCGGCGGGGCGACGACGGCGGTCGGATCGGTCGACGCGCTCGTCATGGACGGGGGGCCTCGCCGGATTCCTTGTATGCGGTCACGACAATGAGGGTGTTCGTCTCCCGGATCCCCTTCACGCCCGGGAGACGGTGGAGCACGAACTCCTTGAGCTCGTCGTAGTGCGGGAACCGGACCTTGAGGAAGATGTCCGTCTCGCCCGTGACGAGGAAGACGTCCTCGACCTCGGTGAAGCGGGCCACCTCCGTCGCGACGGTGTCGGCCTCCGCGGTCTCGACCTTCATCGCGATGAGCGCGACGACCTGATCGTCGCCCCACACCTTGGTGAGCGCGTTCGCGACCGCCGGACTCACGGGCTCCTTTCCGCCTCCGCCCTGTGCCATCGATAGTTTCCCTCCGCCGTGCCTCGCGCCGCCCTCGGCGATGCCCGAAGTGCCCCCGCTTACGCCGTGGGGGCGGACTCGAACTCCTCTTGGAGGTCGTTGATCACCTGGTCGATCACGTCGCCGGGGTTCGGGGCGCGGTACTCGCGGACCCCGCCCGCCTCGCTCGACACGCGGGCGACGACCTCGGCGGCCCCTTGGAGGAATTCAACACTGCAGATGAGCTCCTCCATCGGTCGGCCCGGCCCCCCCCGCGCCTCGGTGGCGAAAAAGGTCCCCTATTTATGCTTTCGGCCGGCCCGAACGACGCGGGCGCGGGCGGCCCGGAAGCGGGCGTCGGAGGGGCGGCCCGGCGTCGCCGGCGGCGCCCCGGGCGCAGGGTTATCTTCCCGGTCCCGTAGGCGGCGCGGATGCCTTCGGCGAGAGCGGCCCCGGCCGCCCCGGCGACCGTCGAGGTGCGCGTCGAGCTCAAGCCGGGCGTGATGGACGCCGAGGCGGAGAGCATCGAGAAGTCGCTCGCCCTCCTCGGGATCCCCCACCTCGCGCGCGTCCGCACGGCGCGGGTCTACGTCCTCGAGTTCGCCGGGATCGACCTCGCCCGGGCCCGCGCCCTCGCGAACGACGCCGTCGACCGGCTGCTCGCGAACCCGGTGATCCACCGGGTCTCGATGGCGCTCCCGGACCGGTGACCGTCCGATGCGACCGGGAACGGGGACCGGCACGCTCGAGTGGGCCCCGGGGGTCGATCTCGTCCCCATCCGCCGGACCGCCCGGGCCGGGCTCGCTCGGCTGAGCCTCGACCGGGGCTTGGGCTTCTCGCCGGCAGAGTTCGCCCGGGTCCAGGCGTACTTCCGGCGCGAGGAGCGCGAGCCGACCGACGTCGAGCTCGCCGGGATCGCGCAGAGCTGGAGCGAGCACTGCAGCTACAAGAGCTCCCGCCGGTGGCTGCGCGCCGCGTTCCGGGGCCTCGCGCCGGCCCCGCGCGTCCTCGGGACCGGCGACGCGGGCGTCCTGCGGTTCGACGGCAACTTCGCCTACGCGCTCCGCATCGAGTCGCACAACCATCCGTCCGCCGTCGAGCCGTACGGCGGCGCGGCGACCGGCATCGGGGGGATCCTCCGCGACGTCCTCGCGGTCGGGGCGAAGCCGATCGCGCTCGTCGACCCGCTGTTCTTCGGACCGCTCGATCTTCCCCCGGACCAGGTCCCGAAGGGCGTGAAGTCGCCGCGCTACCTCATGGGCGGCGTCGTCGCCGGGATCCGGGACTACGGGAACCGCGTCGGCGTCCCGACGGTCGGCGGATCGGTCGCCTTCGATCCGTCGTTCACCGTGAACCCGCTCGTGAACGTCGGGTGCGTCGGCTTCCTCCCGCGGGGGCGGCTCCGGCCGAACCGGGCGCGCGCACCGGGCGACCGCCTGGTCCTCGTCGGCGGCCTCACCGGCCGGGACGGCATCGGCGGCGTCGCCTTCGCGTCCCAGGAGCTCACCGAGCGAAGCGAGGAGGAATCGCGCGGCGCGGTCCAGCTCGGCAACCCGATCATGAAGGAGCCGCTCATCCACGCGTGCGTCGAGTCGTACGACGCGGGGCTCGTCGAGGGCGTGAAGGACCTCGGGGGCGGCGGGCTCGCGACGGCGTCCGGCGAGCTCGTCCACGCCGGACGCCTCGGCTCCCGGATCGACCTCGACCGGGTCCCGCTGCGGGAGCGCGGGCTCCGTCCCTGGGAGATCTGGATCTCGGAGTCGCAGGAGCGGATGCTGCTCGACGTCCGGCCCCGGCACCTCGACCGGGTCCTCTCGATCTTCCGAAAGCACGACGTCCCGGCGACGGACATCGGGACCGTGACCGGCGGACCCGTCGAGGAGCTGCTCTTCGACGGACGGTGGGCGGGACGACTCGACATCGGGTTCCGCGTCGACCCCCGGCCCGCACCGCGGCCCCGCCGCGCCCGACCCCGCCCGACCGGCCGGGCGCCGACCGATCTCGGCGACCCCGTTGCGCTGTTCGAGGCGCTCGTCACCGCCCCCGATGTCGTCTCGCGGGAGTCGATCGTCCGGGTGTACGACCACGAGGTGATGGGCCACACGCTCCTCAAGCCCCTCCACGGCCGCGTCGAATCGCCGTCGCACGGGGATGCGGCGGTCCTTCGACCGCGGGCCGAGAGCGCGCGGGGCCTCGCGGTGGCCGTCGCGTCGAACCCGGCGATCGGCCGCGCCGACGCGGCGGCGGGCGGGGCGGCCGTCGTCGAGGAGGCGGCCCGCAACCTGTACGCCGTCGGCGCCCGCCCGGACGCGCTCACCGACTGCCTCAACTTCGGCAACCCCGAGGACCCGCGGGTGATGGGCGACTTCGTCTCGACGGTCCGGGGGATCGCCCGCGCGGCGCGCGCGATCGGGTTCGCCGTGCCGAGCGGGAACGTGAGCTTCTACAACGGGGGCCTGGGCGCGGGGATCCCGCCGACCCCCGTCGTCCTCGCGACGGGGATCGTCGACGACGTGGAGCGGGTCGTCACCTCGGACCTCAAGGAGGCCGAGGATCCATTGTACCTCGTCGGCACGACGCATCCCGCCCTCGGCGGCTCCCTCGTCGCGCGCCGCTCGGGCGCCGCCTCGGCGCGCTGGTCGGTCCCCCCGGCCGCCCCCGCGACCACCCGCGCCCTCGGCGACGGGCTCCGGGCGGCGATCGGGGCCGGCGAGGTCCGGGCCGCCCACGACGTGTCCGACGGGGGGCTCGCGGTCGCGCTCGCCGAGATGGCGTTCGGGGGCGGGCTCGGATGCACGGTCGACGTCGCGGGCCCGGGGATCCCCTCCGCGGGCGTCGCCCTCGCCGCCGAGGGGACGTCCCGCTGGGTCGTCGAGGTCGACGCCCGGTCCGCCCCCGCGTTCGAGGCCCGGTTCCCGGCCCGCGCCGTCCGACGGCTCGGCGCCGTCACGGACTCCCGCATCGCCCGGCTCGCGTTCGGCGGCGAGCCGATCGGCCAGATCGACCTCGCGACGTTGTATCCGCGATGGCGCGCCGGGCTCGGCCTCCCGTAGCGGCGACGATGGGCGCCGCCGCTCTCGTCTCCGGTGGGAAGGACTCGATCTACTCCGCCTATCTCTGCGAGACCCAGGGATGGCCGGTCGACGAGCTCGTCGTGATCGAGCCGGCCGATCCGGAGTCGCCGCTCTACCACACGCCGAACCTCGGGATGGTCGACCTGCAGGCGAAGGCCTGGGGACGGACGGTCCGACGGGTGCGGGCGTCGCCGGGAGGCCCCGAGGCGGAGGCGGCGGCGCTCGACGAGGCGATCCGGGGCCCGCACGACCCGATCGTCGCGGGCGCGATCGCCTCGTCGTTCCAGTGGGCCCGGCTCGTGGCGGCGACGTACCGCGCCGGGAAGCGGCTGTTCGTTCCGCTCTGGGGGAAGGCCGCGCGGACCGTCGTCGAGGAGGAGATCGCGGCCGGCCTCGACATCCGTCTCGTCCACCTCTCCGCCGAGCCGCTCGGCGCCGAGCTCCTCGGCGCCCGGCTCGACGCGCCGCTCCTCCGACGGCTCGACGCGCTCAGCCGAACCGTGCGCGCCTTCCATCTGGCGGGCGAGGGCGGCGAGTTCGAGACGCTCGTCGTCGACGCCCCGTTCTTCCGAGAGCGGATCGTGCTCGACGAGGTCGAGACGCGTTCGGAACGGTCGACGCATACGCTCGGGGTCCGCGCGGCCCACCTCGCGCCGAAGTCCTCCCCCCCGGTTCGCGACACCGGGGAAACCGCTTTCGGCCGCGGCGGCTCCCCGCCTCCATGACCCGCCCCCGCTCCCGCCCCCGTCCGCTGCCGCGCGGCGCCCGGGACGCCCTCGAGGCGCTCGGGGACCGCCGCGCGTCGCCGAACCTGCGATGGCTCGCGGGGCTCCTCGACGAGCCGGCCGACGCGATCCGGCCGATGCTCGCCGAGCTCGGCGAGCTCGTCGCCTACGAGGCGACCCTGCGGGCGCAGCACCGGGCGGCGGGCCGGTCGTTCTTCGCGCAGTTCCGCGCCCCGTTCGAGCTGTACCTCCTCGTCCGCCGCGCCCGGCCGGCGCATGTGGTGGAGACCGGCGTCTCCTCGGGGGTCTCGTCGATGCACATCCTCCTCGCGCTCCGGGCGAACGGCCGCGGGACGCTCCACTCGGTCGACCGGCCGATCGTCCAGCGGGGGCCGGCCCTCGGCCGGACGGAATCGGCGGTCGCGGTGCCGCCCGGCCGGTCGAGCGGCTGGGCCGTCCCGCCGTCCCTCGCGCGCGGATGGGACCTCCGCCTCGGGGCCAGCGAGACGGTCCTGCCGGCGCTCGTCGACGAGCTCCCGTCCGTCGACCTGTTCCTCCACGACAGCCACCACACCCCGGCCCACCTCGCGTTCGAGCTCGGGACGATCCGGCCGAAGCTCCCGCCGGGGGCGGTCGTGCTGGCCGACAACACCGTCTGGACCGGCGCCGCGTTCCCGCGGTTCGCCCGCCGGCTCCGCGCGCGCGTCGTCCGCCGGGGCCGCAGCGATCTCGTCGGCCTGCGGGTCCCGGGAACCGAGCCTACCGGCGGAGCGCGCCGTACCACGCGGCGACCCGCGCGGCGATCCCGAAGCTCGCGGTAAGCCCCGGCGACTCGATCCCGACGAGCTGGAACGCGCGCGCGCCGGTCGGCGCCTCCGCGAGGACGAAGTCGCCGAACGCGCTTCCCGATCCCGGCGGGACGAGCTTCGCACGGACGCCCGGCGGCGCGGGGTCGAGGTCGTCCGCGTCGATCCCCGGCACCAGGCTCGACGCCTCCCGGGCGAACTCCTCGAGCGGGGTGACCGGCGTCGCGGGGGGCGTCGGGCCGGCGAGGTACGTCGCGGTCGGACCGACGCGGAGCGCCCCGTCGAGCCCCCGGGTGAGATGCGCCCCGATCCCCGGGTGCCCGGGCGCCGCGATCCCGTAGACCATCG
>DATJVB010000119.1:0-8692 GCA_035502055.1 Thermoplasmata archaeon | reverse complement strand
TCGTCTCCCACCTCGCGTACTCGGCCGCCGACGAGGCGGTCGACACCGTGTTCGTCGACGGCGAGGCCGTCGTCCGCCACCGGACCCTCGTGCGGGGCGACTGGGGCCGGATCCGCGCCGACGCGGAGACGGCGGCCGAGGCGTTGTGGGCCGCACGGCCGGCCTAGCCGACCGGGGCGTCCCAGGACCCGGCGTCGAGGAACCGGCCGAGCGCCCGGGCGAGGCGCTCCCCGAGGGCGTCGGGATCGACCGACGCGCCGCGCTCCGCGAGGCCGCCGAGCCGATCGACAGCGACCGGCAGCGGGACGTCGAAGAGCCGCGCCACCGACGCGGGGTCGGCGGTGAGCGCGACGACGCCGTGGTGGAGGAGCGCCGTCGCCGTCGCGTGCTGCGCCGCCCCGCCGACGATCCGGTCCCCGACGCCCAAGACCGGCGCCGTCCCGTCGAGGAGGCAGTACGCGCTCGAGTCGCCGGCTCCCGGCCGCCACGCCGCGCGGAGCCCGCTCTCCGCGAGCGCCTCCACGACGGCGCTCCCGAGCCGATCGAACGCCCTCGGGAAGTCCCGGCCGACGCGCGGGTCGCCGCGCGAAAGCACGATCGACCACGCGAGGTCCCCGGGCCGATGGAGGAGCCCGCGTCCGCCCGTCGTGCGCCGGAGCACGGGCAGACCGAGCGCGGCCGCGCGACGGGCGGCGGGTCCCGCCGGGTCGTCCCGGACGCCGAGGGAGACGGAGAGGTCCGAGAGGCGGGCGACGCACCCGCGCGTCGGCCCGGCCCGGAGCCGGTCCGCGTCGCCGCGCAGGAACGCTTCCGCGGTCACGGACCGATCGAACGGGACGGGGGGCGCGGCCACCTCCCGGGACCGGCCCGAGGCGGCAAAACGGCGTCGGACCGTGAAACGTAATGGGCCGCCGGCCCGTGCGAGGGCATGGCTGAGCTCGGCACGTTCTCGAGGCACCCCGGCGACGCCGCGCCCCCGTTCGCGCTCCCGGACACCGACGGCCGGACCGTCTCGATCGACCAGTTCTCGGATCGCCCGTTCCTCCTCGTCGTCTTCTGGTGCAACCACTGCCCGTACGTCCAGGCGTGGGAGTCCCGGATGGTCGCGATCGGGAAGCAGTACGGCCCGAAGGGCGTCGGCATCGTCCTCATCAACGCGAACGACGACGTCGCGTACCCGGACGACCGGCCCGAGCGGATGGCCGAGCGGGCGAAGGCGAAGGGGTACCCGTTCCCGTACCTGCGCGACGAGAGCCAGTCGGTCGCCCGCGCCTACGGCGCCCTCGTGACGCCCCACGCGATGCTGTTCGGCCCGGACCGGAAGCTCCTCTTCCAGGGACGGATCGACGACAACCACCAGGACCCGGCGAAGGTCCGGCACCGGTACCTCGAGGAGGCCCTCGACGCGGCGCTCTCGGGCCGGCCGGTCCCGACCCCGGAACTACCGGTCCTCGGCTGCTCCGTCAAGTGGCGTTCGTGACGGCCGCCCGCGCCGGCCGGGCCCGGCCCGGCGCGCGGCGCGCACCGCGCTGAGCCGACGTTCGTACGCCGCGCGCAGCCCGGGGTCGACCGGCGAACCGACGAGGTCCATCCGGGAGGCGATCGCCGCCTTCCCCGCGAGCGCCCGGGCGAGGCGTCCGCGCTCGGCGCGGGGGGCGGACTGGATCGTCGGGTGGAGGAAGAGGAGCCCGTGCCGGGGGGGCGGCGCGTGGCCCCGAAGGTGCTCGAAGAACGCCCGCTCGGCGCCGAGGACCTGCACCGTGCTCGCGGGGAGCCGCGCGAGGCGGTCGAGGCCCCCCGCCTGGCTGATGATCCGGGCGGCGAGCTCCGGGCCGAGGAGCGACGACAGGTTCGGCGCCCGCTGGGGGAGCGCGCGGACGACGGCCGCCTCGAGCGCGCCGCGGGCCTCGCGGGCGGCGAGCCACAGGCCGGCGAGCGCGCGGCGTCCCTCGAGCAGCGCGGGATCGCCGCCCGGGAGCGGCGACCCCTCGGTCGGGGCGCCCGTCGCGAGCGCGGCGGCGAGGCCGCCGGGGGAGGGCGCGCCCGGGCTCCGGACCGCGTCGCGCGCGGCCCAGCTCTCGAGCCGCTCTCCCACGAGGTTCATCGCCCGGTCGAGGTCGGCGATCGCCCGGACCGCCTCCTCGACGTGGATCGACGGGTCCCACGAGGCGCGCAGCGCCTCCTCCCCTTCCTCGAGGAGGAGGGACCGCTCGAGCGCCGCGTCGAACCCCGACTCCGCGGCGCCGGGCACGGGGTCGTCCTGGTCAGAGAGCGCGAGCCCGTGGGCGACGAGCCGACGGTCGCGCGTCGCGAGTGGCTGGCCGGAGTGGGCCGCGAGGAGTCGCTCCTCCTCCGGGGCGAGGCGGCCGGCGCGCCGCAACCGGCGCCGCTCCGTGAGGGCGGCCGCGGAGCGCGGAAACAGGTACGGCTCGACCGGCGCATCGCCGCCGACGACGAACGCGCCGTACCAGGTCGTGACGACCCGGCGGGACGGGGATTCGCTCAATCGGGGCGGATCCCCCCATTCACGGCGACGGTCGCCCCGGTGATGTACGACGCGCCCGGGCTGACCAGGAAGGCGATTGCCTCGGCGACCTCCTCCGGCCGCCCGACCCGGCCGAGCGGGATCGCCCGTCCGCGGGCCGCGCGCTCCTCGGGCGTGTCGTGGGCGAGGATCGCGGTGTCGATCGACCCGGGGGCGACCGCGTTGACCCGGATCCCCGGGGCGAGCTCGCGGGCGAGCGAGCGGGCGAGGCCCTCGACCGCCGCCTTCGCGGCGGCGTACGGGGCGCCGTGCGACGTTCCGGCCCGGGCGAGGACGCTCGACACGAAGACGATCCGGCTGCCGGGGACGGCCTCGAGGAGCGGCAGGAGCTCCCGGACGAGGACCGCGGGGGCGAGGACGTTGAGCCGGAAGCACTCCTCGAGATCGGCGTCGGTCACCGCGCGGATCGACTGCCGAGGGTACGCCCCCGCGTTGAGCACGAGGGCGTCGAGCCGGTCGGTCGTCGAGCGGACCCACGCGGCGAACCGGCGGACCTCCTCGAGCCGCGTGAAGTCGGCCCCCGCGAGGGCGACCGTCGAGCCGCGGCGGCGCGCCTCGTCGGCGGCCCGGCGCGCCTCGGCCTCGTGTCGGTGGAAGTGCAGGATCAGCTCCACGCCGGGGTCCGCGAGCCGGATCGCCGTCGCGCGGCCGATGCCGAGGGAGGCGCCGGTCACGGCGATGCGGACCGACCCGGGCGCGGGCCGGGGGGAGGGGGCCGCTTCCGACACGGGAGAGTCCGTGCCACGGCCCGCCGCCGCTTAAATACAGCGCGCCGACTGCGCGCGGCGTGCCGAGCGGCTCGCCCGACCCGGGGCTCGTCCGGTACGAGCGGGCCGGCGCGATCGCGACGATCACCATCGATCACCCCCCCGTGAACGTCCTGAGCCACGCCGTCCTCGAGGGGCTCCTCGCCGCCCTCGCGCGGGCCCGCGACGATCCGGACGCCCGCGTCGTGGTCCTCCGGGGGGCGTCCCCGAAGGCGTTCGCCGCGGGGGCCGACATCAAGGAGATGGCCCCGATGGGGCCGGACGAGGCGTTCCGCCACGGCGGCCTCGGCCAGTCCGTCACCGTCGCCCTCGAGGAGCTCCCGATGCCGGTCCTCGCGAGCGTCCACGGGTCGTGCCTCGGCGGCGGCACGGAGATCGCCCTCGCCTGCGACGTGGTCGTGGCCGCCGTCGACGCGGTGTTCGGCCAGCCGGAGATCCGCCTCGGCGTGATGCCCGGGTGGGGCGGCACGCGACGGCTCCCGCGCCGCATCGGGGCGGCCGCGGCCCGGATGTGGATCCTCACCGGGCGCCCCCAGACGGCGCGCGAGGCGCTCGACGCGGGCCTCGTCGCGCGCGTCGTGCCGAGGGCCGAGCTCGCGGCGGCGACGGCCGAGCTCGCGGGGGAGCTCGCCCGGCTGTCGGCGACCGCGCTCGCGTCGGCGAAGCGGGCGCTCAACCGGGCGATCGACCCCGGCCGGGACGAGGGGCTCGCGTACGAGCTCGCGCTCTGGGCCAAGCTGTTCGGCACGCCCGACCAGCGGGAGGGGATGCGGGCGTTCCTCGAGAAGCGGACCCCCGCCGTCCGCCCGCGTCGGGAGCGGACCCCGGCTCCGTGAGCGGGCCCCGCCGCCGCGCGGCCGCGGCCCCACGGAAAAAGGCATGAGAGGGAACGCCTGAGCGGACGCTGCGCCGCGGTGGCTCAGCTGGTAGAGCGGCTCCTTGGTAAGGAGCAGGTCGAGGGTTCAAACCCCTCCCGCGGCTCCGGGCCCGACCTCCAGTGGGCTGGCCCGGTGCGGGGGCCGGGACGGAATCCGCAATCCGACGGGATCGCCGAGCCGAGCGACCCGCGAGGGGGACCGCGAGCGGTGGAACGGAACGAACGAAGCCGAATGGCCGCCGCGGACTACTCGGAAACCCTTTGAGCGCGGAAGGGAAGGCCAGCGGAGAACGGAGGGGAACGTGAGCGGAGAGAGCGATCCGGCGGGAGCGAAGTGCCCGGTGGTCCACGGGGCCACGAACCTCGGGATGCCGTCCAATAGCGCCTGGTGGCCGAAGCAGCTGAACCTTCGGATCCTCCGCCAGAACTCGCCGCTCTCCGATCCGATGGGGGCCGGGTTCGACTACGCGAAGGAGTTCGCGACCCTCGACTTCGCCGCCCTCAAGCGCGACCTCCTCGCGGTCCTCACCGAGAGCCAGGACTGGTGGCCCGCCGACTTCGGCAGCTACGCGGGGCTGTTCATCCGCATGGCGTGGCACTCGGCCGGGACGTACCGGATCGGCGACGGCCGCGGCGGCGCGGGCGCCGGCCAGCAGCGGTTCGCGCCGCTCAACTCGTGGCCGGACAACATCGGGCTTGACAAGGCCCGCCGGCTCCTCTGGCCGATCAAGCAGAAGTACGGTCGCAAGATCTCCTGGGCCGACCTCATCATCCTCGCCGGCAACGTCGCCCTCGAGTCGACCGGCTTCAAGACGTTCGGCTTCGGCGCGGGCCGGCCGGATGTCTGGGAGCCGGACGAATCGGTCTACTGGGGCAAGGAGTCGACCTGGCTCGGCGAGAAGCGGTACACCGGCGACCGGGACCTCGAGAACCCGCTCGCCGCGGTCCAGATGGGCCTCATCTACGTGAACCCCGAGGGTCCCGACCGGACCCCCGATCCCCTCGCCGCCGCCCGGGACATCCGGGAGACGTTCCGGCGGATGGCGATGAACGACGAGGAGACCGTCGCCCTCATCGCCGGCGGCCACTCGTTCGGCAAGACCCACGGCGCGGGCGATCCGGCGCTCGTCGGTCCGGAGCCGGAGGCCGCGCCGATCGAGCAGATGGGGCTCGGCTGGAAGAGCCGGTTCCGCTCGGGGAAGGGTCCCGACGCGATCGGCGGCGGCCCGGAGGTCACCTGGACGAAGACGCCGACCCGGTGGAGCCAGAACTTCTTCGAGAACCTGTTCGGCTACGAGTGGGAGCTTTCGAAGAGCCCGGCGGGCGCCTACCAGTTCAAGGCGAAGGGAGACCCGGCGACGATCCCCGACGCCTTCGACCCGTCGAAGCAGCACGCGCCGACCATGCTCGTGACCGACCTCTCGCTCCGCTTCGATCCTATCTACGCGAAGATCTCCCGGCGGTTCTACGAGCACCCCGAGGAGTTCGCGGACGCGTTCGCCCGCGCCTGGTTCAAGCTCACCCACCGCGACATGGGCCCGCGGGCCCGGTACCTGGGACCTGAGGTCCCGAAGGAGGAGCTCCTCTGGCAGGACCCGGTCCCGGCCGTCGACCACCCGCTCGTCGGCCCCCGGGAGATCCAAGAGCTCAAGGGGACGCTCCTCGCGTCCGGGCTCTCGGTCGCCCAGCTCGTCTCGACGGCGTGGGCGTCGGCCGCGAGCTTCCGGGGCTCGGACAAGCGCGGCGGCGCGAACGGCGCGCGGATCCGGCTCGCCCCGCAGAAGGACTGGGCCGTGAACGAGCCACCGCGCCTCGCGGAGGCGCTCGCGGCGCTCGAGAAGGTCCAGCGGTCGTTCAACGGCGCGCGTACCGATGGCCGCCGGATCTCCCTCGCGGACCTCATCGTGCTCGGCGGCGCGGCGGCGATCGAGAAGGCCGCGCACGCCGCGGGCCACGACGTCAGGGTCCCGTTCGCGCCGGGACGGACCGACGCCTCCCAGGAGGCGACCGACGTGGAGTCGTTCGGCTACCTTGAGCCCGTCGCCGACGGGTTCCGGAACTACCTCAAGGACGGCGTCGGCGTTCCGGCCGAGGAGCTTTTGATTGATCGGGCGCAGCTCCTGACCCTCACCGCGCCCGAGATGACGGTGCTCGTGGGGGGCCTCCGGGTCCTGAACGCGAACCTCGGCCGCTCGCCGCACGGCGTCCTCACGCGGCGGCCCGAGACGCTGACGAACGACTTCTTCGTCCACCTCCTCGACATGGGGACCGAGTGGACCGCGACGTCGGACGAGAACCTGTTCGAGGGGCGTGACCGCCGGACCGGCGAGCGACGGTGGACCGCCACCCGCGTCGACCTCGTCTTCGGATCGAACTCGGAGCTTCGGGCCCTCGCGGAGGTCTACGGCGCCTCGGACGCGCCCGAGAAGTTCGTGCGGGACTTCGCCGCCGCCTGGGCGAAGGTGATGGACGCCGACCGGTTCGACCTCCGCCGGCACCCGGCCCCCGGTCCCTCGTAGCCGAACCCGCCGCGCGCCTCGACGGCCGGACCGCCCCGCGTCGAGGGGCCGCCACCGGCCCGGGCGAACGCGGCCGCCTTCGGCCTCCGGGGACCGGACTGTTACGCCGACCCTGGGGGAGCGGGGCAGTGGTCCCGCTGGTTGATCTCGACGGCGCGGCCGTCGGGGTCGAGGGCGACGAACCGGCATCCCCACGGCATCGTCTCGTGCGGCGACGCGAACCGGCCCCCGGCGGCCCGTAAAGCGGCCTCGGTCCGCTCGAGCGAGTCGACGTAGAACCCGACGAGAAAGTCCCCGGCGGCCCGGCGACGCGGTGGCGTCCCATCGGCCTCCGCCGGGAAGATCGCGAAGTGCACCCCGTCGACGTCGGCCGCCGAGTGCACGGGGCCCTCGCCGTGGTCTTCCCGGTCCAGCGCGATCCCCGCCGCCTGGTAGAACCGGGTCGTTCGGTCGGGGTCGGCCGCGAACAGGACGAGGGCACCGAACCGGATCATCGGGACCGCGAGGCGGGGTTCCATCAAGGGAGTTTCGCCCCCGCCCGGAGGCGGCGCCCCCGGGGACCTACAGGCCCCCGGTCCGGGTCAGCACCGCGAGCGCCGAGACGGTCGCCCAACGGCTCGGGACGCCGGGCGGTTCGAGCCGGAACGGGAAGATCGGCCCGGCGATCCGGTATCCCGCGAGCTCCGGATCGATGTCCGGGTGGTCGGCGTCGATCGCCCACGTCCCGTCGGCCGCTCGCTTCCCCACGAGCCAGTCGAGCGCCGGCCGAAGCCGGGGGTCGGCTCCGAACCCGAGGCGGGTGAGGAGGCGCAGGCCGACGAGCACGTCGTAGTAGTAGTGGTTGGGGTAGTGGATCCGGAACCACGGTCCGTACCGCCCCTCCCCCTCGTCCATCAGGTGCCGCTCGAGGTAGAACTCCGCGCCCCGCGCGACCGCGCGTCGGATCTCCTCCGTGCGCGCGGCGTCGGGGATCTCCGCGAGCGCGGCGAGTCCCTCCCAGCCGTCGAGGGTCCCGTGCCGCGACGGGAAGCAGTGCCAGCCGCCGTCCTTCTTCTGCGTGCGGACGATCCAGTCGATCGAGCGTCGCACCGCGGGGTGATCGAGGTACCCGAAGCGGACCAGGGTGCGGACCGCGTTGCCGGTGACGCAGATCTCGCCTTCGCGGCCGGAGAGGTCCCCCTTCCCCGACGCCCAGCGGCGCAGGATCAGCTCCGCCGCCCGGCGGACGCCGGGGTGGCTTCGGGTCATGCCGAGGTCCGCGAGCACGATGGCGACCCAGTTCGTCGCGATGTACTTCGGCCGGTACAGCTCGGGCGCGGAGGAGCCTTCCGTCACCCAGTGGCCGGTCCGATGCTGCTGCGCCAAGAGCCGCGCGGCCCACCCGTCTCGGCGGATCGCCGCAAGAGACCGCCGGACCTTGGGGTCCGACTCGGGAAGGCCCTCGACCTCGGTCCAGTACCGCCACCGGATGCTCGGGTCGGCGGAGGCGCCGGTGAGCCACTGACGGAGGTCTGCGGCGACGCGCACGATAGAGGAATCGTGGGCGCGTACTAAAGGTCGGGCCGCGGCGAGCGCCGCCGGGACCTCCCGCTCGAAGGCCCCTTCGCCGGTCCGAGTAGTATCATATAGGTTCACCGGCCTGCCCGCGGCCGCAGCGGGGTAGGGTAGTCAGGAAAACGGACGGGCCTCCCGTCCGTCCTGAAATCCCGACGGGCTCATAACCCGTAGATCCATGGTTCAAATCCATGCCCCGCTATCCCCCTTAAGTTCACAGCCATTCTCCGCCTTCGAGGAGAGCGACGGCCGACCTCCGCGGGGGAGCCCATGATGCGGCCGTCGAGCGGTACATCGAAAACCGGCTCGATCTCCTTCGCTCCGGGAAGCCGGTTGACCTCAAGCACGGCACCCAGACACTGGGCCCACGAGCTCGCAACGCCATCCTCGTCTTCCTGGACGCGAAGCGAGGGGAGGTCGGCCGCCTCCA
>DATJVB010000118.1:0-9155 GCA_035502055.1 Thermoplasmata archaeon | reverse complement strand
TGGCCCTCCCGGAGGGTGCCGACGATGAACGTCACCTGGTCCGCGGCCCGACCGTGGAACGGGGGCACCCGTCCCGGGTCGAGGAGGACCCGGTGCACCACCCAGCCGAGCTTGAGGAGCCGCTGCTGCGAGAACGGGAGCCCGAGAGGCCCGACGAGACGGCCGGTCCGGCTCGCTCCGTCGGGAACGAACGACCGGTGGACGAGCTCCGTGGCGGCCCACCGCTGGTGGTCGGTGATCGGGGCCGCCGGCCCGTCGGCGAGGGCGGGATCCCCCCCGAGGCCGTTCGGGTACGTCGCGGTGCCCGGAAGCTCGGCGAGGTGGCCCCACAGCCCCTCGTAGTCGAAGTACACCGGAATGCCGGGGCCGCGCGCGTCGGCGACGACGAGGTAGCTCAGCCGGCTCCAGGTCGTCGGGGCGAGGGCCGAGGCGAGCTCGGTGGGCTTCGCGGTCGCCGGCCGGAAGAAGACCCCGAGGGCGAGCTGCGGGCTCGCCCAGGTGAGGACGTTCGTCGGGTCCGCGGCCCACGCCTCCACGAGCTCCGTCGTGTGGTCCACGAACGGTCGGACGAGGGCGAAGACGACGAGGGGACGACCGAACCGGGCCGGGTCGGGAACGTACCGGTCGGTGAGCCATCCCTCGACGTACGCACGCTTCCGGGCGGCGTGGTACGTCGACCGGGGCACGGCGGTCCGGTGGAGGCGGTCCCGTTCCGTCGTGCCGGCGCCGCCCAGGAGGACGGCGATGACGCGCCCCTCCGCCTCGGTCAGTGCACGCAACCGGTCATCCCTGCCTGCGGCGATACCGTAGCACGGGGTCCAAACGGCGTCCCGGCTGAATAAACATCCGCTTATCTCGCCGGCGGCCCGTGCATTCCGTGGCGGTAGCACCGCCGGTGGTCGCGAACATGCACAAGGTCGGGCGGGGTTGGACGTCGATTCTCGGGTGGACCGCCGTGGGCGTCGTGACCGGTCTGCTCCTCCCCGGCCTCGCGAGCGCCGGAACGCCCATCCTCCCTCCGCTCCCGGCCGCCGCCGGGGAGCCGACGTGGGCGTACGGGGGATTCAAGTCGGTCAACGTCTCCGGGCACGGCAACGACATCCACGGCGCGTTCGAGTACTCGATCCGCGCCTATTACGGCTGGCAGGTCATCCTCGACCAGCAGAACCTGACGAACGGCGACATCGGCGTCTCCTCGGTCCGCACCCAGGCGGCGAACTTCTACGCCGATCTCTGCCGGCCGAGCTGCGCGCTCGCTGGGGTCACCTCGAACCTCACGTACAAGGCGGTCGAGCTCGCGCACGGCTACGCGGTGTTCGATCCGAACGGGACGGTCTATGCGAACGGGCCGGCGGTCCCCGCGTACGCCCTCGTGAACGCGTCGAGCCAGTCGGCCGGGAACATCTCCGCCGTGGCGGCGATCAGCACCCACGGCCTCCTCGGCTCCCAGTCGGGCGGCGGATCGTTCTACGCCTGGGCGAACTCGTCGGTTGACGTGGGGTTCACCCCGAGCTTGGGGTTGTACCCCATCAACGCGACCTCCGGCGAGACGTGGAACTCGACCGCCTCCTTCGTCGGCGCGGGCACCTACTCGGTGAACTACGACTTCGCGCGGTCGCCGCTCACCGGCACCGCCTCCAACGGGTCGGACGGCTGGTCCGGCTCCGTGAACAGCACCGGCACCGTCTCGATCTCCGGCTCCGACGGAGGCGCGCTCACCCTCGGGGACGGCACGGTGGTCCGGCCGGTCAGTCTCGACCTCGCCGGACCGTTCGCCCTCCGCGAAGGGTTCCTGTTCCTCCCCGCCGGGGCCGACCTGTTCGCGAACCAGGCGCAGTCCGCGTTCACGCCCTACCAGGGCGGCGCCGAATCAGCGGGAACCCAGGCGGTCGACGTGGCGCCCGGCGCCGCGGGGGCCCACGTCGGGCTCGTGAGCTCGGCGACTGCGTTCAGTTCGAGCCCGTCGTCGACGGACATCCCCGCGGCGGGGTCCGGGTCGCAGGTCCTGCCGGCCGCGACCGACGTCGCGGACTCTACCGGTCCCGTCGTCGTCCAGGGCCAGCCCGAGACCGTCGCGACGGCCCAATCGTGGACCGACTGCCTCGCGAGCAACGACTGCCCGATCCCGGGAACCTCCGCGCCGGTGCGCGGCGTCGTCGTCGCCGCAGTCGGCGTCGTCCTCGTCGCCGTCATCGCCGCGGTGGTCGTCGCGGGCCGGCGCCGCCGGATCCCGCCCCCTCCCCGCCCCCAGGCCGCCCTCTATCCGCCCCCGGCGGCTCGGGCGCCGTCGAACCTCCCGCCGCCCCCGCCGGGCGAGGACGACGCCCTCTCGCACCTCTGGTAGACGGGGGGTCGCTCCCCCGGCGGGTCCCTCGATCGCCTAGATCGGCGATGCGGACGAGGGGCCACCGGGCGCCTCCGGCCGCGCCGCGGGCTGGAGGCGCCGTCCGATCGGGTACCGGAGGATCGCCGCGAGCCCGCCGAACGCCTTGAGGAGCATCTCGCCCTCCTCGCTCTCCGTCGAGATCATCCGGACGGAGGCGCCGCTCGCCGCGGCCTTCGCGTACAGCTCCTCGACGAGATCGGCCGACCGCTCGATCGCGAGCCCCGCGACGCCGCAGTGGGGGCACGGTCCGCCCGCGAGCCCCTCCACCGCGTCGTCGGGGGCGGACCGCTCCGTCGTCTTCCCGCACGCCGGGCACCGGAGCGTCACGTCCCGGCGCCGAAGACCGTCCGAGACGAGGAGCGTGTCGACGGCGCCGGCCGCGAGGGCCTCGCGGACGTCCCGCTCGCCGTAGGCGGCGAGGCCGAGCTCGGCCCGCCGGATCTCGGTGAGGAGCTTCTGGATGATCCGCTTCTCCTCGGTGAGCTCGAGCCCGTGGAGCGTCTCGGTCGCCTTCCCGACGAGCTCCTTGAGGCCGTGCTCGTCCGTGTACCCCACGTCGAACAGCGGCTGGACGACCTTCTGCTGGAGCTCGTAGTGGAGGTACCCCTCTTTGAAGAAGTACTCCTTCGTCGCCCCCGGGCCGCCGAGGAGGATTCCCTTGAGGACGTCCTTCTTCGGCAGGAACAGCTCGTTCGCCATCTCGCCGCACTTCACGAAGAACTCGTGCGCCGCGTGCTCGATCATCCGCTCGAACCGGTGGGCCGACTGGCCCCCCCGCCCGTGCTTGCTCGGGACGAGCGACTGGCGGTTGCGCATCGGGTCGACGCGCTTCCCCCGCAGGAAGCCGAGCGTCACCTCGGCCCGGTCCATCACCATGAGCCCCCACAGGTCGGGCTCGTGGACCATCGCGAGCAACGGGTCCAAGAAGAACGTCGAGTCGCACCGGTAGAGGTACGTGTTGAGCGGCTCCGGCGGCTCGACGATGAACGTCACCGGCTCGGACTTGTCGGCCCCGACGGCCTTGCTGCCGACGAAGAACGCGACGCCGTTCGACGGCGGCTCCTTGAAGCCGCGGACCCGGTTCATGAGCGAGTCGATCGCCCACATCACGTTCTTCCGCGTCGTCCGGCTCTTGATGTTGGAGCTCTGGGCGTACTCGTTCCGGAGGTACGCCATCACGTCCGAGATCTGCTTGCCCGGCGACACGTAGAGCGAGATGAGCTCCGTCGCCCGCCCGCGCGCCGCGGCGATCTCCTCGATCTTCCGCTGGAACGCGTACCGCGCGAGCGCCGCGTCGGCGCTGTCCGGCACGGTTCAGGCCCCCCCGGGGGCCGCGCCGCCCCGCCCGACCCGGCCGCCCGTCGTCACCGGCCGCCCGAACCGGGCGGGCCCGCGCCCCGGGCGGCGCAGTCAGAGGAGCTTGCGGATGTGCTCGTCGATGACCTCTTCGGGGTACGCCCCGACGATCCGGTCGACGAGCTTGCCTTCCTTGTAGAAGAGCAGGGTCGGGATGCTCATGATGCCGAGCTGGCCCGCCTTCTCGCCGAAGTCGTCGGAGTTGAGCTTGCCGAACGCGACCTTGCCGTCGTACCGTTCGGCGAGCCGCTCGACGATCGGCGAGACCATCCGGCACGGGCCGCACCACGGCGCCCAGACGTCGATCACCGCGGCGGGCCCCTGGGCCAACCGGTCGAACTTCGCGTTGTCGAGCTCTTGGACCGACATGAACAGGCCTCGGGGGTTTTGAGGAGCGCCGGCTATTAAACCGTTCGCTGAAACGAGGGCGACCGACCCCAAGGCCGGCTTCGAACGCATCCAATATGTAACGCGGGACCCTTCCATCGGCATGGATCGTCCCCCGTCGCTCCCCCGCTCCCTCGCCGGCGCCGCCGTCCCGGTCGCCCCTCGGCCGGCCCGCCGTCCGGTCCTGCTCACCCCGGCCGCGCGCAAGGCGCTCCGTCAGCGGATGCTCCTGTTCCGCCAGGCGTCCCTCGACCGGATCGCGGACCTCGCCGGCGTCGACGAGGCCGCGGTGAAGCGGTTCCGCAAGGAGCTCGGCGAGAGCGAGGTGCCGGAGATCCTCCTCCAGCGCGGCGCGGGGCTCCCGTTCACGCGCGAGCTCCCCCAGGGAGCGCTCCTCTACCTCCTCGTCCGCGCCCTCCGGCCCACGCGGATCGTGGAGACCGGCGTCCGTCCGGGATACTCGACGGCGTGGATGCTCGCCGCCCTCGACGCGAACGGGACCGGCGAGCTCGTCTCGCTCGGGCCCGGCCCCACCTCGGGACGGGCCGCCGGCGTCCACGAGGTCGGCGTGGGCCAGTTCGTCGCCCCGTCGCTTCGGGAGCGGTGGACCCTCGTCCTCGGGAACACCGAGGAGCGGCTCCGGGAGATCGTCGCCGGGCCGCGGATCGACCTGTTCTTCTACGACAACGGCCCCGACGCCGAGCGGGCCCGCTTCGAGCTCCACTCGGCGTGGCCCGCCCTCTCGCGCCGGGGGGTCCTCCTCGCGCACCACATCGACGCGAACCCGGCGTGGGCGGAGCTGTGCGAACGGCAGGGGCTCCCCGTGCAGGTTCTCGACCCGGGACCGCCCCCGCTCGGCGCCCTCGGCGTCTCGGCGACGGCCGAGCGGGGGGGCGCGGCGGCGGGGCCTGGGCGCCGCTGAGCCGCTACCGCTCGAGCTCCTCGACGAGGTGCTGGATCGACGGCAGGATGAGCCGCTCCAGCGCCGTCCGGACGGCGCGCTCCGACCCCGGGAGCGCGTAGACCGGCTTTTGGCGGACGAGGTAGAGCCCCGCGCGGCTGAGGGAGGCGAGGGGACCCACCTCCTCAAAGCTCAGCATCCGATACAGCTGGCCGAACCCCTCGAGCGGTTTCCCGCCCATCGCCTCCACCGCGGCGACGCTGAGGTCCCGGGAGCTCACGCCGGTCCCCCCGATCGTGAGGGCGGCCTCGACGCCGATCTCGGCGAGCCGCGGCTCGAGCCAGTTGCGCACGTCGGCGACCGAGTTGCCGACGAGCCCGTAGTGGACGATCCGGTGGCCCCCGGCCTCGAGGAGGCTCCGGGCGAGGTGGCCGGACGGATCGTCGTCCTCGGAGTGCGTGTCGGAGACCGACAGCACCGCGACGCCGAGCGCCCGGGCGCCGTCAAGGTGGTGCCGCGAGGCGGCCGGGGTCGCGGTCACGTTCGCGCCTCCACCGCCCGCTTCTCCTTCCGGACCACCCGGACCGGTCCGAGCCGCGTCGTCGGGTAGCCGCCCTGCGCGTTCTTCTCGAGGTATTTGACCATGTCCCATACGGTGAGGAGGGCGACCGTCGCCCCGACGAGCGCCTCCATCTCGACGCCCGTTGCATACGTCGCCTCTGCCTCGGCCTCGACGCGGACGCCGGTCGGGACGACCGCCACGTCGACCCGGCCCCCGGTGAGCGGAATCGGATGGCAGTGCGGCAAGAGCTCCCACGTCCGCTTCATCGCGAGGAGCCCCGCGAGCTCCGCCGCCGGCCCCGGGTCGCCCTTCTCGATCCGATGCGCCCGGATCGCCCGGACCGTCGCCGGCCGGAGCGCGAGCGCGCCGCGCGCGACGGCCCGCCGGTACACGTGGGGCTTCCCGTGGATCCGGCGCTGCGCGACCATCGACCGACCGACCGGCTACCGCCGCCCCGCCGCCCGACGCGCCGCGAGGTGGGCGAGGATCGCCTCGAGCTGGATCCGGTCCGACGCCCCCTGGGCGAGGCGGAAGTCGACCTCTCCCAGGAACTCCGCGAGATCGACCTTCTCGGCCGTCGGGAGGAGCTCCTCCGGGACGTCGGGGAGATAGCTGTGGATCGCCCGGACCAAGTCCTCGCCGCTCGCCCCCCGGTCGGCGAGGAGGTGGTAGAGCCGCTCCCGGGCGCGGAAGAACTCCCCGCCGATCGCCTCCCGGAGCAGCCCCTCGACCTCGTCGCGCAGGGGCACCGTCGCGCAGGCACGGATCGTCTCCTCGGTCACCGAATCCGCGTACGTCGCGGCGATCTGCAGGAGGTTCGTCGCGCGCCGGAGGTCCCCCGCGCTCGCCGCGACGATCGCCTCGAACGCCCCGGGCGTGACCGGCTTCCCCTCGGCGGCGGCGATGCGCTCGAGGAGGGTCCGGATCGCCTCCGGCGGGTACGACCGGAACCGGAACACCGCGCACCGGGACTGGATCGGCTCGATGATGCGGGAGGAGTAGTTGCACGACAGGATGAACCGGCACGCCGCGGAGTACCGCTCCATGAGGCGCCGAAGCGACGCCTGCGCCTCGGCGGTGAGGTTGTCCGCCTCGTCGAGGAAGAGGAGCTTGAACCCGATCCCGCCGAGCGGCGCGCTGCGCGCGTACCCCTTGATCGTCGTCCGGACGGTCTCGATCCCGCGCTCGTCGGAGGCGTTGAGCTCGAGGAACTGGTCGCGCCACTCCGGGCCGAACAGGTCCCGCGCGAGGGCGAGGGCGGCGGTCGTCTTCCCGGTCCCGGGGGGGCCGGCGAACAGTAGGTGCGGGAGGCTCTTCTTGCGCGCGTACGCCTCGAGGAGCGGCACGACGGTCTCCTGGCCCACCATCTCGGCGAGCGACCGGGGGCGGTACTTCTCGACCCAGACCGCGTCGGCGCCGGTCTCGCTCATCGACGCGCCCCGCCCGGCGACGGGACCGGGCAGATAGGTTTTGCCCGGGGGAGCCCGCCCCGGGAGACGGCGGGGGTCACTCCCGGTGACCCGCCGCGGTGCGTCCGGGGCTTGGTCCCCCCGGCGATCCCCCGCCCATGCAGCCGTTCCCGACGGGGGCGACCCGCGATGCGACCGCGTGGATGCGCGACGTGACCGACCGGATGGCGACGGAGCTCCGTCGCGGCGAGCCGCCCCGCGGGACCGGCCGCCTCCGGGAGCGTCGGGGGGCTCCCGGGCCCGGGGCGGCCCCCGAGTGAGCGGCCCACCACGGACGATTTATGAGCCGGGCGCGTCCGCCGCCCGATGCGCGGACTCCTCGCCCACGTCCAGTTCCGGGGGACGATCCGGGAGCGGTCCGTCGAGCCGTACCTCGGCATCCTCGCCGCCCTTCGGCAGCGGGGCCGCGTGAAGGGGGTCCTTCTCGACATCTCGAGCGGAGGCGGGGGCGACGTCCCGTCGACCGACCTCTACCTCGCCGTGAAGCGGCTCGACCAGGTGAAGCCGGTCTACGCGTCGGTCGGCGCCATCGGCGCGTCGGGAGCGTACATGGCGGCCGTCGGGGCGCGCCGGGTGTTCGCGTACCCGGACTCCGCCGTCGGCTCGATCGGGGTCGTCCTGCCGCACCTCGCCGTCCGCGCGCTCCTCGACCGTCTCGGCATCGACGTGGAGCTCCTCCATCAGGGGCGTCACAAGGACGCGTTCCAGGGCCTCCGGCCGCTCACCGACGAGGAGCGGACGAAGCTCCTCGCGGTGACGGCGGACTCGTACCGCTCGTTCGTCGAGCTCGTGGCGCGCGAGCGCCGCAAGCCCGTCGAGGAAGTCCTTTCGCTCGCGACGGGGGAGTACTGGAGCGGGCGCACCGCGCTCGCGCTCGGGCTCGTCGACCAGCTCGGCGACCGGCAAGAGGCGCTGGAGGCGCTCGCCGCCGCGACGGGCGTGCCGGCCCGGCGGACGGTCCGCGTCGAGCCCCGCCGCCCGGTCCTCGAGCGGATCCTCGGCGGCGGTAGCTTCGGCGTCGCGGAGCGGCTTCGGGACGGCCTCCGGGAGTCGCTCGAGGACGCGCTCCTCGAGGGGCCGATCCTGCGCCGGTAGCGCCCTCTGAACGCTTATCTTCCCCGCGGTCGTCGTCCGGCCGGTGCCGGACAGCAAGAAGTCGGGGTTCCACTCCGCGGCGGGGCTCATCCAGTACTACGACATGGAGGAGAGCCGGGCGCTCAAGATCCCCCCGGAGGTCGTCCTCGCGATCGGGATCGGCGCCGCCCTCGTCGTGCTCGTCCTCAACTGGAAGTTCGTCTGACCGGGCGCCCGACGGCGTCCTAGGCGACCGCGAGCGGGCCGACCGGCTCCGGGCCGAGGCCGGGAAGGTACCGCCCCGCGTCCGACGCCCCCAGGAGGACGACCTTCGACTCGGGGGACTCGTCGAGCAGCCGGTAGCCGGTGCGCGCGGCGAGCCGCTCCGCGAACCCGCGGATCTCGGGGTGCTCGGGCACGTGGTCCCGCCCGAGGCGCTGGCGCGACCGGCCCATGTAGACGTACCCCTTCGGCTCGATGAAGTTCGGCCGGGCGAGGAGGTCGAGGTCGGCGTACGCATCGGCCCAGCCGAGGTTCCATCCCCGCACGAGCGTGTGCCGGATCACGCGGCGCGTCTTGAGGCCGCGGACGATCTCGAGCGACTCGAGGAGCCGGTCCCAGGCGCCGGGGTCGCTCGGCAGCGTGAGCCGGCGGAACACCTCCCGGTTCGGCGCCGTCACGGACACGTAGAGCTGCGTGGGGAGCGGATCGAGGGCGCGCAGCCCGTCGGGGTTCGTCCCGTTCGTCACGAGGAAGGTGGTGATCGACCGCGCGTGGCACAGCTCGAGGAACCGGTTGAGCCGAGGGTAGAGCGTCGGCTCGCCGGTGAGCGAGATCGCGATGTGCCGGGGCGCCTGCGAGTCCGCCCAGCGGGCCGGATCGATCGCCTCGTCGCCCTTGAAGCCGGAGAGGATCCGGCGCTGCGCCTCGATTGACCGGTCGAGGAGGCCCTCCGGGTCGTCGTACTCCGGCATCGGGCCGTCGTTCTCCCACCCCTGGCTTCGCCAGCAGAACCGGCAG
>DATJVB010000117.1:0-2255 GCA_035502055.1 Thermoplasmata archaeon | reverse complement strand
GGTCGTCCGGCCCGCGAGGGTTCGGTGGCGCCCCCCAGGAGCCCCGGGCCGACGGTCCGGCCCGTTCGACGTGGAGCTCGAGGCGCCCGCGGCGTGGCTCGAACGGCGGCGACGCGGCGATCGGATCCGCGTCCGCGATGCGCGGGGGGCGACCCGATCGTTCCGGGTGATGCGGAGCGGACCCGGCGGCGTGGAAGCGGAGCTCGAGAAGACCGCCTACCTCACGAACGGGCTCTCCCTCGAGGTCCGTCGGGGGCACCCCGCCCAGGCAGATCGCGCCGTCCTCTCCGGAGTGCCGAGCCGGCCCGGTCGGGTCCGCCTCGCCCCGGGATCGACGCTCCGGCTCCTCGCCCAGAGCTCGCCCCCCCGGGTCCCCTCGGCGAGGGCCGGGCGGGGGCCGGGGACCTCTTCGATCGGCGTCTCGATCCCGTCGGTCCTCCGCCAGGTGCGCCGGGGGCACCGGATCTGGTTCGACGGCGGGCGGATCGGTGGGGTCGCCCGGTCGGCCGGCGCGGGCGGCGTGGCGGTGCGGATCGACCGGGCGCCTCCGGGGGGCGCCTGGCTCCGCGGCGACCAGGGGATCAACCTGCCGGACACGGACCTCGAGCTCCCGCCGCTCTCCGAGACCGATCGGCGGGATCTCGCCTTCGTCGTCCGGCACGCCGACCTCGTGGGGTACTCGTTCGTCCAGCGGGCCTCCGACGTGGGGGTCCTCCGGCGCGAGCTCGCGAGGCTCGGGCGGCCGACGATGGGGGTCGTCCTCAAGATCGAGACCCGCCGGGCGTTCGACGCGCTCCCCGAGATCCTCCTCGCGGCGCTCCGGTCCGGACCCTCGGCCGTCATGCTGGCGCGCGGCGACCTCGCCGTCGAGGTCGGCTTCGAGCGCCTCGCCGAGGTGCAGGAGGAGATGCTCTGGTTGTGCGAGGCCGCCCGCCTGCCGGCGATCTGGGCGACGCAGGTGCTCGAGGGGCTCGCGAAGAGCGGGCTTCCGACGCGCGCCGAAGTGACCGATGCGGCGATGGGCGAGCGGGCGGAGTGCGTGATGCTCAACAAGGGCCCGTTCCTCCTCGACGCCGTCCGGGCCCTCGACGGCATCCTCCGGCGGATGCAGGCGCACCAGGCGAAGAAGGTCGCCCGGTTGCGCCACCTCGAGGTCGCCGAGAGGTTCCTCGAGCGGGAGCGAAGGCGCCGACCGATCCGGCGGTGAGCAGGCCCCGGGGGCGAGGACGGGCTGGCTTCGCCCCCGGTAGAACCCTGCCTAGACCCCCGCGGAGGGACGCAGGCTCATAGCGGGGGACGGGCTCCGCGCGGACCGGGACGCGGCCTCGGTGAGGGACGACCTCGTAGCACCATCGGCTCGACCGCCGCTCGAGCCTCCGTGGACCCCCAAGCGGGGCGACCTCTCGCGGCTGCTCGCGCTGAGCGACGGGATCTTCGCGTTCGCGCTCACGCTCCTCGTCCTCGGGATCGCGCTGCCCCTCCAGTTCAACGCCTCGATGCTCTGGTCCGTTCTCGTCGACCTCAAGCCGGCGTTCCTCGCGTTCGTACTCAGCTTCTTCGTCATCGCCCTGTACTGGCTCAGCCACCAGGAGATCTTCGCCTACATCGTCCGGCTCGACCGGCTCGTGATGATGCTCAACATCGGCTTCCTCCTCACGATCGCCATCATGCCCTTCGTGACCGACGTCCTCGCGACCGCGGGGAGCCAGTTCCTCGCGGTCGCCGTCTACTCGCTCGCCCAGATCGCGGCGGGCGGACTCCTGGCGCTGATCTGGCTCTACGCGACCCGGTGGGGAGCGCTCACCGAGCGCGCGCTCCCGGCGTCGTGGATCGACTACCTCACCGTCCGGCTGGTCCTCGCCCCGGCGCTCTTCGCGGTCTCGATACCGGTCGGCTACTTCGACCCCCTCGCCGCGGAGATCTCGTGGATCGCGATCCTCGTGCTGGTGCGGATCGTCCGGCACCGTCTGCGCGCCCGGTCGAAGAGGTCCCGCCCCCCGGAACCGCCGTAGCGCGAGGGCGACCCCTCGCGGTTCGCGGGCCGTTCCGACCTCGGGGGAGGGAGAGATGGGTCGAACCCGCGGGGTCGACACCGAGCCGGACGAAGGGACGCGTGACGTTGCGTCGCTCCCGGTCCGCGAACGACGCATTCGGCCCGCATGAGTTATACGGCACGCCCCGCTCGCGGGCCCATGGCGTCCTTCCCGCGCTCGAAGCTTGTCGTGGGTCTCGTACTCGCCGTAGCGGCGTTCGTC
>DATJVB010000116.1:0-9995 GCA_035502055.1 Thermoplasmata archaeon | reverse complement strand
AGGAAGTTCGAGATTCGCTCCTCGCCGCTCGTCCGGAAGACGAGGTCGGGGTCGGGAAGGCTCGCGGTGTAGAGCCGGGCCGAGACCGCGGCGGAGTCGATCTGCTCTGGCGTGAGCTTCCCCGACTGGACCTCCCGAGCGATCCGTCGGATCGCCTCGACGATCTCCTCGCGGCCCCCGTAGGCGATCGCGACGTTGTAGAAGTACTGGTCGTAGTCCCGCGTCGCAGCCTCGGCGGCGGCGATCGCCTCCCGGACCCCCGAGGGCAGGAGGTCGCGGTTGCCGAACGCGCGCACCCGGATCCGGTGCCGGTGGACCCGTTCGTCGGTGACGATGTCCCGGAACGCCTCCTCGAAGAGGCGCATCAGCGCGTCCACCTCCTCGGTCCCGCGATTGAAGTTCTCGGTGGAGAGCGCGTAGACCGTGAGGATCCGCACCCCGACCTCGAGGCACCAGTTGAGCAGCTCCTCGAGCCGTTCGCGGCCCTTGAGGTGGCCCTCGGCCACCAGGAGCCCGTGGCCCCGCGCGAACCGCCGGTTGCCGTCCATGATGATCGCGAGGTGCTGCGGGACCGGCCCCTTCCGGATCAGCTGGACGAGTCGCCGCTCGGTCGCGCTGCGGAACGCGTCCGCGACCGCGTCGGAGAGGTACGGCGAATCGCCGGGCGGCTTCGGGGGCGTGGGCATCCCGGGGCCGAGCCGGGGCGGCGGAATAACGGTTGGGCCCGGCCGGGGCGGCGCCGGGGCCCGGAGCGGCCGACGGTCGGACGGTCCACCCCGCCCCCCGCGGGGCGGAGATTTTAGTAGGGCCGCCCCGCCTCCCCAACGCGGTGGCGACCGTCGTCGTGCTCGGGACCCACCGGTCCGGAACGTCGCTCGTCGCCGGCATGCTGCATGCCCTCGGCGTGCGGATGGGGCCGCCGGGGAACGACGACGCGTGGATCTACCCCAACTGGGCGAACCCGACCGGACAGTACGAGAACCCCGAGCTCACCGACCTCCTCCACCGTCTCCTCGACTTCGACGGCGAGGAGCCCCGCTGGGACCCCCGATGGGCCGACCTCGGCGCCCGGCTCGCCGCGTTCCGCCCCGACCTCGAACGGTTCGTCGACCGGACCCGGGGCCCGCTCTGGGGGTTCAAGCACCCGTGGGCGCTGCTGATCCTCGGCGGGATCCTCGGGGACCTGCCCGACCCCCGATTCGTCGTGGTCCGCCGTCGGCTCGACGAGGTCGTCGATTCGCTCCACCGGAGGGACGGGCTCTCCGCGGCCGAGGCGACCCGGGTGAGCGAGGAGCTCCTCGGCCGCCTCGAGCGGCTCCTCGCGGAGCATCCCGATGTCCCGACCCTCCGCCTCGAGTACGCGGAGGTCGTCGCCGACCCGGCGCGAACCGCCGGCCGGATCGTGGAGTTCCTCGCCCTCCACCCTGGCGCCGAGGCGATCGCCCGCGCCGAGGCGCTCGTCGTCCGGGGGCCCCCGCTTCGGCGGGCGATTCGGCACCGGGCGGCGCACGACCTCGCCACCCTGCCGGCGCGGTACGGGTGGCTCCTCTCGAAGGACCTGCGCGAGCGGTCCCGGTTCACCGCGACGCACCTCTACCGGAGCCTTCCGCGCGAGCTCTACCGGATCCTTCGGGCGATGGCATGACCGTCCGTCTCGTGACGCTCCGGCGCGCGAGCGGGTCGTCGAGCTTCCGCATCTACACCCGAAAGCTCGAGGACGCGCTCCGCGCGGCCCGGCCGGACGGGGCCATCGAGGTGACGGAGCTCGACATGGGCGGCGAGGGCCGCCGCGGCGGCGTCATCCGGCCGACCCTCGGGCATCTGTTCCGCGGCCGCCCCCGCGACGGGTCGATCTGGCACGCGACGGAGCCGAACACCGCGCTCCGCGGCGTCGACGTGGTGACGATCCACGACCTCTATCCGTTCACGGTGCCCGGCCTCATGTTCCGGGTCTTCCGGTCCGTCCTCCGCCGGTCGGCGCGGCGGGCCCGGCGGATCGTCGTCGAGACGGAGGTCGTGCGCGCGGACGTCCGGCGGTACCTCGGCGACGCCGCGTGGGCGAAGAGCCGCATCGTGCCGCCGCCGTTCCCGACGCCGCCATCGGGGCGCGCCCCCGACGCGTACGACCTCCTCTGGCTCGGCAGCCTCGAGCGCCGGAAGCAGCCCGTCCGGTTCCTCCGGCAGCTCGCCGAAGCGCCGGCGCCGCGGCGACGCGTCGCGTTCCTCTGCCACCGGGGCGGGTTCGGCGACGCGGCCGAGGTCGAGCGGGCCGTCGCCGACGCCCGGCGCGCGCACGCGGTCGAATGGATCACCCGGGACGTGAGCGCCGAGGAGCTCGACCGCCTCTACCGGTCGTCGCGGGCGTTCGTCTCGACGAGCTCCCTCGAAGGGTACCACTACCCCGTCATGGAGGCGTGGAGCCGGGGCACCCCCGCCGTCGTCCCGCGCATCGAGCCGTACGTCCAGATCTACGGCTCCGTCGCCGGGATCCACTTCTACGATCCCGCGGGATCGTTCGTTCCGACCGCCGACCAAGCGCTCGACGCGCCGCCGTATGCGCCCGACGCCGCCCTCCTGCGGAGCGTTTCGCGCGAGGGCGTCGGCGCCGTCCTGTGGTCGCTGTACGGCGAGGTCGAGGCGGAGCGGACCGGCCGGCGGTGAGGCTCAACGGGGGGCGGACGCCCTGGTCGGGAGTTCCGGCGCGCGCGGGGACCCGCGCGCGGCGTTCGAACCCGAGTCCCAGGCTCGACAGACCTAGATCCTAGACCACTAGACTACCAGGGCAGCGCCCCGCGGCCGTAGGGTTCGCAGTTCTTGAACCTTGCCGGGACCGGCGGATCGGCCGACCGGGCCCCCGGTGCGCGTGGAGCGGGCGGTTTAACTAGACCGTCGCGGCCGTAGAGGCGGCGCGGAGGGTCCATGGGCGCCATCGTCGCGTGGTTCACGGGCATCGTCTTCGTGCTGAGCATCGTCCTCGCGCTCCACCACCTCGGCGTCGACGTCCCGCCGGCGATCGCGTCGGCGATCCACGGCGTCGAGCAGATCCTCGGACGGCCGCTCTAGTCGGCCGCCCGGGGCCGTCGGCGGAGCGTCGCCGCGAGTCGCGCCGGGGGGACGACGCCCGACGGCGTCACGAACGCCGTCACGTACCGCGCGGGCGTCACGTCGAACGCGGGGTTCCGGGCCGGGCTCCCCCGCGGCGTCGTCGTCCGGCCCGCGAACCGCGCGACCTCCTCCGGGCGGCGCTCCTCGATGGGGATCGACTCCCCGTCGGCCCGCTCGCCGTCGAAGGTGCTCCACGGGGCCGCGACGTAGAACGGGATCCCGTTCTCGCGGGCGACGACGGCCTTCTCGTACGTCCCGACCTTGTTGGCGAAGTCCCCGTTCCGGGCGATCCGGTCGGCGCCCACGAGGACCGCGTCGACCTCGCGGCGGCGCATGAAGTGCCCGGCCGCGTTGTCGGCGATGACGGCGTGCGGGATCCGGTCCCGCCGAAGCTCCCACGCGGTGAGCCGGGCGCCCTGGAGGAGCGGACGGGTCTCGTCGACCCAGACGAACGGCCGCGCCCCCCGGTCCCGGGCGACGCGGATCGGCGCGAGCGCGGTCCCCCATTCGACGGTCGCGAGCGCGCCCGCGTTGCAGTGCGTGAGGACCCGCGGCGACCGGACGACGAGGGGGGCGCCCGCCTCGCCGATCCGGTGGCACTCGCCGACCACCGCCGCCCGGTAGGCGTGGGCCGCGGCGAGCGGGTCGTCCCCGGCGGCCCACGCCGCGCGGACCGCCTCGATCCCGACGAACAGGTCGCGGGCCGTCGGGCGGGTGCTCCCCAAGTAGCGCGCCGCGCGGTCGGGCGAGAGCCGGCCGCCCCGGGCCGCGAGGGCCATGCCGTACGCGCCCGCGACGCCGATCGTCGGGGCGCCCCGGACGGTGAGCGTTCGGATCGCCTCCGCGACGGCCCGCTCGGTCCGGAGCCGGAGCCGGCGCTCGCGGCCCGGGAGCGCGCGCTGGTCGATGACCGCGAGGGCGCCGCGATCCCACCAGAGCGCGCGTACCGGCATCGGTTACCGGGCGTCGAACGTGTGGAGGAGGTCGAGCCACGGGGCGTCGACCCGCTTCGACGCGCCGACGGCGCGCTCGAACGGGACCCCCTCGACGCGCTCCCCGCGGAGGACCGCCACCTGGCCCCACCGGCCGGCGTGGGCGAGGTCGACCGCGTGGACGCCGAGCCGGGTCGCGAGGATCCGGTCGAAGAGCGTCGGGGGGCCGCCCCGCTGGATGTGCCCGATCTGGGCGGAGCGGGCCTCGATGCCGAGCGCCGCCTCGATCCGGGCCGCGACGGCCGCGCCGACGCCGCGCTCCTTGAGGAGCGCGTGGCCGAACTCGTCGTTTTCGGCCGCGGCGCCGGCGGATCGGCCGACGTCGATCCCCTCGGAGGCGACGACGACGGCGTAGCCGCGCGCCCGGACCGCGGCCCGGACCCGGTCGAGGAGCTCGGTCTCGGAGAACGGCTCCTCGGGGAGGAGCGTCGCGTCGGCGGCGGCGGCGAGCCCGGTCGCGAGGGCGACCCACCCCGCGTGCCGTCCCATCACCTCGAGGACGACGGCCCGGTGGTGGCTGCGGGCGGTGTCGCGGAGCCGCTCGACCGCCTCCATCGACACCGTCGCGGCGCTGTCGAACCCGAACGTCCAGTCGGTCTCCGAGACGTCGTTGTCCATCGTCTTCGGCACGCCGACCACGTGGCCGCCCCGGCGGGCGAGCGCCCATCCGGCGCCGAGCGTGTCGTCGCCGCCGATCGCGACCACGCCGTCGAGCCGCTCCCGCCGGATCGTCTCCTCGACCTTCACGGCCTCGGACTCGTTCCGGAACGGGTTCGTCCGGGAGCTTCCGAGGAGCGTGCCCCCCTCGACGATGGATGCCTGGACGTCCTCCGGGGCGAGCGGCCGGGCCGCCCCGTCCCGGAGCCCCTTCCAGCCGTCGAGGAAGCCGACGGTCTCGTGCCCCAGCCGGTTCGCCCGGTACACCGCGCCCCGGATCGCCGCGTTGAGCCCGGGACAGTCCCCGCCTCCGGTGAGGAGGCCGAGCCTCACGCCGGCACCTCGAGGTACGCGCGCGGGGCGGTGGTGAGGAACCGGTAACCGGTGTCCGTCACCACGACGTCGTCCTCGATCCGGACGCCGCCGTGGCCCGGGAGGTAGATCCCCGGCTCCACGGTGATCGTCATCCCGGTCTCGAGCGGCTCGTCGACGAGCCCGTTCATGCCGAAGCCGTCGTGCACGGCGAGCCCGATCGAGTGGCCGAGCCCGTGGGTGAACCGGCCCCTCCACGGGGAGGCGTCGATGACCGCCTGGGCCGCGAGGTGGACCTCCTTCGCGGGGACGCCGGCCCTCAAGATGGCGAGGGCGGCCGACTGCGCCGCCTCCACGGTGTCGTGGACCCGCTTGAGCTCGGGGTCCGTGGGCCCGAAGTGGAACGATCGGGTGATGTCGCTCGCGTACCGCTGGTAGAAGGCGCCGAAGTCGCAGACGATCGACTGCCCGGGCTCGAGCCGCCGGTCGCCGGGAACGAAGTGCGGCTCGGCGGAGTGGGAGCCGAACGCCGTGATCGTCGAGAAGCTGCGGCCGCTCGCGCCCGCCCGCATCATCCGGTACTCGATCTCCGCGGCGAGTTCGAATTCGGTGATCCCGGCCCGGAGGAGCCCGGGGATCTGCGTCGCGACCGTCGAGCCGATCGCGGCGGCGCGCTCGAGCCGGGCGAGCTCGGCGGCGTCCTTTACCATCCGCGCGCGGCGCACCGCGTCGCTCGCGTCGACCCACGGCGCGTTGGGCCGGGCCTTCGCGAGGCGGAGGAACCACTCGTGGGTGAGCTCGCGGAAGTTGAGCGCGATGGGGCCGGACCGGGGGAGGAGCCGGTCGACGATCGCGTCGGACTCCTCCCGTCCCCGCGGGACGACGACCTCGATCGACGGGTCCTGCTTCGCCGCTTGGCGGGCCGACTCCTCCTCGAGGGGGGAGGAGAGGACCGTCGTCCGGCCGTCGGGGAACGCGACGGCGATCGATCCCTCGAACAGACCGCTCGGGACGTCGAACAGGTAGAAGAAGCTCTGATCGAGATGGGGGTCGATCGCGTTCGCGACGACGATCGCCTCGGCGGCCGAGGGGAGCCGTTCGAAGATACGGGCGACCCGCTGCTTCATCCGCCGGACGGCACCGGGCGCGGGGCTTCAACCTTTGCGACCGCGCCCGCGAGGTCCCGCCGCGACAGGACGAGATCGCGCGCCGCCTTCACCTCGTCCACGCGTCCGACCGAGAGCGACCGGGGCGCGGCGTGGAGGTTCTCCGCGGAATCGCCCACCGCCCGCGCGAACGCGTCGACGAACCGGTCGATCTCCGCGAGGCTCTCCGTCTCGGGGAACTCGATCATGAGGGCCTCCTCGACGAGGCTGGGGAAGTAGACCGTCGGGGCGTGGACGCCCTCGTCGAGGAGCCGCTTCGCGAGGTCGAGGGTCCGGACCCCCCGCTCCTTGAGCGGCGCCCCCGAGAGCAGGAACTCGTGCTTCACGAGCGGCCGGAACGGGCGCGGGAGGAGCCGCCCGAGCCGAGCGCCGAGGTAGTTCGCGTTCAGCACCGCCCGCCGGGCGACGTGGCGGAGCCCCTCCTCGCCGTGGGCGAGGATGAACGCGTATGCCCGCAGGTCGAGGCCGAAGCTGCCGTACGCCGTCTTGATCTTCCCGATCGATTTCGGGCGGTCGTAGTCGAGGCGGTACCGGCGCCCCGTCTTCACGACGCGGGGGACGGGCAGGTACGGGGCGAGCCGCTCGTCGGCGGCGAGGACCCCGGCGCCCGGACCGCCCCCTCCGTGGGGCGTCGCGAACGTCTTGTGGAGGTTGAGGTGCGCGATGTCGAACGCCATCCGCCCGGGTGCGGTGACGCCGAGGATCGCGTTGAGGTTCGCGCCGTCGTAGTAGAGGATGCCGCCCGCGTCGTGGACGGTCTTCGCGATCTCCACGATCTCCGACTCGAACAGGCCGGCGGTGTTGGGGTTGGTCAGCATGAACGCCGCGGTGCGGTCGCTCACCGCCGCCTTCAGCGCGGCGAGGTCGACGCATCCGTCGTGCGACGGGACCTCCCGGGTCGTGAACCCGGCCATCATCGCCGACGCGGGGTTGGTCCCGTGCGCGGTGTCCGGCAGGAGGACCTCCGTCCTCCGGTCGAGCTCGCCCCGGTCCCGGAAGTACGCCCGGGTCATGAGGAGCGCCGCGAACTCGCCGTGGGCCCCCGCGGCGGGCTGGAGCGACACCTCGGGCAGCCCGGTGATGCGCGCGAGGGCCCGCTCGAGCCTCCAGACGACCTCGAGCGCCCCCTGGACCGTCGCCTCGGGCTGGTACGGGTGGAGCTCCGCCGCACCGGGGCGGCGGGCGAGCCGCTCCGAGACCTTCGGATTGTACTTCATCGTGCACGAGCCGAGCGGGTAGGCGCTCGTGTCGATCCCGAAGTTCATCTGCGAGAGCCGGGTGTAGTGGCGCACCACCTCGAGCTCGCTCAGTTCGGGCCACCGGACCGGTCGCTGCCGGCGCATCCGCTCGGGCACGCCCGGGATCGGTTCGGGGACGGCGGGCGGGGGGGCCGCCGGCTCGAGCTCCCAGAGGAGCGGCTCGTCCCACCGGGCCTGGCGGAACGTCATGCCGACCTCCCGGCGGCCGCCATCGCGGCGCGGGCGGCCCGGGCGTACTTCTGGATCTGCTTTTCGTCGGTGAACTCGGTCGCGGCGGTCAGGATCCGCTCCGGAGCCGACGCGCCGCGCCCCGGTCGCGGGTCCGCGAGGGGGTGGCCGCCGAGGACCTTCCGACGCCGCAGCCGGTCGAGGAACTCCCCGGCGGTCCCCCGGCGGAGCTCGATCGCGAACTCGCCCAGGTACGGCGCCTCGAACCGGGGCGCCGAGAGCCCATCGATCCCGCCCAGCGCCGCCGCGAGCGTCCTCGCTCGCTCGGCGAGCTGGCCCTGGAGCTTCGCGAGCCCCGACGGACCCACCACGCTCGCGTAGACGACGAACGCGAGGGCGAGGAGCGACTCGTTCGTGCAGATGTTCGACGTCGCCCGCGACCGGCGGATGTGCTGCTCGCGGGTCTGGAGGGTGAGGGTGAACGCCCGGCGGCCGTCGACGTCGGTCGTGGCCCCGACGATGCGCCCGGGCGAGAGCCGCAGGTGCTCGCGTCGGCAGGCGAAGAGGCCCAGCAGCGGACCCCCGAACGACGGCGGGAGCCCGAACCCCTGCCCCTCGCCGACGACGATGTCGGCGCCCCAGTCCCCGGGGGGCGCGAGGACGGAGAGTGCGAGGGGATCGGCGGCGACGACGAGGGGAACCACCCCGAGGGCGCCTTTGAGATCCGGAAGGACGGGGTCGACGTGCCCGAAGCCGTTCGGGAGGTCGGCGAGCATCCCGAAGACGTCGCCGGACGCGACCGCCGTGCGGACGTACTCGAGGTCGAGGCCGCCCGTACGGTCGTCGAACGGCACCTCCTCGATCCGGATCGGGTGTCCCGCGGCGTAGTTCTCGAGGACGCTCTTCTCCTCCCAGGGAAGGCTCGCGGGGACGAGGAACCGGCGTCCCTCGCGGATCCGTCGGCAGAGGAGGAGCGCTTCCCCGGCGGCGGTGGCGCCGTCGTACAGCGAGGCGTTCGCCGCCTCGAGCCCGGTGAGCTCGACCCAGAGGCTCTGGAACTCGAACAGCGCCTGCAGCATCCCCTGGCTCGCTTCGGGCTGGTACGGGGTGTATGACGTGAAGAACTCGCTCCGGGAGAGGATCGAGTCGACCGCGGCCGGGCTGTATCGGGTGGAGATCCGGCCGCCGAGGAAGCTCGAGAACTTTGACAGGGGGCGGTTCCGGTCGAGGATCTTGTCGATGTCGGCGACCACCTCGGGCTCCTCCAGGCCCGCGGCGATCCCGATCCGTCCGATCCGGGCCTTCTTCGGGACGTCGGCAAACAGGGCGTCCGCGGACGGGATGCCGAGGGCGTCCAACAGGGCCTGCTCCTCCCCGGGTTCGTCCGGTATCCATCGAGGCACGGTGATCCCCGGCAGGGCGAGCGGTCCGAACCATAAATCCTAGGGGGACCCCGACGGCCCGTCGCCCCTCGCAAAGGTATTCGGGGCTCGGGGCTCGGGCCCGCCGTACGACCCATGTGCCCTCAGGTACCGGCGCGACGAAAGCATCGCGGCAGCCCTCCCCCGGTGGCGCCCTCGGTCGAGATCCTTGACGTGGCGTTCCACCGGGCCTCGCTCGCGACCCCCCACGGAGAGACGAAGGCCGAGCGCGACCGGCGGCGGGCCGAGCTCAAGGTCGTCCGCGCGGGGGCGACGGTCGTCCGGCACCTCCGCCTCGAGACCCGACGGTTCCTCCGGCCGCCCCTCACCCCGTTCGAACGGGTCCTTGTCGCCGAGCGGTTCGGGGAGGGCTCGCTCGACCGGTCCGTCACCCGGATCCGCCGGGCCGAGGAGCGGATCCGTGGCCTCCAGCGAGAGACCGAGCGGGAGGCCCGTCGGCTCCACGGTCCGGAGATGCTGGGCGAGGCGGTCCGTGCCTACTACGGCCGGCTCTCTAGCTTCGTCCGCGAAGTCGACGCGGACATCGCGCGACTGAGGGAGGTCGACCGGTTCCTGGCCGAGCGACCGAAGGTCGACCCGTCAAAGCCGACGCTCGTCATCGCGGGGTTCCCCAACGTCGGGAAATCGTCCCTCGTGGCCCGGATGTCCAGCGCCCACCCGAAGGTCGCCGACTACCCGTTCACCACGCTCTCGATCGCCCTGGGCCACGCCGACCTCGGGTTCGACCGCCTGCAGGTCCTCGACACCCCCGGGGTGCTCGGTCGTGCTCGGCGGGCCAACCCCGCAGAGGCGGAGGCCGAGGCGGCGGTGCGCGGGGCGGCGACGGTCGTCCTCTTCCTCCTCGACCCGACCGGGACAGGGGGATACACCCTCGAGGAGCAGGAGGCCCTCCTC